>JAEZCR010000207.1 GCA_023433465.1 Pseudomonadota bacterium | reverse complement strand
CCTGCTGGTAGCGCGAGAACAGGCCATCCAGCGAGATCGTCGTGTTCTCGGTCGGCTGCCACTGGAACGACAAACTACCGCCGGTGCGCTCGGTGTCCTGCTCGGAGTTCACGTAGCGCGGCAGGCGCGGATGGAAGGCGCCGCCTCCGGGTACGAGGTTGCCCGCGGCGTCGCGAATCGCCGGGTTCGTCATGTTGTAGACGGTGGTGAAGGCCTGAAGATCGCTGGTGCGCGGGTTCGTGTTGCCGATCTGGGTCTGCACGCTGCAATTGTTCGCGTCCGCGCCGCGCACGCCGTTCGCGGGGCTCATGCCGGTCAGCGTCCAGCCGATGGGCGTGCAGAACGGCAGGTTGACGGGTGCTCCCGCCGTGCCGATGTTGTTGCCGTTCGTGCCGAAGTGAAGGATGTCGACCGCGGAGTAGCCGACTTCGCGCGTGTGACGCTCCTGGAACGAGAAAGTCGCGAGCACACCGAATGTTTCGTCGAAGAATTTCTTGCCCGCGAGCAGCGAAACGCGTGGGTCGACTTCCTCGCTGACTTCGTTGTAGATGCCGCGCGCGGTGATGCTGAAAGCCTGGTTGTCGGCATAGTCGAAGGGACGCGGCGAACGCAGGTCGACCGTCGCGCCGAGCGAGCCTTCTTCCACGTCTGCCGACGGCGTCTTGCGCACGGCGAGCTGCGAGAAGATCTCGGTGGGGAACACGTTGAAGTCGAAGGCGCGGCCGTTGTTGCCGGCGCCGTAGATGTCGCTCGAGCCGGTCTGCGCGGCGCCTTCCATTCCGTTGATGCGCACTTTCGTGAAGCCCGGGGCGAGGCCACGCACGGAGATGTTGCGGCCTTCGCCGCCGTCGCCGCGCGTGAGCGCGACGCCGGGAATGCGTTGCATCGATTCGGCGAGATTGCTGTCGGGGAATTTGCCGATGTCTTCCGCGGCGATCACGTCGATCGCGGCGGTCTCGTTGCGCTTCTCGTTGAGCGCCGTGTTCAGCGAGCCACGAAAACCAGTGACGACGACTTCATCGAGCTCCTGGGATGGCGTTTCGTCCGCCGCCATGACCATGCCCGCCGAGCCGAGACACATGGCGATGGCGACCGCCAGTTTCGGCCGCGCAAAAGGCGAACGCGTGGAAGAGACCTGATTTCTGTTGGGCACGTGTTTTTCCCCTCAAACAAAGGCGCGCTCTTCGGTGACCGACATGCCCCTTCAGCTGCCGCTCACCGTTCGAATTGATCGAACTTGATCATTATGTACCGCAAGTGACACCGATTTACCAGCGCCAAGCGGCCCGTTGTGGCGTCCATAAAACGCCCTCGGAGTCGGGCAACGCCGAATGAAATCAACTTGTTGCGATCAAAATACCACGATGAGCGAAGTCGATCGATAAAGGAGGTAATTGACCGGAATTTATCGGAAGGAGCGAGCGAAAGGCTCGGCTGCCGGCGTTCTTCTCAGCCGAAACGCAGTTTCATCACGAGGATCGTCCCCGCGAGCGCGAGCGTCGCCGTGTTCGCGACGATCATCGGCCACGAATCGAGCGCGACCCCATACGCGAGCCACAACGCGACGCCCACCGTGAACATCGCGTACATCCCGAGCGATATGCCGCGCGTATCTCGCGTCCGGATCGTCATGACGGCCTGGGGGATGAAAGACGCGCTGGTGAGCGCCGCGGCGGCGAAGCCGAGCCATTCGAGGTTCATGCGGCATTGTCACACGACCCGATCACTCTTTTCGCGAACTTCCGCCATGCGGGCCGAACGTCTCGACTAGTTAGTCGCCGCCCGAATCTGGTGTCCGGCCACGACTGACGTCGAATGGACCACGCGAGCGCAGGCATTACGTCCCTGGCCAGCATTGAAGTGGAGCGAGCGATAGCGAGCGCAACGGAAATGGTGGCCAGGGACGGAATCGAACCATCGACACGCGGATTTTCAATCCGCTGCTCTACCAACTGAGCTACCTGGCCGCCGTTGGAATCCCCTTTCGGGGGCCCCTCGAACGAGGGGCGCGTATTAGACCGGCCGGCCGCGGGCGCGTCAAGCAATCAATACCGCAACTAGTTGATTTTCGTGAGATTCGCCCGTCTCGCCGATCCGCGAGTGACCAGGTACGGCCGATTGGCGTGCACGCGGCGTTTCCGCCACCCGCTTTCCTACAGCTTTGCGCCGGAGGGCCCGCCAAGAATGACGCCCCGTTCGAGAGGTCCACCATGGTTGAAGCGACAACGGCCAACGCCCACGGCGCGCCAGAGGAACATGCGCCAGATCACAATCGGGATTCCGCCCTCTATCGCCTGCTGGCGACCCTGCTTCCAAAGTTGAGGCGACGCGTCCTGCCGCACAACCGCTTCGGCGACAACCTCTATCACCGGCTGCTGTTCCTCAGCAAACACAAGCGTCTCCCCGGAGACGGAATGTTGTGGAACGACGTTCTCTATCGGCTCAAGACGACGGACGAAATCATCGATCCGCTGCGCGTGTTCGTCTCGGACAAGGAGCTCGTGAAGATCTACATCAAGGCGACGATCGGCGACGAATACAACGTGCCGACCATCGCCGTTCTGCGTTCGCCCGCGCAGGTCGACGGCTTCGAATTCCCGGCCCGCTGCATCATCAAGCCCACGCACGCGAGCGCGCAGTACATCCTGCGCAGGCAAGGCGAGCCCATCGATCGCGAACGCATCCGGAGGTGGTTCGACCTCAACTACTACGTGGCCGGTCGCGAGCTCAACTACAAGACGCTGCGCCCGAAGGTCATCGTCGAACCGCTCGTGTTCGACAGCGCCGACCTTTCCGATTACCGGTTCTTCTGCTTCAACGGCATTCCGAAGCTGATCCAGGTGGACATGGATCGCCACACGCATCACACACGCAAGATCCTCGACACCGACTGGCGCGAGCAGGACTTTTCGATCCTGTATCCGCGCTCGAACAAGGTGCTGCCGCGGCCCGATACCCTGCCGGAGATGCTGCGCGTGGCGAGCGTCTTGAGCGCACCGTTTTCGTTCGTACGGATCGACCTGTACAGCGACAACCAGCACGTGATCGCGGGCGAGATCACGAACGTCAGCGCCAATGCGGGCGGCGTTTTCAGGCCCTTGTCGGCCGAGAAAAAGGCCTCCGCGATCATGTTCGGCTGAGCTTCCGGGGGCCTGGGCCGCACTTGCTTTCGGCGCTTCCGGCTCCATGTCGGCCGACCTATGAAAACCGAAACCATCGTCGCCAACACCCCCAATCCGGTCATCACGAGGGCCGTCACGCAGACACTGCGCGGCATGCCAGCGTCCGACGGCGCGGGCGTCAAGCTCACGCGTGTGATCGGCCAGCCCCGGCTTCCGGACCTCGATCCTTTCCTGCTGCTGGATGAGTTCGGCACGGACAAGGCCGAGGACTACATCGCCGGTTTTCCGGAGCACCCACACCGCGGTTTCGAGACGGTCACGTACATGCTCGACGGCCGCATGCGCCACAAGGACAACCACGGTCACGAGGGCGTGCTCGAGCCCGGCGCCGTGCAGTGGATGACGGCCGGCCGCGGCATCGTGCACTCGGAAATGCCGGAGCAGACCGAGGGCCGCATGCGCGGGTTCCAGTTGTGGATGAACCTGCCGGCGAAAGACAAGATGACGGCGCCTAACTATCAGGAATTCGGCGGCGACAGGCTGCCGGTGGTGGATAGGCCCGGCGTCAGCGTCAAGGTCATCGCGGGAAGCCTCGAGGGCGCGACCGGTCCGGTGAAACA
This sequence comes from Pseudomonadota bacterium, assembly GCA_023433465.1. Lineage (GTDB taxonomy): Bacteria > Pseudomonadota > Gammaproteobacteria > Steroidobacterales > Steroidobacteraceae > CADEED01. The sequence goes on along the minus strand of JAEZCR010000207.1, from coordinate 66,024 downwards.
GCCGGCGACCGATCCTACCTACATGGACATCCGGCTCGACGCGGGCGTGGATTTCGTGTTGCCGGTAACGGCGGGACATTCGGCGTTCGTCTACGTGTACGAAGGCGCCGTGTCCGTGGGTGTGGGCCGTGAAGCGGCGGTCATCAACCAGCAGGAGCTGGCGGTGCTCGGCGACGGGACGGAGGTGCGTCTGAACGGACGTGCGCCGCGCAGTCGCGCGATCCTGGTTGCGGGCCGTCCGTTGAAGGAGCCCGTGGCGCGTTACGGCCCGTTCGTGATGAACACCCGCGAGGAGTTGCACCAGGCATTCGCGGACTTCCAGGCCGGGAAGTTCTAGAGCAACAGGCTCCGAGCTCCCCCCGCTCGCAGCCTTTACTGGACGGCGCAGGCAACTGCGCCGTTTTTTTTGCGTGACTATTTGGGCGGCGGCACGTACTCCTTCGGCGCGGACGAGCCTTCGCCGAAGAAGAATTTCTCCATCTCGTACTCGAGCCGCTTGCGGTGCGCGGGCTCGATCGGCGTCAGCCGGTATTCGTTGATCAGCATGACCTGGTGCCGCACCCACTGCTGCCAGGCTTCTTTCGAGACGTTCTCGAAGATGCGCTTCCCGATCTCGCCGGGGTACGGCTGCTTGTCCAGGCCGGGCGCCTCGCGACCCAGCAGCACGCAATTCACCATTCTCATGAACTCATGTTCTCCGACAATTCCGCGAGCAGCGACTTGATGGGCGCCGGCAGTCCGACCTGCGCGGGCCGCGAGAGGTCATACCACAGTGTGCCACCTTCTTGAATGCGGACGTCACGACGACAGCTCGCGACGATCGGCGTGATCGTCAGATCGAAGTGCGTGAAGCTGTGTTCGATGTCCGGCAATGGCGCGGCCGCGAGCCGGGCATTCGTCAACGCGGTGGCGGCGAAGGATTCGGCGCCGGCGCGATCGGTGAATTCCGGCAGGCACCACAGTCCGCCCCAGATGCCCGTCGACGGACGCTGCACGAGCAATACCGTGCGCTCGTGGCGCGCCACGAGCATGATCGCGCGCCGCCGCGGTCGCGTTGCGCGCCTGCGTTTCGGCGCGGGCAGTTCGAACTGTCGGCCCGCGATGCGTGCGCGGCAGTCCGCGGTGAGTGGGCATTCCGCGCAGCGCGGTTTCGCGCGAGTGCACAGCGTGGCGCCCAGGTCCATGATCGCCTGCGTATACGTCGCGGCTTCGTTGGCCGGCGTGTTCTCTTCCGCGCGTTCCCACAAGGTTTCGAGTGTCGCCTTGTCGTCCGGCGCGCCATCGATCGCGTAATACCGCGACAACACGCGCTTCACGTTGCCATCGAGAATCGCGTGTCGTTCGTTCGCCGACAGCGCGAGGATCGCGCCCGCCGTGGAGCGGCCGACGCCGGGCAACGCGACCACCGAATCGAAGTCGCGCGGGAACACACCACCGTGTTCGTCGCGGATCACCTGCGCCGCGCGGTGCAGATTGCGTGCACGCGCGTAGTAGCCGAGTCCCGTCCACAGGTGCAGGATCTCGTCGAGCGCCGCATCCGCGAGACTGCGCACGTCCGGAAAGCTGCGCATGAATCGCTCGAAGTACGGGATCACCGTGCCGACCTGTGTCTGCTGCAGCATGATTTCCGAAACCCATACGCGATAGGCGGCGCTCTCCTTCGATGGATGCCGCTGCCATGGCAGGTCGTGACGTCCGGCGCGCGCATGCCATTCCACGAGTCGCGGCGCGATGGGTTTCATCGACTCTTGCCCTCGCTGCGCAGACCGCCCTCGTCGAGCAGCAGCCGCAGCGTCACACCCTTCATGAGGATGTCCTCGTACTTCGCCTCGGCCAGCTCGATCACGCCGCGAAAGCGCAACGCCTTTATGGTGGAAGTCGGCAAGACGAAGGGCTCGCTATCGGGATCCGTGGGCGGAACGTAGCGCGCGATGTCGAGAGAATCGCCGGAAAGCCTGAACTCACCGATCGCCTCATCGCCCGACGCGCGCCGGAAATTGCCCGTGAACTTCGTGTCGTCGACCGTGAGCGTCAGCGGCTCGATCTGCACGGCGCCCGCGTCGAACTTCCACGTCGCCTGCGTGGCGACTCCGCTCAATGCATTCGGATCGGTGGTCTTCGGCGGCTCTATACCGACCGACGCCAGCAGCGTACGCGGATCGAATTCGTTGGTTTCGATCGCGCCCTCTACGCTCACGTTGTCGCCGAGGCTGCCGCGCGCGCCGCCCCGCGCCTCGAAACCGCCGAAGGCGATCTCGAATTCCTCGACATCGAAACGCGTGAACTCTTCGTCGAGCTCGGCCCTGGGGACCGCGAGCCGGAACGGCACGCCTTCGGCCGCGAATCCTTCCATGTGCAGGCGTCCCGAGATCTCGGTATCGGTGAAGGGCTCGCCCATGACGATCTCGTCGGTCTCGAGATCGAGTTCCGTGACTTCGACGCGGCGCGACGCGCCCTCGTCGACGAACGAGATCCGGCTGTCGGTGATCTCTATGCCGTCTACGCTCAGGTCTCCGCTCTTCGAATCCGGATCGGGCGGCGCATCGCCGCCGATGCCTTCCCAGTTGCCGCGACCGTCGGTGTTGCGCACCAGGCGCAAGACGGCGCCGGAAATCCGCACGCGGTCGACGACCAGGTCTCCGCGGATCAGCGGGAAAAGTTTCACGCCGAGCTGGGCGCTTTGCCACGTGACCATGGGCTCGTCGCCGAAACCTTCGGCGTTGCCGAAGCTGCCGTTACCGGCGCGCAGCGCGAGCCACGGAAAGAAACCGAGGTCGATGTCTCCCGCCAGCGTGAATTCGCGTCCGGTCGCCTCGCGCACCGCCGCTTCGATCCGCGGCTTGAAACGGTTCGGGTCCACGAACCAGACGATCAGGAGCACGCCAATGATGGCGAGCGCGAAGATCGCAGCAAAACCCAGGGACACCCATTTGAGGACACGCACGCGGCCGACATTGTAGCGAGGTCGGTCGCGGCGCATCGCGCGGCGTCAGCCGCGCATCAGCCCTGTCTCAACGGTCGCAGATCTCGACGTCGCCCGACATGCTTTTGGCGCGCACCCGTGCGCCGGCCTCGACCGTGCGGATGTTGAGCCGCTTGCCCGGGCCATACTTGCTGACGCGTTCCACGCCGCCGGCCAGGCAGCCCTCGATGTCGCCGCTGAAGGATTCGATTTCCGTGGAGAACCCGTTGGGCGCCGAGACGCGCAACGTGATGTCGCCGCTCACGCCTTCCACGTCGACCCGCCCATCGCGCGTGAGCCTGGCGCGCAGCTCGAACTCGCCCGAAGTCGTGCGCCCGCGCACGTCGCTGGCCTCGATCAGGTCGAGCCGCGAGCTGCCGCTGACGGTCACGACGTCCACGGAACCCGCCGCGTTGGTCAGGTCGATGTTGCCGCTGACGGTGCTCGCGCGCAGGCGCAGTGGTTTGCCGTTGCCGCGGATCGTCAGATCGCCGCTCACCGTGCGCAGCTCCGAATCGTCGCCCGCGATGTCCGCGGTGATCTCGCCGCTGACGCTCTTGAGGCGCTGCTGGCCGAGCACGCCGCGCGAGGAAAGATCCGCGCTCACGACGCTGGCCTCGACGCGACTGCCTCGCGGAACCTGGATGTCCAGGTCAGCGTCGCTGTCACTGTTGCGGCCTCGCGGCAGGATCACCTTGATGACCGTGCGCCCGCCGGAAGTTTCGACGTCCAGTCTCTCGACGTCCGCGCCGAGACGCCCCGTGACCTGGACTTCGTTGCGGTCCCAGCCGCGTACGTCCACCGATCCCGAGACGTTGGAAATGACGACCTCTCCGTTCGCGTCCGCTGCGACCTTGCGTTCCACGGCCACGTCGCTGGCCATCGCCGCCAGGGGCAGCAGGCACACGATCGTCAGGCCGGTACGAAAACGATTCTTGAACTGGAACATGATCAGATCTCCTGGCGGCCGGAATCGCGCACCACAGTAAGGGCGCGCATCTCTTCCTGGCGGGAACTCACCAACAACTCCTGCAGCAACGCATTCGCCGGATCGCGTCCGAGCGCCGCTTCGATTTCGCCGATCGAGCGCCGCAGTGTCGCGAGGCTCGCGGCCACTTTTTCACGCTCTTCCGCCGGCATGGTCTCGAGCCGCTCCTGCACGTCGACGAGCAGCTCTTCACGAACCTTCTGGTATTTCGCCTCGCGTTCATACGCGGCCGGCAGCGCGGCGGCATCGTTCGCCGGCGTGGTATGGGTCGCGGCCGTGACGACCACCTCGGGTGTCATCTGCCGACCGATCAGGACGCCAACGGCCACCAGCGCAATCGCGGCGGCGACGGCCGGCGCGGGCCACCAGTTGCGGCGCCGCTCGACGGACGGCGTCGTGGCGACCGCCTTCTCGGCCTCGATCGCCGCGGCGATCGCGGGCCACAGGTCGCGTGCCGGCGCGACGTCGCGCGCCAGTTCGTCGATTCGTTTCACGCGTCGCGTATTCATTGCACACCTCTTTCCAGTCTCTCGCGCAGCAACCCGCGTGCGCGGTGCAGCTGCGCCTTGCAGGTGCCGACGGCGATGCCGAGCATCGACGCGGCCTCCGCATGTTCGTATCCATACAGGCCACACAACACGAGCACGTCGCGCGCGCCCTGCGGCAGCGATTGAACCGCCGCCTCGAGCTCGCTCTCTTCGACGGGCGTGTCGAGCACCATCACCGGATCCTCGTATTCGGTCGGATCCTCGACGGGCACTTCGCTGTTCATGCCGCCGCGGCGCCGTTCGAGCACGGTGTTCACCGCGATCCGATGCAGCCAGGTCGAGAAACTGCTGCGCGCCTCGAAGCGCGGCAGCGCTTTCCACGCCTTGATGAAGGCGTCCTGGGTGCAATCGGCGGCCAGATCCGGATTGCGCGTCATGCGCAGGCACAGTCCGTTCACGCGCCCGACGTGCTCACGGTAGAGGCGTTCGAAGGCTCGGGTGTCGCCGCGTCGCGCGCGCTCGATGAGCATCGCGTCGAACTCGACCACCGTGTCGGTTTTCGTCATCGGGGCCAATCGAGCTGTTGAACCGTCCGCCAAGCGCCTCTCCCGTGTACGCGGATTGGAGGCATCTCAGAGGCTTCGGGTTTGAATAGGGCAAAAAATCCCGGGAAAAACAGGGACTTTCTGCGTGGTGGGGCCGGCCCGGAGAGGTGGCGAATTACGACCGGCTGGACTGAATTGCGGGATTACCGGAGGTAATTCCCCACTTCCTCCATCCGGCACCAACATTCTTCAGCTGCGCTGGGTACCGCCGCTGAACCACTTCATCGCGTACTGCAGGAGCTGGCTGTTGGTGGCGAGACCGAGCTTGTGTTTGATGGTCTGGCGGTGCGACTCGATCGTCTTCACCGACAGCGTGAATTCCTGCGCGATCTCGCGCGAGCTCATGCCGCGGCCGATCATGTTGAGTATCTGCACTTCGCGATTCGACAGGCGCGCGACCGGATCGTTGGTCTCGGAGCGGTTCTCGCCCGCGCGCTGATCGAGCGAACGCTGCACCGTCTCGCTCACGTAGGTGCGGCCGTCGAGCACGCGGCGCACCGCGATCAGCAGCTGGTCGGACGCGGCCTGCTTCATGATGTAGCCCATCGCGCCCGCGGCGAGCAGCCGTTCGGCGTAGATGGTTTCGTCGTGCATGGACAACACGAGCATGCGCAGCTCGGGCATCTCGGCGTGCATCTGCCTAACTAGTTCGATGCCGTCGCCGCGCTCGAGCGACAGGTCGACGACGACGATGTCGGGCTTCTTGGCGCGGATCGCCTCGCGCGCGGCCGGCTCGCTGTCGGCTTCGCCGCAGACCGCGAGATCCGCCTCTGCTTCGAACATCCGGCGCAGGCCCTGGCGCACGATGGGATGGTCGTCGACGATGAGAATCTGTCGTTTCGTGGCCAACGCTGCATTCATGACTAATCCCCTACGCCCGAATATTAGGCAGGGATCGTGACGAAGATACGGCGGAGCGTCAATCCTGCCCGGGGCCTATTGCGCGACTATAGTTAGACAGGCTCAGTCCTTGAGCGGGAATCCGCCGCGCGGGGCCGCATCCCAGCCCGACGGCGCGCGATGGGGACAGTTGCAGCGGACCACGACCCCGCCACCCGGATTGTTGGAGATCGCCACATCACCGCCCAGCATCTGAGCGCGGTAACGCATGAGTTTCATGCCCATCCCGTTGCTGGTCGCGTTGCGCTCATCGAAACCCCTACCGTTGTCCTGGACACACAGGGTCAGGCTGCCGTCTCCCGTGGCCAGGTCGATCGTGACCTGCGTGACGCGCCCGTGCCGGATTGCATTCGTGAAGGCCTCTTGTGCAATTCGATATAGGTGCGTTGCAGCAGCGTCGTCGAGCGTCAGCGGTTCCTTGAGCGAAGTGCTGAAATGGGCGCGTACACCATACCGCTCCATGCCGCGCACCGCCATGGACTGAAGTCCCGCGATCAGGCCGCCGCGATCCGCGCCCACCGGCGCGAGGCCCCGCGCCATGGCGCGGGTGCTCTCGATGGCGCCATTGACGAGGCTGATGATGTCCTCGACGTCGGCGCGCGCTGACGAATTCTCCTTCCTGAGTTGCGCCACGACGCTGCGCAGCATGAGCGCGACACCGGTGAGGTCCTGCCCCAGGCCGTCGTGCAGGTCCGAGCCGATGCGCAACTGTTCGCGCCCGGCGATCTCGAGGATCTCGCGTTCGAGCCCGCGGCGCTCCGTCACATCGGTGATGACCGCCAGGCGATGCGTCTCACCGTCGACGTGCGTGAGGGTTGCGACGCAGGCGGCGTCGAAGGTCGATCCATCACGCCTGCGGCACTTGAACTCGACCGGCGAAAGTCCCGGCGGATCGCCGTTCGTGGCGATCAGGCGCTGGTCCATGATCCCGCGCTGGCCGCCGGGCGGCTGCGCGATGAGGTCATCGATCGACGTGTCGACCGCGGTACCCGCGGTGAATCCGAACATGCGCTCGAACGCCGGGTTCGCCATGCGGATCCGGTTGTTCACGTCAATCACGACCACGCCTTCGTGCAGCAGCTCGAACATGCGCGCCTGCGTCTCACGCAGGTGCATCGCGGCGTGGCGATCCGTGATTTCGGTGATGTTGATCACCGCGCCCGTGATGCCGGTCGGAGAACGGACCGCGCGGATGCGCGAATCGAAATATCGCCCGCCGTACTGAGTCCCGGAGCTCGTGAACTGCAGGTCGACCGGTTCGCCGGTCTCGAGCACCTGCTTGAGCGCGTTGAGGATGTTCTCGCGATCCTCGGCGACGGCGATCTCGTCGAGACGCTGGCCGACGATGCTCTCGCGCGAGTGCGCGCGGATGCCGCGGTTGATGAACTGCACGCGGCGCTCGGTATCGACCAGGATCAGCCAGTCGCCCGTGCCGGCCGCCACGATCTGCAGCAATTCCTGCGATTCGCGCAGCGCCTCCTGCTGACGCGCCTGCTCGCTGATGTCGATCGCGACGCCGACGATGCGCAGGATCTTGCCCGCGGCGTCGCGCACCGCGACGCTGGAATCCAGCAGCGTGACGTAATGGCCGTCGTGATGCCGGATGCGGTACTGAAACGCGAGCATTCCATCCTCGCTGCGCTCGTACCAGTTCTGCACCAGTGGCTGGTCTTCCGGATGCATCAGCGCGGTCCAGTCGGTGGCGCGCGCCTTGTATTCCGCCGGCGGGTATCCGAGCACCCGTTCGCCGCCTTCGCTGGTCAGGTTGTTGGTCTCGGCATCGATTTCATAAATGATGCAGCGGAGCTCGCTCGCGATCGCGCGGAACCGTTGTGCGCCCGCCGACAGGGCCATTTCGCGCAGCTTCCGCGCGGTGATGTCGACGACCAATCCGAGCACGCGTCGCGTGCTGCCATCCGGCGCACGCTCGATGACGTAAGCGCGGTCGAGCGCCCAGTGCCAGCTGCCGTCGGTATGGCGGAAACGGTATTCCGTCTCGAGCATGGAAGCGCCCGGATCGACGTGGCGCAGTCGATCGCGGAATTCCTCCATCTCGTTTTCGGGATCGGTGCCGAGCAGCTGGCGCCAGGTGTTCGGATTCGAGCGGCCGAACGTGGGGTCGACGCCGAATACCCGGTAATAACCGTCGGTGTGATTGGCCAGACCGTGTTCGACGTCCCAGTCCCACACGCCGGCGGTAGTTAGCTGCAGCGCGGTCTCGACGCGCTCGTTGCGCGCGTTGGCGCGCCGTTCGGCGACCTTCGCCTCGTCGAGGTCCATGCACACGCCGAGCATGCGCACGGCCTTGCCGTTCGCGTCGCGTTCCACCACGCGGCCACGCTCGAATACCCAGCGCCAAAGGCCGCCGCGGGTCTTGATGCGGTACTCCGCGTCGTAGTACTCGGCCTTGCCGTCGACGTGTTCCTTGAAGCGGCGTGTCGCCTCCGGGCCCTCGTCGGGGTGCAGGTTCTCGTCCCAGCGCGCCACGTGATCCGTGCCGTCGCAGGGATAGATGTCGTGCCGGTCGCACCAGTCGTTGAACCAACGCGTGGTGTCCGTGACGAAATTCGTTTCCCACAGGCCGATGCCCGCGCCCCACGCCGCCGTCTCGAGCATGTGCTCGCTCGAGGCCAGGTGCGCTTCGGCGCGCTTGGCGGCATCGATGTCGAGCGAGACGCCGATCACCAGCGCGGGGCGGCCCTGCAGATCCCATTCGACGGCGCGGCCCCGATCCTGCATCCAGCGGTATTCGCCGTTGGCCGTCTTGAAGCGATACTCGAACTCGACCGAGTCGCGCTCGCCCTGGGCATGTTCGCGCAGCTGCGCGTCGACGCGGTCGCGATCCTCAGGGTGCAGGTTGCTGAACCAGGGATTCGGAATCGCTTCCCACTGCGCGCGCGAATATCCCGTCATCGCGAGCCACAGGGGGCTTGCGGTGCGCGCATTGCTCGGCACGTGCCACTGCCAGAACGCCGCGCGTGCGCCCCACAACGCGGTCGCGAGACGCGATTCGCTGTCGCTGCGCGCGACCTCCTCGCTCTTGCGGCGGTCGATGTCGAGCAGCAACCCGGTGATCCGGGCCGCGGAACCGTCGCGCTCGCGCAGCACGACGCGGCCGCGATGCAGCACCCACAACCAGCGATGCCCCGCGGCTAACAACCTGTACTCGCACTCGAAACGGTCGCCGCCGTGCTGGCAGGATTCCGCCGCGGCGATGAACGCGCCGAGGTCGTCGGGATGGACCCGGCGCTTCCATTGCTCGACGGACATCGCGCCGGCCGGGACGTCTATCCCCAGGGCGCGCGTCCACGCTTCGTCCACCTGGAACCGGTCGCCGGTCAGCCGCCAGTCCCAGACGGCCGCCTGCGCGAGCTCCAGCGCCGAGCGGAATTCAGCCGGCAGCTGGGCGTCCTCGGCGGCCTGGGCGGATTCGGGACGGGCGTTCATGGCCGATTATTGTTACCAGCGGCGCCAACTTGCACGTTGATCCACCTCCACGTTTACGTGTCCAGGGACGCCCAACCGGGCGATTTCACCCGTCGGACCATGGAGTTGCAGTAGGTGGGGCCCCCGGTCCACAGGGGTTCTAGTAGGGAGGCGTCGGCTATTGAGCGACGCGGGCCGTAAGTATCCTCTGACATAAGGGTTTGACAAAAAGCCCAATCAATAACTAACGGACTAGAAGGGTGAAGACAGTGATAGACGGGACCCTGACTCGAAATCCCCTGGTCGCTGACTACTCGGAGTGGAAGGCGCGCGACTACTTCGACACCTACTACAGCGAAGTCGTCCTCCCCGATGAGCAGGCGGTACTCGCGTACCAGATCGAGGTGCTGCGCGCCGCGCGCTCGCATTTCGGCCGCGGACTCGAATACGGATGCGGGCCGACGCTGCATCGCGCGATCGCCGCATCGAAATATACCTTCCGCATGGACATGGCCGACTGGCTGTCCGACAACCTGTCCGAGGCGCGTGAATGGCTGTGCGCGGATGAAAGCGCTCCCGAATGGAACCGCTTCACGCGTTACGTGCTCGCCTGCGAAGGCGAACGGAATGCGAGCGCCTCGCGCATACTCCAGCGCGAAGCGCTCACGCGCAAGGTGGTTAGAGGCCTGTACGTGAGCGATGCGCGCCTGCGCCAGCCGCTCGGGCCGACGCGCGAAAATTTCTACGATCTCATCATCTCGGGCTTCTGCATCGACGCGATCTCGAGCGACCGATCGGTGTGGACCAGCTGCATGCGCAACGTGACCTCGATGCTCGCGCCGGGCGGCACGTTCATCATCCACGCGCTGCACCGCTGCGAGGCCTACAAGTGCGGCGACCGGATGTTCCCCGGCTCGAACCTGAGCATCGACGACATGCGGTCCGCGATGTCCAACAACGGCTTCATCAACTCGAGCATCGACGTGCAGGTCATCTCCTGCCCCGACAACGAGATGTACGGCTACTCCGGCATCCTCACCGCGTCGGGCCGCAAGGCGCCGGCGCGCCGCAGGAACTCCAACTAGAGTCGCTGGATCAGCCAGACGACGCCGGCCGCGCCCAGCGCGCAGGAGCCCAGCGGCAAGACGCCACTCGCGTACCAGCGAGTGCGACGCACCGCGTAGATGACCGGCAGCACCAGCGCGACGATCGCGAGCTGCGCGATTTCCACGCCGATGTTGAATCCCGCGAGCAGCGGCAGAAGGCCGGAACCCTGCGCGTCCAGATCACTGAGTGCGTTCGCGAATCCGAAACCGTGGACCAAGCCGAAGCCGAACGCGAGCGGCAGACGCGCGCGCGACAGGCGCGGCATGAGATTGATGGCGGCCGCAACCGCGATCGACGCGGCGATCGCGAGCTCGATCGGCTGCGTGGGCAGCCGCACGACGCCCGTGATGGCGAGCGCGAGCGTGATCGAATGCGCGACGGTGAATGCGGTGACGATCGTCACGATGTCGCGCGCGACCGGGCCGAGTCCCTCGGCGCCCTGCCATCTTCCATTCGATGGCCGCATCACCGAGGGCAGGAGCAACAGCAATACGAAAGCGATGTGGTCGTAGCCGATCAGCACGTGCCATATCCCCTGCCCGACGAAATGCGCGAAGCTAGCCCAGGAGGAAACGCGTTCGGATTCCGACCAGGTGTGATCGTCCTGGCTCAGCACGACCGCCGTGCTCTTCCCACCGCGCGTGATCTCCAGAATCACGCGCTGCTCGTAACCCGACAGGAAGAGCGGGCCGCCGATCGTGACGAGTCCCGGCTGCGCGCATTTCGCCTCCAGCGAAATGGCGACGACGGTGTGCTCGTCCACGGGCCGCACGACGGCTCTGTCGTAGCCGATCGCGCAGGGCGTCTCGCCACGCGTCACCACGAGCTGCGATGCGATGGCCGGGATGAGTGCGAGCTTCGCGCGGTCCAGTTCGTCCTGCGTGATGACGCCATCGGTGTCGCCATCGATGAAGACGTTCCACGCGAGTTCGTTCGCATTCATCTCCCAGCGCAATGTCGCCGGGCCGCCGGCCTCGTCGAGCTCGGCGAACAAGTAGCTCGTTCCGACGGCGTGCGCCGACGCGCGGGGCGCCAGGGCCGCGCCGGCAAGAGCGCAGGCGAGCAGCAGCGCGGTGCGGAACATGCGTGAACTGTATCAGGGAACCCACGAACGGGTTCCCGAGTAGAATCGCGCCCGCATGCCCACCCACAAACTCTCCGCGTTGTCGCGCCTCGTCGGCGCCACGCCCATGCTGGAACTGCAAGTGCGTTATCGCGGACACGAGCACCGCATCTACGCGAAACACGAGGCGTACAACTTCACGGGCAGCATCAAGGACCGAATGGCGCTCTACATCCTGCAGCGCGCCTACGCGAGCGGCGACATCGCGCCCGGAGACGTGATCGCCGAGGCGACGAGCGGCAATACGGGTATTTCCTTCGCGGCCATCGGCCGCGCGCTCGGTCATCCGGTGCGCATCTACATGCCCGACTGGATGAGCCGCGAGCGCGTACTCGTCATCCAGAGTCTCGGCGCCGCGGTGATTCCCGTGTCCGCGGAGCTCGGCGGCTTTCTCGGATCGATTCGCATGGCCGACGATTTCGCGCGCGAAGCCGGCCACGTGTTCCGGCCGCAGCAGTTCGACAACACAGCGAACGTGCAGGCTCACTACGAAACCACGGGCCCCGAGATCACGGCGCAGCTCGCGACGCTTGGCAAGACTCCCACGGCGTTCGTCGCCGGCGTGGGCACAGGCGGCACGGTGATGGGCGTCGCGCGTCATCTGCGCGAACGCTTTGGCAAGGACATCGTCGCGCATCCGCTCGAGCCCGCGAACTCGCCCACACTGCGCACCGGGCACAAGGTGGGACGACATCGCATCCAGGGCATCAGCGACGAATTCGTGCCGTCGATCGTCAAGCTCGGTGATCTCGGGCGCATTCTCGACGTCTGGGACGGCGACGCCATCGTGATGTCGCAACGCCTCGCGAACGAGCTCGGGATCGCCGTGGGCATCAGCTCCGGCGCCAACCTGCTGGGGGCGCTCGAGATCGCGCACGAGCAGGGCGCGAACGCCTGCGTCGCCACGGTGTTCTGCGACGACAACAAGAAATACCTATCCACCGACCTGTGCAGCGACGAGGAATGCAAGGAGCACTATCGGTGCAGGGACGTCGAACTTCTCGGGTTCCAGGTCATCGCGCCGCGGCCGCCCGGCTGACGACATCACATATTCCCCTGCAATGCTGGTGAGCCCGACCAGTGCCATGGGTAGAATTCCCCCATGCTTGCTGCCCGAACGCGCGTCCTGACGGTCGCCGCCTCGCTCGTCGCGGCGTGCGCGCTCGCGCTCGTGTTCGCGATGACGGCGGTCGCGCAGACCGCGCCCGCGAAGAAGCCGGATGCTGGTAGTTCGAAGCCGGCGTCGAAACCCGCCGCGAAGCCGGCCGCGAAGCCCGCCGCCAGGAAGCCGGTCGTGCCACCGCCACCCCCGCCGCCGCCCTCGGTCGAGCTCATCGGCCACATCGTGATGCCCGCTGAAGCGTTCCGCGGTCCGCCTTCATCCGGAGAATTCGACGGTGATGGAAGGCGCGGCCCCGCGCCGCGCTTCGACGCGCAGCCCGTCCAGGGCGTGAGCTCCATCAAGCCCGGGCCCACGGCCGGCGCCTGGTGGGCGCTCTCGGACAACGGTTTCGGCCGCAAGTGGAACAGCCCCGACTACCGGCTCGTGATCTATCTATTCGACGCGCGCCCCCGGACCAACGTGGGCGGCGATTCGCGCAGCGCGCTGCAGGCGGTCATCGAACTGTCCGATCCCGCGAAGTTCTTTCCGTGGCGCATCGCCGAGGAGAACACGCCGGAGCGATTCCTCACGGGAGCCGACGCGGATCCCGAGTCGCTCGTGACGATGCCCGACGAGACGTTCTGGATCGGCGACGAGTTCGGTCCGTGGCTGCTGCATTTTTCGGTCGACGGAGAACTGCTGCAACCGCCGATCGAACTACCCGACGCCGTGTACTCGCCGGATCATCCCGCGGTGCTCGCCGGCGGCGCGAAGCCGAGTCTCGATCATTCGCGCGGCATCGAGGCGATGGACCTCGCGGGCGACGGGCGCACGCTCGTGACCATCCTCGAAGGCACCGTCGCGGACGATCCGCCAAAGACGTTGCGCGTGCAGAGGTTCGACACGACCACGGGGAAGTGGCTGCCGCGCACACTTGTATATGCGCTCGATCCGGATACAGTCTCGGTCACCGAGATGTCGCGCATCGAAGGCAATCGATTCGTCGTCATCGAGCGGGACAGCGAACAGGGCGACGCCGCGAAGGCCAAGCGCGTATATTCGATCGACCTCGACAAGGCGCAGCCGGGCAAGCCGATCGCGAAGAAACTGGTCATCGATCTGCTGCACATCGGCAATACGCGCGGAGTCATCGAATCTCTCTCCCCGGGCACTCCGTTCCGCTTTCCGTATCACACCACCGAGTCCATCGAAGTCCTGGATCGGAAACACGTCGTGATCGTGAACGACAACAACTTTCCATCCACCGGCGGACGCGGCTCGAACGTCACCGACGCGACGGAATGGATCTGGCTGGAGCTCGCGAATCCGCTGTGATCCGCCGGTAACGTTTCCGTGACGATAATCGCACTCAAGGACGCCGAACTCGCGTTCGGCCTGACTCCGCTTCTCGATCGCGCGGCCCTCGCGATCGCCGCGGGCGAGCGCATCGGGCTCATCGGCCGCAATGGCACGGGCAAGTCCTCCTTGTTAGGCGTGCTCGCCGGACGGATGGCGCTCGATGATGGCGAGGTACAGCGCAAGCCGGGATTGAAGATCGCGCTGGTCGAGCAGGAGCCGGTGCTGCCGCCGGCCCCCACGCTGCGCGACTCGCTCCTGGCGCGCGGTGACTTCGCCGCCATTCACGATGAACGCGACCGGCATGCGGCCGAAACGCGCCTCGCGGAATTCCTGCACCGCTTCGCCGTGAACGTCGACGTCTCGCCGGAGCAGGTCTCCGGCGGCGAGCGCAAGCGCGGCGCGCTCGCGCTGGCATTCGCGCTCGAGCCGGACCTGCTGCTGCTCGACGAGCCGACCAACCACCTGGATTTCGAGGGCATCGAAATCCTCGAAGAGCAGCTTCAGAGGAACGTCACCTGCGTCGTCATCACGCACGACCGGCGATTCCTCGACCGCGTGGTCACGCGCATCGCGGAGCTGGATCGCGGCCAGCTGCGCACGTTTCCCGGCAACTACTCCACCTACGAACAGCGCAAGGCGGAGATCGACGCGGCCGAGGATCTCGCGAATCGGCGTTTCGACAAGTTCTGGGCGCAGGAAGAAGTGTGGATCCGCAAGGGCGTCGAAGCGCGGCGCACGCGCAACGAAGGCCGCGTGAAGCGCCTGGAGCACCTGCGCGAGGAACGCGCGGCGCGCCGCGAGCGGCAGGGTTCGATCCGGCTCATCGTCGACACGGGCGAACGATCCGGCAAGCTGGTCGCGGAATTCGAGAACGTCTCGAAGAGCTTCGGCGAACGGCGCGTGCTCGACGACGTTTCGCTGCGCATCATGCGCGGCGACCGCGTCGGGTTGTTAGGCGCGAACGGCGCGGGCAAAACCACGCTGATCAAGCTCATCGTCGGCGCGCTCGAGCCGGATTCGGGAAGGATCCGCCGCGGTACCAATCTGCAGGTCGCGTACTTCGACCAGCTGCGCGAGCAGCTCGATCCGGAGAAGACGCTCTCGGAAGCCGTATCGCCGGGTTCGGACTGGATCGAGATCGGCGGCGCGCGCAAACACGTCACGAGTTATCTCGGGGATTTCCTGTTTCCGACGCGCCGCGCGAATGCCCCGATCCGCATGTTGTCGGGCGGCGAGCGCAATCGGCTGCTGCTCGCGCGCCTGTTCGCGCGCCCGGCGAACGTGCTCGTGCTCGACGAACCGACCAACGACCTCGACATCGATTCGCTCGAACTGCTCGAGAACATGCTGCAGGACTACGCGGGCACGCTGTTGCTGGTCAGTCACGATCGCGCGTTTCTCGACAACGTGGTCACGCAGACGATCGCGGCGGAAGGAAACGGCCGGTGGCGCGAATACGTCGGCGGTTACGCGGACTGGGTTCGCCAGCGGCCGCAGCCGGTCGCAGGAGACGCGTTGCGTATCGTCGCGCCGAAATCCGAGTCCGTGCCGCCGCCCTCTCCCGCACCCGCGAAACGGAAACTGAGCTACAAGGAAGCGCGCGAGCTCGAATCGCTGCCCGCGGAGATCGAGAAGCTCGAAGTGGAGCAGACCGCGCTCACGCAGAAGATGTGCGCGCCGGACTACTATCTCGCCGGCCCCGACGAGATGCATCGCGACGGCGAACGCGCCGCGGAGCTCGAATCGCTGATCGCCCAACGCATGGAGCGCTGGATGGCCCTCGAGGAAAAGACTTGAAGCCTCCGGTTCCACCCAAGGCCGCCGCGATCCGCATCTGGAAAGAGACCGCCCACCGCGGCGGCAAGGGCGTGAGCGCCATCCGCGGGATCCCGCTGCCCGGCCCCCAGCTCGAAGAACTCTGCAGCGCCCTCAAGAAGAAGTGCGGCACCGGCGGCACCGTGAAGAACGGCGTGATCGAAATCCAGGGCGACCACCGCGACCGCCTGGTCGACGAAATCAAGAAGCTCGGCTACACCGACGTGAAGAAGGCCGGGGGATAGAGGTCTGTCCCCGTTTGCCAGGAAACAGGGAATGTCCCCATTATCTCCCGCGGACACCGCCGGTCAGCACGATCCGCATGGCCTGCTCGACGGTCAGATCCGTCTCGACGAGCCGGCTGCGCGGCAGGTAGATCGTATAGCCGCCGATCTGGTAACTCATCGGTAGATAGACGGCGACGAGGTCGTCGCCACCCCCGATCCCGAGCGTGTTCGCATGTTCCTGCGTCACGAATCCGATCAGCTTCCCGAATTCGAATTCGATCGTCACGACGCGGTCGAGATCGCCCTTGCGCTTCTCGGTGTTGACGAGCCGCGTCATGTCGCGGATCGCGCTGTACACGGTCTTCACGACCGGCACGCGCAGCAGCAGCTCCTCGCCGAGGCCGAGCACGCGGCGAACGATGAACGCGTTCACCGCGAGCCCGACCACGAACAGGAGCAGGAAGCCCATCAGCACGCCCATGCCGGGCCAGTAGTTCGGCCCGACCAGCCACTTGATGGGCTGCGACAGCAGGCTCTCGGTGGTGACCCCCAGCCAGTAGACGAAGTAGATCGTCAGGCCGATCGGAAGGATCGTCACCAGGCCCTTGAGCAGGATGCCGCCGATTTGCTTCATCGCGTTCGGCTTACTTCTTCGGCTTCACGAAGCGCAGCGTCATGCGATCCGACTCGCCGATCGCATCGTACTTGGCGCGATCGAACGACGGATCGACCGGCTTGCCGCCCTCCGACGACTGCCGGACCGGCGGAAGCGTCCACACGCCGAACGGATGATCCTTCGTGTCCTTCGGATTCGCGTTGATCTCGGACTTGCCGTCGAGCTTGAAGCCCGCCTTGGTCGCGAGATCGATGACGCGCTGCTCGGTGAGATAGCCGTTGAAAACCGACGGATCCTGATCGGCCGGCGCGCGATGCTGCTCGATCGCGAGCACGCCGCCCGGCTTCACGCTCGCGAAGATCTTCGCGAGGTTTTCATCGGCGGAACCCTGGCGCGCCCAACCATGCATGCCGCGGGCGAGCAGCACGAAATCGAACTTGTCGGCCGGCAGCTTGGCCTTCGGACCCCAATTCACGAGGTTCACCTTGCCGTACACGTTTTCGTCGCCGAACTTCGCCGCGAAATCGGCGCGGCCCTTCTTCGCGTTCTCCGAGAGAGCCGGATCGTCGAGGTCGGCCGCCGTCGCGTAGAACTCGCCCTTGGTGAGCTTCGCGTAGGGCGCGAGGATTTCGGTCCACCAGCCGCCGCCGGGCTGCACCTCGAGAATGACCATCCCGGGCTTCAGGCCCCAGAACGCCAGCGCATCGACCGGATGACGATCCGCGTCGCGCGCCTTGGCCTCGCTGCTGCGCCAGCCGCCGGACACCGCGCTTTCGATCGCCTGCACGGACTTCTTGTCCGCCGCGGCGAAGCTTGCCGTCGCGACCGCGGCGAGCGCGGCGATGGCCAAACCAGTAACCCATTTCTTCGCTTGCATGGAGATTCCCTCTCGTTTCGCTTGGGGGGATCGCATGCTAATGAATCCGGGCGGGTTCGGCCACGTGATTGTCAGGGCGGAGAATCCTCATGAAGCATCGAATCCGCCACGCCAACGATCTTGTGCACCGGCAACACGAAGGCCATGCCGCGCCCGGCGTCCTCGAGCTCGGCGGCCTTGACGATCTCTGCGAGTATCGCGTCCACCTGCTGGGTGGGCACGATCGTGAGCACGATCTCCTTTTCGGGCTCGATCGACATGCCGAAGATCTTCTCCTTCTCGTGGACGCCCGCGCCGCGCCCGAAGAACACGGTGCCGCCGCGCGCGCCAGCTTTCACCGAGGCCTGCAGCACGCTGCTGCCCCACCCTTTTCGCACGATGGTGACGATGAGCGATGACTTGTTGTTCATGACTTGACCTCAGCGCGAGCGCTCTTCAGACGGACGACGAGACCCAGCAGCATCACCGAGATGATCGGCGCGAGCGCGATGAGCGCCACGAGACCGAGCCCGTGTACGAGTGGATCACGGCCAGGCACCGCGGCGGCGACGCCGAACGCGAGTGCCAGCAGAAACGTATTGGCGAGCGGCCCGGTCGCGACGCCGCCCGAATCGACGGCGATGGCAAGGAAGGCGCGATCGCTCAGCCAGAGAAGCCCGATGGCGAGCGCGTAACCCGGGACGAGAATCCACACCAGCGGCACGTCATACACGATTCGCAGCACGCCGATGCCGACCGCGACGGCGACGCCGATGCAGACCGCCACCAGCACCACGCCCTGACGAATGGCGCCCGACGACGCCTGCTCGACCTGATCGGCGAGAACGCGCACCGCGGGTTCGCCCCACGTCGTCACGAAACCGAGCACGGCACCGAAGATCAACAGCAGCCAGCTCTGCGACATGGCGCCGAACGTCTCTCCGATCATGCGGCCGAACGGCATGAACGCGACGCTGGCGCCGAGCAGGAACAGGAAGAGTCCGACCGACGCCATGAGCGTGCCGGTCACGATCCGCAAGACTTCCGTGCGCGGCAGGCGCAGGAACAGTAGTTGGAACACCGCGAACAGCGCCGCGAGCGGCAGCACCGCGAGCGCGACGCCGCGCGCGGTGCGTATGACCTCGGCGAGGAACGGCACGTCGTTCATCGGGCGAACCAGCCGATCGTGAGAATGACGATGATGGGACCGATCGACGCGACGCCTAACAAACCGAACGCGTCGTCCACGGTCGAACGCCCGGCGATCACCGAGCTCACACCGAGCGCCACCGCCAGCACGACCGGCCCCGTGAGCGCGCCCGTGGTCACGCTGCCGGCGTCGTACGCGAGCGGGACCAGCGTTCCATGCGCGAGCAACGTGATCGCGAGCATCAGCCCGTACATCGCGGTCAGCTGCCACTGCATGGAGAAACCGAGCACGAGGCGCAGGAAGGCGATGACGACGAAGAGTCCGACGGCCGCCGCGATCACGTAGACCATGGGCTGACCCGGCAGCGAACCCTTCGACGCCTGGTCGACCTGCGAGGCCAGCACGAGCACGTCCGGCTCCGCCGCGGTGGTGGCGAACCCGAGCGCGAACGCGACGCCCAGCAGCAACCACAACGAGCTGCGGTCGGCGAGTTTGCCGCCGATGAAGCGGCCCATCGGGATGATCCCGAAGTCGATTCCGGTCAGGAGCAGCAGCAATCCGACGGTGACGAGCACGGAGCCCGCGAGAAACTGTACGAAGATCTCGGTCGATGCGCCGACGACCGTGAATTGCAGGACGCACACGACGAGGATCAGGGGCGCGACGGCCCGCAAGGTCTCCCCTGACTTGAGCTTCAGCAGCGTGAGCATGACGCGAAGACTATCGCATGACCGCGCGGCACTGGCACCGGCCGTTCAACGGCGCAGAGTCCGCACGATGAGCTTGCGCAGCTCCGTGACCCACAATACCGAGCTCGCCATCGCCGCGCACACCAGCCACTGCGCGGGATCGAGCGGCACCGTGCCGAAGGCGACGTTGAGGAAGCCCACGTGGACCACGGCAATCTGCAGCAGCAGCGCGAGCGCGATGCTGCCCCAGAGCAATGGATTGACGAACAGGTTGCGAAACGCGCTGGCCCGCTCCGAGCGCGCGTTGAAGCAGTTGAACAGTTGCGCGAACACGAGCACGGTGAAGCCGGCGGTGCGTGCCTGCTCGAGGTTCCCGGCGCCCTCGATCAGTCCGCCCGGTAGATAGAGGTCGATCGTCAGCAGGGTCACGATTGCCATGACGGCGCCGACCTCGATCACGCCGGCCCACATGCGGCCGTCGATCACGCGGTCGGTCGGACGCCGCGGCTTGCGCGCCATGACGTCGGTGGTCGGTGGATCCACTCCCATGGCGAGCGCCGGACCGGAGTCGGTGACGAGGTTGATCCACAGGATCTGCGTCGCGAGCAGCGGCAGCACCACCGCTTCGCCGTTGCCGGCCAATCCGATGACCCCCGCGAGTACGACGCCGAGGAACACCGTCAGCACTTCGCCCATGTTCGACGACAGCAGGTAACGCAGGAACTTGCGGATATTGTCGAAGATCACGCGCCCTTCGCGCACCGCGGCGACGATGGTGGCGAAGTTGTCGTCGGCGAGGATCATTTTCGCCGCCTCCTTCGTGACCTCCGTGCCCGTAATGCCCATGGCCACGCCGATGTCGGCGGACTTGAGCGCCGGCGCGTCGTTCACGCCGTCGCCGGTCATCGCGACGACGTGCCCTTCCGCCTGCAGCGCGTCGACGATCTTGAGCTTGTGCTGCGGGGCCACGCGCGCGTAGATAGAGACTTCGCGAATCGCGTTGGTGAGTCCCACGTCATCGAGCCGGTCGAGATCGGCGCCGCTCAGCGCTTTCGCACCCCGCTCCACGAGCCCGAGGTCGGACGCGATGCGCGCCGCCGTGCGCGGATGATCGCCGGTGATCATGATCACGCGGATGCCGGCCCGGTGCGCCTCCTCGATGGCAACGGCCGCTTCCTCGCGCGGCGGATCGATGATGCCGACCGTGCCGACGAAGATCAGGTTGTGCTCGAGGTTGTCGCTCTCCGGATCTTCGCCTTCCTCGAGCGGACGGTAGGCAACCGCCAGCGTGCGCAGCGCATCGTCCGTGAGCGACTCGACGTCCGCGGCGAGGTCCGCGCGCTTGTTCTCGTCGAGCGGCACGACGTCCAGTCCCGCGCGCACCTGCGTGCATCGCCCGAGCAACACGTCGGGCGCGCCTTTCGAAATGACGATGAGCCGATCGCCCTGCTCGTGGTCGATTTCGACGGACGACATCATCTTGCGCTCGGAGGTGAACGGGATCTCGCGCACGCGCGTGAAGCGCCGCTGGCGCCGCTCGGTGAGCCCGAGCTTTCGCTCGGCGACGAGGAACGCCGCTTCGGTCGGATCCCCCTGCACGACCCAGGCGCCATCCTTTCGGCACAGCTCGGCATTACTCGCGAGGCTGCCGCCACTCAGCACGACGATGTCCTCGGCCTGCTTCGCCTCTTCGTCGTCGGCGTCGCGTTCGACTTCTCCATGGGGCACGTATCCGACGCCCGTGATCCGAGTGCGACCCGAGGCGGTCATCACGCGTTCGATCGTCATCTCCGACCGCGTCAGCGTGCCGGTCTTGTCGGAGCAGATGACCGTCGCGGAACCGAGCGTCTCGACCGACGACAGGTGTTTCACGATCGCGTTGCGCTTCGCCATCCGCTGCACGCCCAGCGCGAGCACGACCGACAGGATCGCGGGCAACCCTTCCGGCACCGCCGCCACCGCGAGCGATACACCGAGCAGCAGAATTGTGATCACGTCGCCCGCGCCGCCGATGTCGGAGACGGCGAACACGACGGCCATCACGACCATCGCGATGACGATCACCGCGATGCCCAGCATGCGGCCGATGCGGCCGACTTCGCGCTGCAACGGAGTCGGCGCTTCGACCGTGTCCTCGAGCATCCGCGCGATCGAGCCCATTTCCGTGCGCATGCCCGTCGCCGTGACCACCGCGCGCCCGGTGCCCTGCACGACGGCCGTGCCCTTGAACACCATGTTCTTGCGATCACCGAGCGCGGCCGGCTGAGGAAGCGTCGCCGGATCCTTGAGCACCGCCTCGCTCTCGCCCGTGAGTGAGGCTTCGAACACGAGCAGCGTCGCCGCCGTCGCGAGCCGCGCGTCCGCGCCGACGGCGTCGCCTTCCTCGAGCAGCATGACGTCGCCCGGAACCAGCTCCGCGTTCGGCACGCGCTGCCTCCCGCCGTCGCGCACGACGGTCGAGGTCGCCTCGGTCATGCGCGCGAGCGCCGCCACCGCGTTCTCGGCCTGCGCTTCTTGCAGATAACCGAGGATCGCGTTCAGCAGCACGATGCCGGTGATGACGATGGCGTCGACGGGCCAGCCGTGGCGCTCGATCGCCCAGGCGATCAGCGAGATCGCGATCGCGGCGAGAAGTAGATAGATGAGGGGGTCGCGGAACTGGCGAAGGAATTTCCGCCAGCCCGGCACAGCGGGCTTCGCGCGCAACTCGTTGCGGCCGATGGCGGCAAGGCGTTGCGTGGCTTCGCGGGCAGTCAGGCCTCGATCGAGATCGGTGGCGAGGGCGCGCGCGATGGCCGTCGCATCTTCCAAAGTTGGATCACCGACTTCGCCGGGTTTGTTCGTGTCCTCGGGTGCCACCGCGAGACGTTACCCGACATTCGATACAGAGAGGTATGTGGCGGCGGAGTCGTGGGAATTGGCCGACCTCACTTCAGATATTCGCGGGACGGCCGATACCTTCACCAACTCCGGAAATCCGGCTCGACCGGATCCTTATCGCCTTGCGAAACCCACTTGGCGACACTCACCCACTAGCGGGGCGCAATATCATGCAAATTCGTAGAGTGCTGATATCCCTTTCAATTTTCACGATGCCGGCGCTGGCCCATGATGACTGGCAGTACACGAAATGGGGCATGACCCCCGAGCAGGTAATTTCAGCTTCGAAAGGTCTAGCTGTTGCCGAAATACACGACGAAGGCAAGCTCCCGCTCCGTATAAAGCGGGCCCCTTCGAGTTCCGGGCAACCTTTCGCTTCGATCACTGGAATCATCTCAACAAGGTGAATCTTGATTTGAAGGTCAGACCAAATAGCAATGATTGCGCGCAGTTGTGGAAAGAGGTATTCGCAAAATACGGCAACACTGAAATCAAGACTCTCGAACAAGAAAACGGATACGGCACAGCCGAATACGCGGTATGGAAACTGGCCGAAGAGAATACCGGGGTCCAGATTTACCGACTGAAATCAATATGCATGCTCAGCTATTGGAGCCTCGCCGAGAATACAAAGCCGCACGTCACTGAATCGAACAAGGGACTGTAGGCATGACATGCGGCTGAGCCCAAGTCAGCGTACGCCGCCGCAATCGAAAATCGGCGCCCTGACGCACATGGCCATTGCACATTTCCTCCTGACAAGCGCAGAAGTTAGCCCTCGCGGCTTCCTGTTCTTGTGACGGATGCGGAATTTCGGGTAGCGCGCTGACCTCGACGAACGGAATCGCGGGCCCGTCATCGTTCAAGCACGCGGCCTGCGAGAAGGGCAGCACCTCTTGGAGCAGCAGGCGGGAAGCGCGGGCCGTGGTTGACTTGCTCACTATTTGGTCGGCAAACGCTGACTCCAGAGCGCGCCCAAGACACCGTAGCGAGGAATGGAGCGGGTGATGGGAATCGAACCCACGTTAGTAGCTTGGGAAGCTACAGTTCTACCATTGAACTACACCCGCGCCCGGGATCCTCAGGATAGCCGAGCGACATCGGCCACCTCAACCGGACAACATGCAACAACCGAAGTCATTGATCGTCATGGCACTCCCGCAGGAATCGCGCGGCCTCCTGGAGCGGGCCGGGGCGAACGTCCTCTACACCGGCGTGGGAAAGGTGAACGCCGCCTCCGTGCTCGCGCGACGCCTGGCGGAAATCCGCTGCACGGGTGAGCCGCTCCCGCTGGTGGTCAATCTCGGCACCTCGGGCAGCCGTTCGATTCCGGCGCATTCGCTCGTCGCCTGCGACCGCTTCGTACAGCGCGACATGGACGTGAGCGGCCTCGGATTCCCGCGCGGCGTCACGCCCTTCGACGAGGCGCCGCCCACCATCACCTTTCCACGCGTGTTCTCCGGTCTGCCACATGCGACCTGTTCGACCGCCGATTCCTTCGCGACGCACGAACACGAGATCGACGGCGACGTCGTCGACATGGAGGCCTTCGCGCTCGCGCGAGTGTGCGTCGCGGAGAACGTGCGCTTCGCCTGCGCGAAATACGTGACGGATGGCGCGGACGCGGACTCGGCCGCTCATTGGCAGGAAGCGCTCGAACACGCGGCGCGCGGCTTTGCGGCGCTGTACACGCAACTCGAGGGCGCGCGATGAATGATCCGCATCACCGCTCCATTCGCAGTTTCGTGGTGCGCGCCGGACGCATGACCGCGGGTCAATCGCGCGCGCTGGAAGAGCTCTGGCCGAAATACGGCGTGGAGTATTCGCCGGCGCCGCTCGATCTCGATGTCCTGTTCGGGCGCAGCGCGCCGCGTACGCTCGAGATCGGCTTCGGCAACGGCGAACACCTCGCATCGCTCGCGGCCGCGCATCCGCAGCGCGACTATCTCGGCGTCGAAGTCCACCGGCCGGGTGTCGGCCATCTCTTCATGCTCGCGCAACGCGACGACCTCGCGAACATCCGCGCCAGCGCGCACGACGCGGTCGAAGTGCTGCGCAACCAGATTCCAGCGGCCGCGCTCGACGAAGTGCTCGTGCTGTTCCCGGATCCCTGGCACAAGAAGCGGCACCACAAGCGCCGACTGATACAACCGCCATTCGTCGAACTCATCGCCTCGCGCATGAAGCCGGGCGGCGTGTTCCGTCTCGCGACCGACTGGGAACATTACGCGATGCAGATGCTGGAGGTGCTGGGCGCGAGCGCGAGCTTCGAGAACCTCTCAGCCACCGGCGATTGGGTTCCGCGGCCGGACGAACGCGCTCCGACGCGCTTCGAGAAGCGCGGCGCGCGACTTGGGCACGGCGTATGGGACCTGGCTTTCAGGCGCGTGGATCGCGCGGGAGCGATCGGCGGCACTAGTTAGTCTCCGGCACCGCCCGGCCGCGCATCCATAGCAACAGCGCGCTGACGAACGCCGCCAGGCTGATCACGCCGAAGAACCACAACATCCCGTCGTACCCCGACGGATTCGCCGCGCCGGCGCCGCTCGCGTCATTGATGCTGCCCGCGATGATGTTCGCGAGGAACACGCCGGTCTGCTGCAGGGCCGTCATCAGTCCATAGGCCGTGCCGAGCTGCGCGGCCGCGACGTATCTCGGCACGGCCGGCCACAACACGGCGGGCACCAGTGAGAACGCGACGCCGATCAGGATCGTCGCGCCCGCGAGCGACGTCGAACCCGAGAACGCCAGCATCGCGAAACTCGCCGGCAACGCCAGCGCGCCCAGCGTGAGCAGCGGCGCGTGCCGGCCGATGCGATCCACCAGGAATCCGAACGCGGGCGTCGCGAACATCGCCGCGAGGAACACGTGACTGTTCAACGTGCTCGCGGCCTCGAGCGACAGGCCGTGCGCTTCCTGGAAATACTTGATCGAGAACGTGCTGCGGAAAGGAAAGATCACCGAGTAGAACGTCACGCAGATCGCGACGATGAGCCAGTACTCGGCGCGGAAGCGCAGCAGGTTGCGCCACTCGAACCGATCGCCCGGCGGCGCGATGGCGAGCGTGCCGCGCGCCGCCTCGCGGCGGTCGATGAGCCAGTAGACAATTCCGCCCGCGACCGCCATCGCGGCGAAACCAGCCGCCAGCCACAGCGGCGGCTGCCAGCCCTGCGCGTACAGGTCCGACGCGAACGACGGCGAACGATCCGCGAGATACGAGCCCAACCGCGCGAACGTGAGGTTGAGCGCGAACAGCAGCGCGAAGTAGCGCCCGACGAACCACTGCGCGAGCGCGACAGTGACCGCGACGATCATCGTCTCCGCGCCGAGCCCGAACAGCAGTCGCCCAACTACCATCGTCGCGAAGTCGGGGGCCGCGGCGGTGAGCACGGCGCCCATGAAACAGATGACGGTGGTCGCGAGCGTGACCGCGCGGGCCGAGTAGCGATCCACGAGGATGCCGCCGACCAGCACCATGCCGATGTTGGGCAGGCTGTACACCGCGTTGAGCACGCCGATCTGCGTGTCCGTGTATCCAAGCTGACGCGACAGCAGCTCGGCCACGGGCCCGATGGCATCGTAGACGTAATAGTTGCCGATCATCGCGAGCGCGACCGCGATGAACATCGTCGTCATCGCGGCCAGCGAGGGCCGCGCAAGCGGAACCATCGCGCTCGTGTTCACGGACTAGAGCGCGAAGCTCGCGCGCACGCCGTCGACGACGAATTGCACCGCGAGCGCTCCCAGGATGACACCAAACAAACGGTTCGCGACGTTGGTGCCCGTCACGCCGAGGATCTTCATGAACGGCCCGGCCACGCGCATCGCCACGAGACACAGCGCCAGCACCACGAGCGCGCAGAAGAACATGACGGCGAACTCGACCGGGTGTTGGGTCACTGGAATCGGTCCGAACCAGAGCAGCAGGGTCGTGAGCGCACCAGGACCGGCCATGAACGGAAAGGCAAGAGGGAATACGGAGATGTCCGCGCGCTTCTTGCTCTCGACTTCCTCGTCCTTCGAAGTGCGCGTGCCCGATTCGCGGGCGAACACCATCTCGAGCGCGATGAGAAAAAGCAACAAGCCGCCGAAGATCCTGAAGGAGTCGATGGCGATGCCCATCGCGGAGAGGAAGCTGGCGCCTCCCAGCGCGAAAAGTAGGAGGATTCCGCTTGCGACCAGCACCGACTTCAGCGCCATCTTGTGTTTGTAGCTATCGCTCGCGCCTTCGGTCAGCCCGGAGAATACGGGTATGAGCGAAATCGGTTCGACGACCACGAAGAACACGATGAAGAATTTGATGGCTTGATCGAGCATGATGCTGTGCGCAATTAATTCTATTGTTGAAAGCGCCCATTTTCGGGAGCAACATGAAGTCGCTCGCAGCATAGCAGTCCCACGATCCGGAGGGATTCGATGAAACCCACCATCGGCAGCTGGTACCGCATCCAGGGCGGCGAATCATTCGAAGTCGTAGCCATCGACGAGGACGACGGCACCATCGAGCTGCAGTACTTCGACGGCACCGTCGAAGAGATGGACATCGAGGATTGGCAGGCCGAGCAGGAAGCCGGCACGCTCGAGGAAATCGAGGCGCCGGAGGACTGGACCGGTTCCGTCGACGTGGACCCCGAGGAAGACGACGCGCGCGGCGCACTGGGTTACAGCGACGACGACGATCGCCGGCAGAGCGCGAGCAAGCTCGAGGGTCTCGACCTGTTCGAGTGAGCCGCCCGCGAGTCCCCGCGGGTAGATAGCCCCAGGCATTCTTTAGCACCGGGCGTCAACCGCTCGGCGGACCGCGCGTTCTGCTCCCGTGTGTAACCAGGGAGCAGGAACATGGAGCGAGCCCGTCACTCACGAGGCGGCGCCCTTGCGGGCGTCATCCTCCTGATCACCTCGTGTGGAGGATCGTCGGAGGATGCGTCGCCGCCCGCGGCGGGCGCGCCGTCGATCCCGGATCCGATTGCCGCGAGCTGTCCCGCGGGGCTTCCGACCGGGGACCTCGCCCCGGGCAGTAGTTTGGCCCCGTCCTGTGACGCCGCGCGGGTCGATCTTCATCCGGACATCGCGTATGCCCCACATGCCGATGGCCTGCTCGACCTGCTGCTGCCGAGAGATCAGGACGCGCCCATGCCGCTGGTCGTCTGGGTGCACGGTGGCGGGTGGCAATCCGGCAGCAAGAACGATCGCGCGCAGGCCACGCGCCTGGTCTGTCGCGGCTTCGCGCTCGCGTCGATCGATTACCGCCTGAGCTCCACGGCGATTTTTCCCGCGCAGATCCGGGACGTGAAGGCGGCGATCCGACACCTGCGCGCGAATGCCGCGATGTACGGGATTGATCCGCGGCGCATCGGCGTATTCGGCAGCTCCGCGGGCGGACATCTCGCGGCGTTGGCGGGCGTCGCCCAGGACGTCGCGGAATTCGAGGATGCATCACTCGGCAACGGCGGTGCTTCGAGCGGCGTGCAGGCGGTCGTCGACTGGTACGGCCCGACACGCCTTTCGGACATGGACGAGCAATTGCTCTCCCAGGGCTGTCCGGCCGGTAGCGCGCATCACGACGACTCCGATTCAGCCGAGAGCCGACTGCTCGGCTGCACGGTCGGTGATCCGGGCTGCGCGGACCGTGTGCGCGCCGCGGATCCTTCGACCTACGCCGACGTCACGGACCCTCCGCACCTGATCCTGCACGGAACCGAGGACTGCGTGTCGCCGGCCGCGCAAAGCGAGATCTACGCGGAGGCGCTGTCGGCGGCCGGCGCCTGCGCCGTGCATCGTTCCGTGCCGGGAGCCGGACATGGCGGCGCGCCGTGGATGAGCCCGGAAGTGCAGGATGCCGTCGCGGATTTCTTCGACCGCGCGCTGGCACCCGCTCAGAGCGGTGCGTTGGCGAGCTTCTCGACGTCGACGCCCGGCGCGAGCATCACGAAACCCGCGACAACTTCCACCGGGATCGTGGTGAGCGACTGACCCGCACACGGCCCCGCGATGCACAGCCCGTTGTCGCGCGCGAACAGCGCGCCGTGCGACGTGCAGAGGATCAGGTTGCGATCGGGCGTGAGGAACTTGTGCGGTCGCAGGTTGAGCGGATGTCCCGCGTGCGGACAGTAGTTCACGTACGCGGCGACGCCGCCCGCGGTCTTCACGATGAAACCCCGCAGCGGCCAGTCGCCTTCGCCCACCGCGAAGCCGCGGCCGCCGGTTTCTTCGAGCTCCGCGAGGGAGCACAACACCCGCGTGGTGTCGATCTCCTGCATGGGCCTCAGCGCGCGGTCGCGGACTCGGTGTCGAGCGCGTCGATGCGCCGGCGCATGATCCACACCAGCGCGATGCCCGGCACGGCGAGCGCGAAGCTCGTCCAGTAGTACGCGCCCCAGCCGCCGTGATCGGCGATCCAGCCGGCGGGACCGCCGAGCAGGTAACGCGGCGCCAGCGCGAACATCGACAGCAGCGCGTACTGGAACGCGCTGAAACGCTTGTCGCACAACGCCATCATCAGCGCGACGGCCGCGATGTTGCCCATCCCGCTCGCGAGCGCATCCAGCGCCACCGCGCCGACCATCACCGCGTAGTTCTTGCCGATGGCGTAGAGAAGTAGATAGCCGAGGTTGGTGAGCGCCTGGACGATGGCGAACAGGAACATCGCGCGCCGCAGGCCGAGCTTGATCATCCAGATGCCGCCGAGCAGCGCGCCGAGCACCGACCCTGTGGTCAGCACCGCCTTCACCACGACGCCGATCTCGGTCTTGGTGAAGCCGGTATGCATCATGAACGCGGTGAAGAACTTGAGCGCGAACGCGTCGCCCACCTTGTAGAAGAGGATGAGCAGGATCAGCACGATCATGCCCGGCACGCCGAACAGCTCGCGCAGCGGAACGATCACGGAGTCCGCCAGCGACGGCAGCTGCTTGCCGCGCGGATCGTCGGGCTCCGGCGCCCAGATCGTCGCGAGCACGAGGACCGCCATCGCGACCGCGAGCGTGAGGAACGCGGCCCGCCAGCTCACGTGGTCCGCCACGATGAGCGCCACGGACAGCGACCCGTAGGACAGCGCGCGATAACCGAGATTGGCCGCCGCTGCCGCCAGGCCGCGTTCCGGCGGCCGCGCGACGTCCGTGCGATAGGCGTCGATCACGATGTCCTGCGAGGCGGACAGGAATACGACGAACAAGAGGATGACCGCGATGATGCTGAGCTGGTGAGCGCCACCGAACATCGCGAGGGATGCGATGCCGCCTGCGAGCAGCAATTGGAAGGTTGCAATCCACCCGCGGCGCCGTCCGAGCCAGGGAAGCGAATATCGATCGAGCAACGGCGCCCACAAAGGCTTCAACAGGTATGGAAGCGCGACGTACATGAGCAACCCGATATCGGTGTTGCTGATGCCCAGGTCGGTGAGCCAGGCCTGCATCGTGGATTCGGACAGCGGGTTCGGCAGGCCGGACGCGCCGCCTAACAACAGGATCGCCAGCATGCGGGGCTGGCGCAGGACATCTCGGATCCGCGGCTTCGACGGCTCGGCGGTTGAAGGAGCGACCGCGGCGTCGCTCAAGTGAAGATGTCCGTTATCATGCGCACCGCCGCATCATACGGAAGACCCAGATCGTGCAGGAGTATCAGCGCACATTCATCGAACTCGCTCTCTCGCGCAACGCATTGCGCTTCGGGAGCTTCAAGCTCAAGTCGGGACGGGAGAGCCCCTACTTCTTCAACGCGGGATTGTTCAATGACGGCGAGGCGATCGCGGTGCTGGGAAAATGCTACGCCGCCGCCCTCATGCGCTCGGGCCTCGAGTACGACATGCTGTTCGGACCGGCGTACAAGGGAATCCCCCTCGCGACGGCCACGGCCATCGCGCTCGCGGAGCATCATCACCGCAGCGTGCCCTGGGCCTTCAACCGCAAGGAAGCCAAGGACCACGGCGAAGGCGACAACATCGTCGGCAGTCCGCTGCGCGGCCGCGTGGTGATCGTCGATGACGTGATAACTGCGGGCACCGCCATCCGTGAATCGGTGGAAATCATCCGCGCGGCCGGCGCCACGCCGGCCGGGGTGGCGCTCGCCCTCGACCGCCAGGAACGTGGCCAGGGCACCCAGTCCGCCGTCCAGGAAGTCTCGGCGCAGTTCGGCCTGCGCTGCGTGAGCATCCTGACCCTGGCCGACCTGATCGAATCGGTCGCCTCGGGCCCGGGTGATGCAGTTCGCATTTCCAGCGAACAGTCCGCTGCTCTGATTGCCTACCAGCGCGCCTGGGGGGTTGGCGCCATATCCCCGGGGGCTTCCGCTGGGGCAGAATAGGTCGTATGCGCAAAGCCATCCCCTTCCTGGCGGCCGTGCTCTCCGGGCTCGTTCTGGCGAGCGGAGCTCTCGCGCAGGGTTCGAAATCGGGTGAGAAGCCCACCTACAAGTGGGTGGACGAAAAGGGCGTCACTCACTACGGCGACAGCGTGCCCGCCGAATACTCGCATCGCGAACAACGCGTGCTGAACTCGCACGGCGTCGAGGTGCAGAAGAAGCAGGCCGAGATGTCGGCGGCCGAGTCCGCGGCCTACGCCGCGAAGCAGCAGGAAGAATCCCGCCGCAAACAGCACGACATGTTCCTGATCTCCACCTACCCGTCGGTGAAGGAGATAGAGAACGTGCGCGATACGCGCCTCACGCAGATCAGCGCGCAGGTGTCCGCGGCTGAGGCCTACATCGGCAGCCTGACCACGCGCGTGAACGGATTGAAGGAGCGCGCGCAGATGTTCGCGCCCTACAACAACCGGCCCGGCGCCCGCCGGATGCCGGACGACCTCGCGGAGGAAATGGTCCGCGCGATGTCGGAGCTGCGCACGCAGAACCGGGCCCTCGAAGCGCGCCGCGCGGAAATGCAGACGGTCACGCAGCAGTTCGACGAAGACATCAGGCGGTTCAAGGAACTGCGCATGTCGGCCGCAGCCCACCTCTCCGAGGCGACCGGGGTCAAGAAGCAGTAGTTAGCGAGTGCCCGTGTGGCCGAAGCCGCCGGCGCCGCGCGCGCTGGCCGAGAAGTCGTCGACCACTTCGAGGTGCACCTGCACCACCGGCACCACCACCATCTGCGCGATGCGCTCGCCCGGCTGGATCACGAAATCCGCCGCGCCGCGATTCCAGCACGACACCATGAGCTGACCCTGGTAGTCGGAGTCGATCAATCCCACGAGATTGCCGAGCACGACGCCGTGTTTGTGGCCGAGTCCCGAGCGCGGCAGGATCACCGCCGCGAGCCCCGGATCGTCGAGGTGGATCGCGAGACCCGTCGGAATGAGCTCCGCCTTGCCGGCCGCGAGCGTGAGCGGCGCGTCGATGCAGGCGCGCAGGTCGAGGCCGGCGGAACCGGCGGTCGCATAGGCCGGCAGCGGAAACTGCCCGCCGATCCGCGGATCGAGGATGCGCACCTTGAGCGAGCGCTGCGCGCTCACGGGCCCACTGATGGACGATGCCAGCGCGTTCATGCCGAGATGCTCGCGATCCGCGGGCGGCCGCGTTCCGCGAATCGTTCCGCGATCAGCGCGACGAGATCGCGCGCCAGCGTCACCTTCGGCGCGCGCGGCAGTTCGCGCCGGCCGTCGCGCCACAGGACGAGTAATGCGTTGTCATCCTTCTCGAACACCTTGTCGTGCCCGACTTCGTTGGCCGCGATCATGTCGAGGTTCTTCTTGAGCAGCTTCTGACGCGCGTATTGTTCCACGGAATCCGTCTCGGCGGCGAAGCCCACGACGAAGGGGCGCGGCGCGCGCGCGGCGACGGTCGCGAGGATGTCGACCGTGCGCTCCATCTTCAGATCCATCGACTCGCTCGTTTTCTTGATCTTGCACTCGACCGGCGACGCCGGGCGGTAGTCCGCGACCGCGGCGGTGGCGACGAAGATGTCCACGCCCTCGAGGCTCTTCAACACGGCATTGAGCATGTCGGCGGCGCTCTCGACGTCGATGCGTTTGACGCCGGGCGGCGTGGCGAGATTCACCGGGCCGCTCACGATGGTCACGTCGGCGCCGGCATCGCGCGCGGCGGCGGCGACCGCGAAGCCCATCTTTCCCGAGCTGCGGTTGCTGATGAAGCGCACCGGGTCGATGCGTTCGCGCGTCGGGCCCGCGGTCAGCAGCAGGCGCTTGCCCGCGAGCGGCCCCGTGGGCGCGATGGTGTTCGCGGCGAACACGGCGAGCTGCGTGGGCTCGAGCATGCGTCCCGCCCCGACCTCACCGCAGGCCTGGTCGCCCTCGCCCGGTCCCCAGACATGGACGCCACGCGTCTTGAGCGTCGCGACGTTCGCCTGGGTGGCCGGGTTCGACCACATCACGCGGTTCATGGCGGGCGCGAGCGCGATGGGGCGGTCGGTCGCGAGGCACAGGGTAGTTAGAAGGTCGTCGGCCTGCCCGGTGGCGAGGCGCGCGATGAAGTCCGCCGTGGCCGGCGCGATGATCACGAGATCGGCCCAGCGGGCGAGCTCGATGTGCGACATGGCCTTCTCGGCTTCCGGATCCCACAGGTCGCTGCGCACTTCGCGGCCGGAGACGGCCTGGAAGGTCATGGGCGTGACGAATTCGCGCGCGCCCGCGGTGAGCACGACCTGCACCTCCGCGCCCTGCTCGCGCAGCCGCCGGACCAGGTCCGGACTCTTGTACGCGGCGATGCCGCCGGTCACCCCGAGTAATACACGCTTGCCCTGCATGGGCGGCATTATCGGCACCCGTCGGGGGAGGCCGCCAGTCACAAAGGTTTTGGTCCCATCGCCGCTGGTTATAGCCGCGTTATTCGTTGTTTTCGTGGGAAATCAGCCTGTTCCGCGCGGGGCGCGGCCGGCCAAGATGGCCTATGGACGAACTGACGGAGCCCGTACGGGCCGAGCCCAGGGAAGGCTCGAACATAAATCTCTGGCCGCGCGCCGAACGCCCTCGCGAGCGGCTCCTGGAGCTCGGCCCCCAGGCGCTGTCCGATGCGGAGCTGCTTGCCGTGCTGATCGGCACCGGCCACCGTGGCGCCAATGCCATCGACGTCGCCCGGCACCTCCTGCAGCACTTCGGCGGCAGCCTGCGGCGTCTGCTGAGCGCCGATGCCGCCACCCTGCTCGACTTGCGGGGCCTGGGCCCGGCGCGCTATGCCACGCTCATGTCCGCGCTCGAGCTCGCGCGCCGGCACTACCGCGAGGCGCTGCGTGCGGGTCCCGCGATGAATGCCCCCGCGGCCACGCGCCAGTTCCTCACGGCGCAACTGCGCGACCGCCCCTACGAGGTGTTCTGCTGCCTGCACCTCGACAACCGCCACCGGCTGATCCACTTCGAGGAGATCTTCCGCGGCACCATCGACGGCGCCAGCGTCCATCCGCGCGAGATCGTCCGCCAGGCGCTGCAATACAACGCGGCCGCGCTGATCTTCGCCCACAACCATCCTTCGGGTGTGGCCGAGGCGAGCCAGGCCGACGAGCTCATCACACGCCGCCTGCGCGACGCCCTTGCACTCGTCGACATCCGCGTCCTCGATCACCTCATCGTCGGCGACAACACCTGCCTGTCATTCGCCGAGCGCGGCCTGCTCTGAGCAGGTGGGGATAGCGGTGCCGGTGTAAATGGTGGGGATTGGCGCTGCCCTCACGGATTGAACTGCGAATCCATCCACGCGATGCGCGCGGTGAGCCAGGTCTCGAGATAGTCCACCTCGGCCGCGTGGCTGCCGGGCACGGCGTAGTTAGGCCACACGTACGACTCGAGTATCGGCCAGCGCTGGAAGTTGTTGAGCTGCGCCTGCTGCAGCTCCGCCGAGCGCGTGCGGATGGACTGCATCATCTGCGGCAACTGCGCCACCCGTATCTCGTTCCAGATCTCCCGCGCACGCGCCGCGAACGCCGGGTCCTCGAACAGCCGCGAGAACCACGGCGCGTCGCGCACCCACCAGCCCGCGGTCAGGAACGCATCGTCGTAGTTGATGTTGCCGGCCGCGATGTCGAAGTCCCACAGTGGACCCATGTGCAGCTTCCCGCCGCGCGGTTTGTACATCCAGCAGCTCGTCCACATGTTCGCGTCGCGGTTGCGGAACACTTCGTTCACCAGGAACCAGCGGACGAAAGAGTCGACGTCGATGTACGCCGCGTAGCCGGTCGTTGGATTCGCGAAGTCCGGGGAGTCCAGGACGGTCTCGAACTGGTTGATGTAGTCGCGAATGTAGGCTTCCTGGGCCGGCGCCGGCTCTTCGGGACCCTGGAAGACGATCGGCAGGTCATAGGTGGCCGTATCCATCGTGTAGCCGTCGCGCCGGAAATCGACCTCGAGCAGATAGCCACCGGTGATCACATCGGCCGCCACGTCATCTTCGTCGAGTTCGTCGATGTCGACGCGATTCGCCGCGATCCTGATGTTCTCCATGAGCTGGTACACGCCCGCGTAGCGGTTGTTGATGTACAGCTCCACGAACGCGGAACGCGGCGACCAGGGCATGCCGATGTCCGCGCCGAGCTTCAATGCCAGCGCGTTGCGCAGCAACGTTTTGTCCGAGTGGTTGGCCAGCAGCACCCAGTGCCGGCTCGAAGGCATGTCGAGCAGCGAATTGCTGTCCGTGAGCCTGATGCGGTACGACTTCTTCGGCATGAGATCCCACGTCGAATTGCCGCGCCCGCGGATCTGCGTTCCTCCGATCACCGGCGCCACGCCGATCACGTTCGATTCGAGCACCAACTGGCCGGAGAGATACACCTCCTTGCTCACGATCGGCGCGAGGTTGTCCGTGGTGATGGTCATCACGGGCAGGTTCCTCCGGCGCGGCAGGAAATCTTCCGGCGACGCGGGCGCCGCGAACGTGTGGGTCGCGGTGGATCGCTGGCCCGAGGTGCCATCGACCGTCAGGCGCAGCTCGACCTGCTTCACGGTCCTGGACTGGCAGGTGTTCGGAATCGTGATCGTCGCGGAAGTGGCGCTCGCCGCGATCGTGCCGGCGCTGACCTGGCATTGCGTCTGGGCCGTGGACGGGCCAGCGACGACCGACGCCACGAGCGTGATGGACGACGGCGTGAATCCCGCGGGCACGGTCCAGTTCACCGTGAGCGGCTGACCCAGGGCGGCGTCCGCCGGCGTCGACCCGTCGAGATCCCGGAAGGCGACCTGTAACCCCGCAGGCGGAGGGCTCCCGAACGGTGGCTGCGTGCCGCCGTTGGAAGGATTGCCACCCGAACCACCGCAACCGAACGCGAGCAGCGCGGCGGCGACCACGATGGCCGCGGCCGAATTGCGAAAGTCAGTCTTCATGCTCCCCTCTCGATCCCGCTGACCGGCAACCATACCCTTCATCGGGTTCATAGGACGCCGGGCGCGCTCCTGACCTTGGCACACCCTCGCGTGGTCACAGCGCGATCAATCGAAAGTTGCCCGGGTCTGGCATGGCTGGTATAAAGGCGGCCCTTTCGGCGGCCTTCAGTCGGCTGTCCGTCAGTTAACCTACTGATTTTGTGGTGATTTATGAGCCGCGTCTGTGAAGTCACGGGCAAGCGGGTTGCCGTCGGCAACCGTGTTTCCCACGCCAACAACAAGAAGCGTCGTCGCTTCCTGCCCAACCTGCACACCCAGCGCTTCTGGATCGAGGCCGAGCGCCGTTGGGTCAGCCTGCGTGTTTCCACGCGCGGCCTGCGCACGATCGAGAAGAACGGCATCGACGCCGTGCTCGCCGACCTGCGCGCCAAAGGCAAGAAGGTCTGAGCCATGCGTGAAAAAGTGAAACTGCTGTCGTCCGCCGGCACCGGCCATTTCTACGTGGCGACGAAGAACAAGCGCCTTCACCCCGACAAGATGGAAGTGAAGAAGTACGACCCGGTCGTGCGCAAGCACGTGGCGTACAAGGAAGCGAAGATCAAGTAGGTCGCGCGGCGGCTGCCGATCCGACAAACGAAAAAGCCCGCCTTTCGGCGGGCTTTTTCTTTTCTCCACACTCGACTGCATCAACTACTCAACTCACCACAAACAAGGCAACGATTGTGGGTTCTGGCGGCTGGCAAAGCGTCCGGCGGCTTTGACAGCAGTCAGAACTTGGGGTGGCGGCGGTAGTGTTCGCTCAGGGATAAATGAGCAACGCACCATGGTTCTCTTGCAGGAGGGTCCCGCCGCCACCCACAATCGTTCGTGCCTGAATAGATGCCTGAGCCCGGTGGCAAGTTGCAACCGATTGCGACGGGTCGCTCAGAATCCGCGTTGAGTCGAAAGTCTTTCCGACGTGCCCGAACTACCTGAAGTCGAAACAACCCGCCGGGGCATCGAGCCGCACGTCGTGGGGCGACGCATCGCGCGCTTAAGGGTGCATGAGCGGCGCCTGCGCTGGCCCGTGGACATCGCACGAATTGAGGGCTTGGCGGGCAGCGCGATCCTGCGCGCGGGTCGGCGCGCAAAGTACCTGCTGATCGAGACCGACAGCGGGACACTGATCCTGCACCTCGGCATGTCCGGAAGCCTTCGGGTACTTCCCAGCGAGACACCGCGCGTCCTGCACGACCACGTCGACATCGAGCTGGATTCGGGACAGACGTTGCGCTTCAACGATCCGCGCAGGTTCGGCTGCCTGCTGTTCACCGCTGAGGATCCGGCGACCCATCCGCTGTTGCGGGGCCTCGCGCCCGAGCCGCTCGAGGACTCCTTCGACGGCGAGTATCTCTTCAAGGTGACCCGTCGACGCAACGTGGCGATCAAATTGCTGATCATGAACGCCAGACTCGTGGTCGGCGTGGGCAACATCTACGCGAGCGAGGCGTTGTTCCGCGCGCGGATCCGGCCACGACGCCGGGCCCGGTCGTTGACGCGCGAGGAATGCGCGAAGCTCGCGCGTGCGATCAAGGCGACGCTCGCGATGGCGGTGAAGGTGGGCGGCACCACGCTGCGCGATTACGTCGGCGCGGACGGCAACCCCGGCTACTTTCGCCAGAAACTCTACGTCTACGAACGCGCAGGCGCGCCCTGCCGCGTGTGCGGCAAGCCCATCAAGCAATTCACGCAGGGGCAACGATCAACCTACTGGTGCCCGAACTGTCAGAAGTGATCCCGTTCCGTAGAATGGCCGCGTGACCACACCCACTGCCATGTGTACCGCGGCCGAGTTCACCGCGTTCCGTCGCCGCCTCGCGAAAGTCGACCCGGTTCTTGCCGGATTGATCCGCGCAGTCGGCAAGTTCACTCATACGCCGAACGCCGAGCACACCCCCTTTCATGCGCTGGCGCGCGCGATCGCGCACCAGCAGCTGAACGGCACCGCGGCGGAGAGCATCTTCGGACGCTTCGTCAATCTGTATGCGAAGGATGGCGCGGCGGCCGCGCTGCTCGAGGCGGAGCTCGTGCTCGAGACGCCCGATGAAAACCTGCGGGCCGTGGGTTTGTCGTTCGCCAAGATCGCGAGCATCAAGGACCTCGCGGCGAAGACCATCGCCGGCACGGTGCCTCCGTATGAAATCCTGCACACGCTCGCGGACGACGAGATCGTCGAGCGCCTCACGCAGGTCCGCGGCATCGGTCGCTGGACGGTCGAGATGCTGCTGATGTTCCGTCTCGGGCGGCCCGACATACTGCCCATCGACGACTTCGGCGTGCGCAATGGATTCCGGCTCGCGTACGGATTGCGCGGGATGCCCACGCCGCGCGCGCTCGCCGAATACGGCGCGCGCTGGGCGCCTTATCGCTCCGTCGCGGCGTGGTACCTGTGGCGCGCGGTCGACCTGCACAAGCTGGGCAAACTACCCGCGCCGCCGATCAAGACGCGCATCAAGCTGGTGAAGAAGCGGCTGGCCAAGGCCGTCAATGCCAAGGCCGTCAAAGCCAAGGTCGCGAAAACCAAGGTTGCCAGGAAACCCGCGCGGAGATCCTCGCGGC
This sequence comes from Pseudomonadota bacterium, assembly GCA_023433465.1. Classification (GTDB taxonomy): domain Bacteria; phylum Pseudomonadota; class Gammaproteobacteria; order Steroidobacterales; family Steroidobacteraceae; genus CADEED01. Next base: position 27,874 of record JAEZCR010000207.1, on the reverse strand, counting down.
GCCGCGCCGTGAAACGCGCGTGACGTCGCCAGTAGTCGGGCGTCAGTAGACGAGCCCCACTCCCGCGCCGCGCGGATCCGAGGCGGCCTCGACCTTCCCGGTTCTGTAGTCCCAGGTGACGACCTGCATGTTGCCCCAGCGGCGCGTGCCCTCGCGCAGCTTGTGCCCGCGCGCTTCGAGCGACTTGCGATCCTCGGCCGTCAGCGCGTCCGTCTCGAACTGCAGGACGTCCGGCGAGAACTGGTGATGGAAGCGCGGCGCGGCGACGATCTCCTGCGCGCTCTTGCCGTCCATGAAGTCGAGCGTGCCGAGCAATACCATGCCCGGGATGTAACTGCCGCCCGGTGAGCCGAGGATCATCAGACCGTTCGGACCTTCGACGAAGGTCGGCGTCGACGACGACAGCGGCCGCTTGCCGGGCGCGATCGCATTCGCGTCGCCGCCGATGAGCTGGAATCCGTTCGGCACGCCGGGCTTGGCCGAGAAATCGTCCATCTGGTTGTTGAGCAGGATCCCGGTGCCCGGGATCATGAGCCCGGAGCCGAAGAAGAAGTTCAGCGTGATGGTCGCCGCGACCATGTTGCCGTCCTTGTCGATCACGGAGAAATGCGTGGTCGACGGACCCGGCGGCGGCGCATCGACACCCGGCAGCAAGTCGCTCGGCATTGCGCGATCCATGCGGATGGACGCGCGCTGACCCGCCGCGTAGTTGGGATCGATCAATCGCGCGACCGGCACGTCGACGAAATCCGGATCGCCGAGGTACACGGCCCGGTCGCGATGCACGCGGCGCATGGCTTCGACCACGAGGTGCGTACGCGTGACCTTGTCGACCTTCGAGAGATCGAAGCCCTCGAGGATGTTGAGCGCGTTGACGAGCGCGACGCCCCCGGAGGCCGGCGGCGAGCCCGACACGATGCGCGCGCCGCGATAGTGGCCGACGACCGGCGCTCGCTCGACGATCTTGTAGTTAGCCAGGTCGGCTTCGGTCCAGTTGCCGCCGAGCTTGCGCATGCCCGCCACCAGCTTTTTGGCGAAGGCGCCCTTGTAGAAGCCGTCCGCACCCTTCGCGGCCAGCACCTCGAAACTCGCCGCGAGGTCCGGCTGGCGAATCACGTGACCCAGCGGCGGCACCTCGCCTTTCACGAGAAACACGCGCGACGCATCGGGAGTCTTGAGGAACGCGGCTTTCTTGAAATTCATGCCACCACGCAGCCGCTCGTAGAGCGGGAAGCCATCACGCGCGAGTCTGATCGCGGGCTGCAGGCTGGTCGCGAGCGGCAACTTGCCGTATTTCTCAGCGAGATGCGCCATGCCGGCGGGCTCGCCCGGGATGCCGGCGGCGAGCGCCGAATCGCGCGACAGCCCCGGGATCACGTTGCCGTCCTTGTCGAGGTACATGTCGCGCGACGCGGCGCCGGGCGCCATCTCGCGCAGATCGATCATGATCTCCGCGCCGTCACTCGCGCGCCGCACGAGGAAGAAACCTCCCCCGCCGAGCCCCGAGCTCGAAGGCTCGACCACCGCGAGCGCCGCGGCGACAGCCACGGCGGCGTCGAACGCGTTGCCGCCTTTCGCGAGCACCTGGTGGCCCGCCTCGCTCGCGAGTGGATAGGCGCTGGCGATCGCCGCCTTCCCCGGGCCCTTCGCCGGGACGTTGCTCGCGGGCGTTGCCGCGATCAGCGGCGCCGCGAGGATGGCGATGAAAAAGGCAACGAAGGCGCGGATCGCGCGCGAGGAGTGGTGTTTCATGGGCGTCAGGCTCGCTTCATCTTCTTGAGTTCGGCCGCCACCACCGGGTGCACGAACTCCTTGACGTCTCCCCCCAGAACGGCGATTTCGCGCACGAGCGTCGATGATATGAACGTGAATTGCTCCTGCGGCGTGAGGAACACGGTCTCGAGGTCACGCGACAGGTGCCGGCTCATGTTGGCGAGCTGGAATTCGAATTCGAAATCGGAGATCGCGCGCAGTCCGCGCACCACGACCTGCACACCCTGCTGACGCGCGAACTCCACGGTCAGGCCGGAATAACCCATGACCTCGACACCCCGGATGTCGCTCAGCACCTCGCGCGCGAGGGCGACGCGTTTGTCGAGGGAAAACATCGGCGCCTTGTTAGGGTTCGCGGCGATCGCGACGATGACGCGCTCGAACACACTTGCGGCGCGGCGCACCAGGTCCTGGTGTCCGTTGGTGATGGGATCGAAAGTCCCCGGGTAGACGGCGCTGCGTTTCATGTTGCGAACAGATGATACCCGACCTCGCCCGCCTGCCCGGCGCGCAGCTCTTTCCAGCCTTCCGGCAGCGCGGGCAGCTCGTCCCGCGCGCGGCGTTCGACGTAGATGCGCGCGTCCGGCGCCAGGGCGCCCGAGCGCGCGAGCGCGGTGGCCGCCGCGGACAGCAGATCCGAGTCGTACGGCGGATCGAGGAAGACGATTTCGAAGAACGGCGCCGCGGCGGGCCGATGTTCCAGCCATCGAACCGCGTCCGCGCGGGCGACCGTCAGCGACGTTTCGCGCCATTCGCGCGCGACGGCCTCGATGGCCTCCGCGGCGCGCCGACTCTGTTCGACGAACCACACGTGCCCGGCGCCGCGCGACAGCGCCTCGAGACCGAGCGCGCCCGATCCGGCGAACAGGTCGAGCACGCGAGCTCCCGCGATCCGCGGCTGAAGCCAGTTGAACAGGGTTTCTCTCACCCGGTCGGGTGTCGGACGAATCTCGACGCCGGGCGGGAATTGCAGTCGCCGGCCACGGTGACGGCCGCCGATGATGCGCAGGACGCGCGACTGCGCAGCACGTTTTGCCGCACCAAGACCCGCGTCATTGCCGCTTGCCGCAACTCTGCCGTTGCCGCGGCTTTTCGCCCTTCTAACCAACACTTAGGTCCGCGCTGCGTGGCTTGCCACCTTTTGGGGCCCAAGCGTACCCTACCGATCAAACGACGAGGGGATCCGCGACCGGAGGGTCTCCGCACACATATAAGATTCTCAGGAGCGAGCTCATGAAGAGGCTACACGCAGCCGCGCTGATATCCCTCGCCGCGTTCGCGGCCGGCTGCTCGAGTTCGGTGGACAATCCACCCGCGATCACGCCGACCGATCCAACCACTGGCAACCTCGCTCCACCGCTCGTCGATACGCTGTCTCCCAACCGCGCGCTGTTCGCGCCTAACCAGGGCGTGCTGCCGTATCCGCACGACGCATACTTCACGCCGACGCCGGGAGTGCCGACGGACGGCACGCTGAATCTTCCCTCGAGCGCATTCTTTCCCGCGACGGTGCGCATGCCGGGCACGACCACCACGGAACCCGTGGTCAACGCGCTCGATGGATTCTCGACGCAGGCGCCGATCAAGCTGCGCTTCTCCACTCCGATCAATCTCACGACGGCGGCCGCGGGCATCCGTCTCGTCGAAGTGGACATCGATCCGGCGACCAAGGCCACGGTCGCGCTCCCGATCACGGGTAATCCCGTGCGCCGCGTGCTCGTGCAGGACGTCGATTATCGTGTCGAAGTCGCGCCGAACATCGACACGGGCGGCACCTTGATCCAGCTCGTGCCGCTGCGGCCGCTGCTCGCGAACAACGCGGCGCCGGGACCCACGCGCCCACGCGACGTCGGTTATCTCGTACTCGTGACGAATGCGCTGCGCGCGACCAATGGCGCCGCGATCGATCCGGACGCGGACTACGCGACGATCAAGAGCAACGCGCTCGCGAACACCTGCGCGAACATCACCGACGCCCGTCTCAACGCGCTCTGCGGTCTCGCGCGTTCGCACTTCGGCGCTGCCCAGGGCGCGGGTGTGAACCCCACGACGGTCGTCGTGTCGTCGAGCTTCACGACGCAGTCGGTCGAAACCGTGCTCGCCGTCGTCTCCCAGTTGACCGCGCTTGCGGCCCCGCCCGCGACCGCGGTATTGCCCGTCCCGGTCGCGACCACCGGCGCCATCACGGGACCGGCCGGCCCGAATCTCGCGAACATCCACGTGGGCACGATCACCGTGCCTTACTACCTCAGCACGCCGGTCGCGCCACCCGCGGGCACCGGCACCGAGCCGCTCACCAACTTCTGGCGCGCAGCGAACCCGCCGCCGGCGGCCGCCGGACTGCAGGATCCGAAGAACGAACGCAACCTCACGCGTTTCAACCCGATTCCGCAGGTGACGACGCAGCTCACCGTGCCGATGCTGATTGGCGTCCCACGCGCGCCGGCGGCGAAGCCCGCCGCGGGCTGGCCGGTGGTCATCTATCAGCACGGCATCACCGAGGATCGCGGCACGCTCGCCCTGCTCGCCGACGCCGCCGCCGCGGCCGGATTCGTGATCGTCGGCATCGATCTGCCGCTGCACGGCATCATGCCGAACGATCCGCTGTACGCGCTCTCGCCCACGAACCCGGCGAACGCCGCTTTGCCCGCGCCGTTCCGCGTGGGTGAACCGACCTTCAACGTCGACTACGTGAACAACACGACGCAGGCGGCGGGTCCGGACGGCGTGCCGGATTCCTCCGGTCAGCATTTCATCAACCTCACGAGCACGCTCACCGCGCGCGACAACATCCGCCAGGCGGTCGCGAACCTGATGGCGCTGACCCGCGCGGCTCCGACACTGAATCTCGACGGCGACCCGAACACCGTCGACATCGACGCGACGCGCATGCACTTCTTCGGCTGGTCGCTCGGCGGCATCGTCGGCAGCACGTTCGCGGGCACGCCCGCGGCCGCGAACATCCGCTCGTTCGGATTCTTCGCCGCCGGTTGCGGCATCATGGAGACGCTGCGCCAGTCGCCCGGTTATTCGCCGGTGCTCAACAACGGCCTCGCGGCGGCCGGCTTCCCGCCGGGCACGTCCATCTACTGGGAGTTCGTGCATGCGGCGCAGGCCGCGGTCGAATCGGGCGACGGCTGCAACTACACGGCCAACTGGAACACGAAGCCGACGCTCCTGCAGATGATCCAGGGCACGCCGGGCGACGCCGCGCGTCCGACCGACCAGGCGGTGCCGAATTCCTCGACGCTGCGGCTCGCGAACCTGCTCGGACTGCCGACCATCACGGCAACCCTGACCGATCCCAACGGCGCGCGCGCGCTCACGCGCTTCACGGAAGGCGGTCACGGCACCATCGCGATTCCGAGCCCGGCGCCGCAGACCCTCGCCGCGTACGTCGAGGCGCGCACCCAGCTCGCCTCGTTCCTCGGGTCCGGCGGCTTGCAGATCGCGGTGACCAACACCGCGATCCTCTCGCCGCAGTAAGTCTCCGTCACCATTGAATAAAAGGGCGGCCTCCGGGCCGCTCTTTTTTCGCTCGCGGTTTCGGGCTGCTACTCTTCCGGCCCGCCAACTCCGCGTTTTCTCACCCGGCACCAACCATGTCTTCCGACTCCGCCAAGACCGGCTTCATCGCGCGCATGCGCGCCAAGATCAACCGCCCGGGATCGTGGCTTTCCTACGATCTCGCGAACCTCGTACCGGGCCGCAAGATCGACGATGAAATCCTCGATGAGCTCGAGACGCGGCTGCTGACCGCCGACGTCGGAGTCGAAGCCACGGAGGCCATCCTCGAGGAACTGCGCAAGAAGGTCGCGCGCAAGGAGCTCGACGACGTCGACCGGCTCATCGCCGCCCTCACCGATTCGATCGCGGCGATCCTGCTGCCCGTGCAGAAGCCGCTCGACATCTCGGGCCAGAAACCCTTCGTGCTGCTGGTCGTCGGCGTCAACGGCTCGGGCAAGACCACGACGATCGGCAAGCTGGCGCGGCGTTTCGCCGATGCCGACAAACACGTGGTGCTCGCCGCGGGCGACACGTTTCGCGCGGCCGCGATCGAGCAGCTCGGCATCTGGGCCGAGCGCTCGGGCGCCGACATCATCCAGCAGCAGGCCGGCGCTGATCCGGGCGCTGTGGTGTTCGACGCCGTCCAGGCGGCGCGTTCGCGGCGCGCGGATATCGTGATCATCGACACGGCCGGGCGGCTGCACAGCCAGTCGCACCTCATGGACGAGCTCAAAAAAGTGAAGCGCGTGATCCAACGCGTGGAACCCTCGGCGCCGCACGAAGTCCTGTTGGTACTCGATGCCAACCAGGGACAAAACGCACTCACGCAGGCCATCCAGTTCCACGAAGCCGTGGGCGTCACCGGTCTCGTGCTCACCAAGCTCGACGGCACCGCGAAGGGCGGCATCGTCATCGCCATCGCTCGCAAGCTCGGGCTGCCCATCCGCTTCATCGGCGTGGGCGAACACGCGGAGGATTTCGGCGAGTTCGATGCGCGCGCGTTCGCGAGCGCCCTCGTTTCCGGCAATTCGCGCGGCAGCGGTTAATATCCCCGCCCAATGATCTCCTTCGAAAACGTCGCGAAGCGTTACCCGAACGGCCGCGAAGCGCTCGCCGGCGTCTCGTTCGAGATCGAGCCGGGCGAATTCGTGTTCCTGACCGGGCGCTCCGGCGCGGGCAAGAGCAGCGTGCTCAAGCTCATCGCGCTGCTCGAAAGGCCGAGCCGCGGTGTGGTCACCGTGGCGGGGCAGAACACCGGAAAGATCCGCCCGGGGAAGATCCCCGCCTTTCGCCGCGCGCTCGGCGTGGTGTTCCAGGATCACAAGCTGCTGCTCGACCGGCCCATCTACGACAACGTCGCGTTGCCCCTGGTCGTCGCCGGAACGCCGCTCAAGGAAATCGACCGCCGCGTGCGCGCGGCGCTCGATCAGGTCGGATTGTTAGGCCGCGAACGATCGTCGCCGCTCGAGCTGTCGGTGGGCGAGCAGCAGCGCGTGGGCATCGCGCGCGCCGTCATCAGCAAGCCGCAACTGCTGATCGCCGACGAGCCCACCGGCAATCTCGATCCGGCGCTCTCCGTCGAAGTCATGCGGGTATTCAAGCGGTTCCAGGAAGTCGGCGTGACCGTGGTGGTCGCGTCGCACGACCCCAACCTCGTGCAGCAATTCGGCCAGCGCGAAATCGTGCTCGACGGCGGACGCATCGCCTCGGACGTACTGCATGCCTCGCACGGCGGGCGCATGACCGCGAAGGCGCCCGATCTGGCCGATCTTCCCAGCATCGACCTGCGCACATGAGCGGCGCGATCTCCTCGTACTTCACCCGCCACGTGCAGGCGCTGTTCGGCGCGATGGGACGGCTCGCGCGCACACCGCTCGCCACGCTGCTCACGATGATCGTCATCGGCGTCGCGCTCGCGCTGCCCGCGGGCCTCGGCCTGATCGTGGACAACCTCCGGCAGGCCGCCGGCGGCGCCAGTAACGCGGTGGATTTCACCGTCCACTTCAAGCTCGGGACGCCGATCGAGCGCGTCCGCCAGATCGCCACCGCCGCCGGTCAGCGCGCCGAAGTCGAATCCGTCATCGTGACGACGGCGGACGAGGCACTCGAGGAATTCAAACGCCTGTCCGGTTTCGGCGATGCGCTGGGCGCGCTCGAGAGCAACCCACTACCGCCGCACATCGTCGTGCGCCCGGTGATCGACGCCAATGGTCCCGCCGGAATCGAATCCCTGAACCGTTACTTCAGCGCCTTCCCGGAAGTCGAGATCGTGCAGCTCGACCTCGACTGGATACGCCGGCTGCACTCGCTGCTTGAGGTGTTACGCCGCGCGTTGTGGGTGATCGTGGCCGTTCTCGGGGTGGGTGTCGTTGCGGTGATCGGGAATACGATCCGGCTCGAGATCCAGCAGCGCCGCCCGGAAATCGAGGTGACCAAGCTCGTGGGCGGTTCGAATGCCTTCGTGCGGCGGCCGTTTCTGTACACCGGCCTGCTCTACGGTCTTTGTGGCGCTTTGCTCGCGGCCGGAATCGTGTACGGCGGGCTGGCCTACCTCGACAGGGCCGTCGGAGACCTCGCCGCCCAGTACGGCAGCCAGTTTCGCCTGGCGGGGCTCGAGGACCGCGATATCGGCCGGCTGGCGGGGGTCGGGGCGCTGCTCGGGTGGCTCGGCGCCTTCGTGTCGACCGGCAAGCACCTGCGGCGGATCGAGCCCCGCGCCTGAAGCGCCCGATCTTATAGATCAATAACTTATGGTTCTGGCGGAACCGGGTGGGGCATTAGCACTCTAAGAGCCCGACTGCTAATATCCGGACCAAGCCGCGAAGGCGGCCCGTTCAACAGATCGCCTCAGGAGGTTTCGTACAGATGACCGCCACCGCGCCCAATGCGATCGCACTCGTCGCCCGTCGGAACGACTTCTTCCCGGCCGGACCGGTCGGCAGTTTCGACGCGTACATGGACAAGGTGAGCCGCATCCCCGTGCTCTCGCGCGAGGATGAGGTCGAGCTCGCCAGTCGATTCCGGAACGAAGGTGACCTCGAGGCTGCCCGACAGCTCGTGGTGTCGCACCTGCGTTTCGTCGTGCACATCGCTCGCGGCTACTCCGGTTATGGCCTGCCCCTGGGCGACGTGGTCCAGGAAGGCAATGTCGGACTCATGAAGGCGGTCAAGCGCTTCGACCCCACGGTCGGCGTGCGCCTCGTGTCGTTCGCGGTTCACTGGATCCGCGCGGAGATCCACGAATACGTGCTGCGCAACTGGCGACTGGTGAAGGTCGCCACGACCAAGGCGCAGCGCAAGCTGTTCTTCAATCTGCGCAAGATGAAGAAGAACCTCGCGTGGCTGTCGCACGAGGAAACGCTGGCCGTGGCTCGCGACCTCAAGGTTTCGCCCGAGGAAGTGACCGAAATGGAGAAGCGCCTCGCGGCGCGTGACCTTTCGTTCGACCCGGTGCCGGATTCGAACGAGGACGGCGACGAGACCTACTCGCCCGCCGCCTATCTGCCGGCGCCCGACGCGGACCCGGCCGTGCAGATCGAGAACGCCGAGTGGGACGACACCACCGGCGACCGGCTGCAGGCCGCGATGAAGACGCTCGACGCGCGTTCGCGGGACATCCTCGTGAGCCGCTGGACCGGCGAGGCCAGCGCCACGCTGCACGACCTGGCGGACAAGTACGGCGTGTCCGCCGAACGCATCCGCCAGATCGAGGCGAACGCGATCAAGAAGCTGCGCGCGCTCATGGTCTGACGCGACGCATCCCGGTACGACCGATATGACGGCGGCCCTCGAGGCCGCCGTTTCTTTTTGCGGTGCCGCGCCGCGCTGCGATGGAAGTTAGTCCCGGAAAAGTGTGACGTGCGTCACGCGGCGTAGGCGCGAAATCCCAGGGTGTCGGCCGGCGCCGATGACGCCTGGGAAAGCACGCTGGCAGTCCCGGAACGGGTAGTCAGGGAGCATGGCAGCCAGGTCAAACAGGTCTCCACCATGCGCAAACTGATACCCCTCGCCGTATGCCTGCTCGGCATCGGCACAAGCCACGCCGGGCTGATGTTCGATCGCGGTGTCGACCGCGTCCGCGACGAAGCGAAGACTTCGCTACTCGCCAGCGCCTCGAGTTGGCACGGGTTCGACGTCAACGTCAGCGAACTGCGCCGCGCGGACATCGGACCATTGGCTAACTACGGCTCCATCAAGCGCGAGTACATCAAGTACTCCTGGGCGGGTCTGGAGAGTCAGCCCAGCGCGCTCACGACGGGCCCCGACACCGTGCCCGAACCGGGCACCCTCGCGCTGCTGGCGGCAAGCCTCCTCGCGGTGGGCGTCGCGCGGCGACGACGCACCCGCTGAAGCGACCACATTACGCGACGAAAAACCCCGGCACGACGCCGGGGTTTTTTCTTTTCATTGCCTTAGATTTTTTGAGTTGTACGTCTCATCCGGCCATGAATTAATCGCCGGATGAACGCGTCGAGACTCAATCCCCAGGGCGAACAGATGGCGGACGAATCCATGATTCGTACGCTCGCGGCGCAGATCGAAGCGATCTGGCCGCAGGAAAAGCGGCTGCTCGATCTGTATCGCCTGCCGCCCGCCGCGCGGATTCTCGACGTCGGCGCGGGCACCGGAGAATTCAGCGCGCGCGTCGCCGAGGAGTATCCGCGCTCGCGCGTCACGGGCGTCGAACTACTCGCCTCGTCGGTGGAGCATGCTCGCAGGCGCCACGCGCATCTCGCTCCGCGCCTCACGTTCGAAACCGGTGACGCCTTCGATCTCGCGCAGCCCGACGACACGTTCGACCTCGTCGCGAATCGCCACGTGATCCAGTCCGTGCCGCACGTCGACCGGATCCTCGCCGAGCTGGTGCGCGTCACGAAGCCCGGCGGACACGTACACGTGCTCGCCGAGGATTACATGATGCTGCACATGATGTCCGGACCGCTCGACCCGGACGAGTTCTGGCGGAAATGCGTCGTCGAATACGCGACTCGCACCGGTACCGACGCGCGCATCGGCCGCCGCGCATGGACGTTGATGCACGCCGCGGGACTCAAGGACGTGCGCGTGGACTATGTGACCGTCGATACGCTGCGTGTGCCGCGCCGCGTATTCGCAGACATCATCACCGCGTGGCGCGACGGTTACGTCGAGCCCCTGTCCGCTCCGGACTATCCACCCGAGCGGGTACGGCAGCATTTCGACGAGATCATCGCGAGCATCCTGAACCCGGAGCACTACGCGGTCTGGCACGTGCCGATCGTGTCCGGCACCAAATAGAAAAGGGGACAGACCTCGAGGTCTGTCCCCTCCACGATCGAACTACTTTCTTCAGCCCTGCGTGATCGGCTGCAGCTTGAGCTCCACGCGGCGATTCTGCGCCTTGCCATCGGCGGTCGTGTTGGGCGCGATCGGACGCGATTCGCCCATGCCGAGCACGACGATGCGCTGGTGATTCACGCCACGCGACTGCAGGTACGTGCCCACCGAGTTCGCGCGATCCTGCGAGAGCCGCAGGTTGTAATCATCGGAGCCGTCGCTGTCGGTATGGCCTTCGACGTCGATGAGCGTCTTGTCGAACTCCTTGAGGACCAGCGAGACCGAATCGAGAACCTTGAAGAAGCTCGCGTTGAGATCCGCGCTCGCGGTCTTGAACGTGATGTTGCCGGGCATGTTGAGGATCAGGTTGTCACCGTTGCGGGTGACCGAGACTCCCGTGCCCTGCAGCTGCGCGCGCAGCTTCGCTTCCTGCTTGTCCATGTACGCGCCGACTCCGGCGCCGGTGAGCGCACCCACGCCCGCGCCGATCAGCGCGCGCTCGCGGCGCTCCTTGGAATTGTCGCCGCTCAGCGCACCCAGCACCGCACCGGCGGCCGCACCGATGCCCGCGCCCTTGCTCGCCTTGTTCACCTTCGTCTCGCCGGTGTAGGCGTCGGTGGTTTGACAACCCGCGACGGTGAATGAGGCGGCGACGACCAATAGCAAGCTGCGGACGAGAGTGGATGTCTTCATGCAAATCTCCTTATCGAAAAGTCCTGACAAACATAGAGGCGTGCATCTGAACGCCTAATGAACCCCGAAACCGTGCGCTGGTTCTCAGTCGCCAGCCTTTCAATCCACCGCTTCGGGCGAAGCCGGCGGCGTGGTCGCGCGCTCGTAGCCGCGAGGCCGTATGGCGACGGTGTTCCGGATCACGGTGCAGCGCACGCCGTCGGTCCGGAAGTATCCATACTCGAACGTCGGTGTCGCGCGCCCGACGCGTTCCAGCTCCATTCTGATTTCACGTTCCTGTTCCGGCGTAAGGGAAAATCTCATTTCGAGGTCGGAATTCCCGCCGTGTTCGAAGGAAATGTTCATCGCCCGAGTCCACACCGAATATCCCTTGAAGATCCGGGCGCAGGCGATCGCCGCGACGGGATCGGCGAGCGCAGCCTGGTAGCCGCCGAACATCACTCCGCCGGGATTCCGGGACCTCGCGTTCAACGGTAGCTTGATTCGCACGCAACGCCAACCGTCGCTGATTTCCATCACCTTGATGCGCATGGGCACGAAAGGCGGATACAGCTCGAGCAGGCGGGCGTCCGAAATCCATCCGCTGCGCGAGACGAAACGCATGAATCGCGCCATCAGCTGCATGCCCGCTCCCCGTTGTCAGCGAGCACGTATTGTTGCAGAGGCCGGGCGCCGGGCGTAGTTTTCACGGCATGCGCACCGTTGAGCAGTGGTTTGGCGAGTACGGCGAGAGTCACACTCACCCGCGCAATGAATTGCTGCATTTCATCTGCGTGCCGGCCATCGTCATGACGGTGATCGGTTTCCTCTGGTCGATCCCGGTACCCGCCGCCTTCGAGGCGATGTCCCCATGGCTCAACTGGGCCACGATCGTCGTCGCGCTCGCCATCGTCTACTACTTCTCGCTGTCGGCGAAACTCGGGATCGGAGCGGCCGTCGCGCTCGTCGCGCTTCTCGGCGTTGTTAGCTGGCTGGACACGCTGGCGTGGCCGCTCTGGCTGACCTGTGCCGTCATCTTCGTGGTGGCCTGGATCGGCCAGTTCATCGGCCACGCGATCGAGGGCAAGCGGCCGTCGTTCTTCAAGGACGTGCAGTTCCTGCTGATCGGCCCGCTCTGGCTGCTCGGGCACCTGTATCGGAAGCTCGGAATCGCATATTGAAGAACGGGGCGGCCCCCGTTTGCCGGGAAACGGGGGCTGCCCCCATACTTCTTTCATGAATCCCCTCGATTTATACGACGTCCGCGGCCTGCTGACGGAAGACGAGCGCGCGGTCCAGGATTCCGTCGGCCGATTCGTCGACGAGAAGGTCCTCCCGATCATCCAGGAGTGTTTCGAGAAGCATCACTTCCCGAAGGAGCTCATTCCCGAGATCGCCGATCTCGGGTTGTTAGGCTCGTCGATCAAGGGGTACGACTGCGCCGGACTCGACTCCGTCAGCTACGGGCTCATCTGCCAGGAACTCGAACGCGGCGATTCCGGCATCCGCAGCTTCGTCTCCGTGCAGAGCTCGCTCTGCATGTACCCTGTCTACGCCTTCGGCAGCGACGAACAGAAGTCGCGCTGGCTGCCGGACATGGCGCGTGGCAGGAAGATAGGCTGCTTCGGCCTGACCGAGCCGCATGGCGGCTCAGATCCCGCCAACATGAAGACCCACGCGAAGAAAAAGGGCGGCGACTGGGTCATCAACGGCTCGAAGATGTGGATCACCAACGGCGCCATCGCCGACCTGTGCATCTGCTGGGCGATGACCGACGAAGGCATCCGCGGCTTCATCGTCGAGAAGGGTATGAAGGGATTCTCGGCGCCCGAGATCGAACGAAAATTCTCGCTGCGTGCCTCGGTCACGTCCGCGCTGTTCTTCGACAACGTCATCGTGCCGGAGGCGAACCTGCTGCCGGGCGTGAAAGGATTGAAAGGTCCGTTGTCCTGCCTCACGCAGGCGCGTTACGGCATCACCTGGGGCGTCATCGGCGCGGCGCAGGCCTGTCTCGCGCAGCTCATCGACTACACGAAGACGCGCGAACTGTTCGGCAAACCACTCGCGGCGACGCAGGCCATCCAGCTCAGGCTCGCGGAGATGGCGCGCAAGATCACCACGGCCCAGTTGTTATCCCATCAACTGGGTCGCCTCAAGGACCAGGGGAAGATGCAGCCTCCGCAGGTCTCGCTCGCGAAGTGGAACAACTGCCGAATGGCGCTCGACGTCGCGCGCGACTGCCGCGACATGTTGGGTGGCTCGGGGATCAGCGCGGAATACGTGCCGATCCGTCACGCCCTCAATCTCGAGAGCGTGATCACCTACGAAGGCACGGAGACCATCCATCAACTCACGATTGGCCGTGAGCTGACGGGTATTGCGGCGTTCTAGGTGCTCGGGGTGAAGAACGGCGTGCGGGTTTCCTGGAACGGCGGCAGCGACTCGCAGCGGTTCGCCAGCGTCGCGAGCGATTGGAACATGACGTGGTCGGACGCGACTCTGAGCGTGTCGTTGAGAAACGTGAATGCGCATGCGACCGTGATGTCCGCCTGCGACATGCGTTTGCCGATCAGCCACTGAGACACGCCGCGTTCGCCCACGTAGCGGTCGATCGCCGCGAGCGACATGTTCATCTGCGTGCGCAGGCGGTCGAGCCAGGGCTGGTGCCGTTTCGATTCCGGGCGGAACACGCCCTCGTAAACCTGCAGCACGCCCTTTTCCGCCGCGCCCGTGGCCATCGCCATCAGGTTCAGCGCCAGGCGCCGCTCGGCGCCCGAACGCGGCAACAGCGCGCGCTCCGGTCCGACGAGCTCATCGAGGTAGTCGAGGATCGCGCCGGACTCGAACAGGATTTCATTGCGGCCGATCACGAGCGTCGGCACGCGGCCCAGCGGGTTGTACTCGCGGATCCTGTCGAAATCCTTGCCCACCGACCAGTTGGCGTGTTCGAACGGCAGATCCAGCAGCTTCAACGTGACCGCGACCCGCCGGACGAACGGCGAATCGAACATTCCAATCAGCAGCATGAGACCTCAATGCGGCGCGAAGTACCGAGCATATATCGCCGCGCCCGCGATGAGTACGGCCGTGAGTAGTAAGGCGTAGAGGATCCTGCGGCGATGCTCGCGGCGCTGCGTATCGAGCTGGACGCCGAGCATCGGATCGTCGGCGATGTGGGCATCCACGCGCTCTTTCGCTTCGCGGCTGCTCAGGCCTTCGTCTTCGCGGACGACCTTCACGGCCTCGGTGAACCTTCCTTCGCTGAGCAAGGTGGCTGCTTCGAGCGAGATATCCTTTCTGCGTCTTTGGGCGCGCATTTCAGCCCGCCTCACAACCCGGCGAGCCGGCGCCGCGCGTTGCTCCATCAAGGAGGAAAGTCATATGCAGAGTCCGTCCCACGTTGCCGAGCCGCAGCTCAACGCCACTCCCTTGATCGACGTGTTGCTCGTCCTGCTCGTGATGCTGATCTTCACGCTGCCGATCGCCACGCACGCCGTGAAACTCAATTTGCCACAAGGTCCCGGCGCGTCGCCACCGCCCATGGTGCGGATCACGATCGAGTCCGACGGCGCAATCTACTGGGAAGACGCGCGGGTGGAATCGGCGAGCGCCCTCGCGCCGCGCCTCCAGGCGGTGGCGGGTCAGCAGATTCCGCCGCTGGTCCGGGTGGTTCCCGACAGACGTGCGCGTTACGAAGTCGTGGCGCAGGTGCTCGCCGCCGCCCAGCGCGCGAGGATCGAACGTCTCACGGTCGCGCCGGTGACGGACTCCTAGGCTGATCTCAGAAGCCGCGCTGCCCGCACATGGTCGCCTCCGCGATCCAGCAGACGAGCAGCGTGCCCACGGCTATCCACTGCCAGATGGATTCAGCCGGATCGGCTCGCTCTTCACGGGCGCGATCCTCCGGACGCGTCATCGCGTTCACAGCGGCAACCAGTTCGTGGCCGATTCGCGGCGATGCAGGTAGACGAATCGCGCGCGGGAAAGCCGCGTGGCGAAGTCGTTGTTGCGCGTGCCGAGACGCTCGAGGAACCGGCGCCAGCGTTCGCCGGGATCGGTCGCGAGGCGTGCGCCGGCATATGTAAGGACGGAGCTTCGTTCGATCATGGCCTGTCTCCAGTTCGGACCTGGGTGCCATTTCGCGGCCGCGGAGAGGCCATGCCGTGACGACTTGATGGCCGACTCGAGCCGGATCGTGACGAAATGTGGCCGCGCACCCGCCCTCAGGGCAGGTCGCTTAAACTGCCGTCATGAGAAAAACGATCGCCATCGTCGAGGACGAACGCGCCATCCGCGACAACTACGCCGCCGCGTTCTCGCGCGAGGGATATGCCGTGCGGGGTTATCCCAACCGGCGCGAAGCCATGTCCGCTTTCGCGGCGAGGCTGCCCGACCTGGCGGTGATCGACATCTCGCTGGAAGACGAACCCGAAGGCGGATTCGAGCTGTGCCGCGAGCTGCGAGGGCTGTCGGCGGAACTGCCGATCATTTTCCTCACCGCCCGGGACAGCGAGCTCGATGCGGTATCGGGCCTCAGGCTCGGCGCCGACGACTTCCTAACCAAGGACCTATCGCTCGCGCACTTGATCGCCCGGGTCAACGCGCTGTTCCGCCGCGTCGACGCGCTGCGCCGCCCGGCCGAGGAAAAGCAGGTCGTCCGGCGCGGCGCGCTGACTCTCGACAGCGAACGCATGTCGGTCGAGTGGAACGGCCAGGTGGTGCTTCTGTCGCTCACGGAATTCTGGATCGTGTACGCGCTCACCAAACATCCCGGCCACGTGAAGAACCGGCAGCAGCTCATGGACGCCGCGAACGTGGTGCTCGACGACAACACGATCACGTCCCACATCAAGCGCGTCCGCCGGAAATTCCAGGCGGTCGACGAGAAGTTCGATGCCGTGCACACCGTGTACGGCATGGGCTACCGCTGGGTCGAGTAGCGAGGACGCATCCGCGAACGTATGGGGCGCCTCACCGACCTGATGAACTACGGGCCGATCTCGCCGTTCCGGCTGCGGACCAAACTACTGCTGCTGGCGCTCACCACGCTGACGCTGCCGTGGGCCGGCTGCCAGTACGCGCGCGAGATGGAGACCGTGCTGCGCGAGAGCGAACAGCAGTCGCTGCTCGCGGTCACGACCACGATCGCCGGATCGTTGATGGGCAAGCAGGAGCTGCTGTTCCGCAACGACTCGCTGCCCGGCATCGACTCGGGCAACCCCAATGACATCACGCCCGTCGTGTTGTCGGGCGCGCCGCTCATCGACGGCCGCGCCGACGAGTGGGACACGCAGGCGCGCAACGTCGTGCGTGTCGCGGGCCCGGGCGGTGACAGCCTGCGGATCCTCGCGGCGACACACGAGCGCTGGCTGTACCTCGCGCTGCTGGTGCGCGACGACAAGCTCGTGTTCGACGCATCCGAGCTCGAGGCGCTGGTGCGCGAGAACATCGGCGACCGCGTCTGGCTCGCGTTCGATGACAAACGCGGCGGCCAGCAGCGGTTGTTCTTCAGCAGCACCGGCGTGGGTCCCCTGCGCGGCCGATTCATCGAGACGCTCGAGTACGGCCGCGAACACGCGGTCGAGGAGCCGCGCATCGAGGCGGTCTGGCAACGCACGCGCAACTCCGACGGCTACGTGGTGGAAATCGGCATCCCGCTGTCGATGGTCGGCCAGCACCTCGGCGTGCTCATCGACGATCGCGACCGGCGCGGCGCCGCGCGAGAGAGTTACGGCACGCTCGATCCATCGGACCTGCGCGCCACCGGCCGGCTGATCGCGGCGTCGCCCGACCTCGGCGACCATCTCAAGCAGTTCGCCCAACCGGGCGTCGAGCTCACCGTCGCCTCGTCGACCGGCGCGATCCTCACGCGCATGGACGCGCCCGCGCTGCCCGGCGACTACACGCGATTTCGCGGCTTCCTGCCGCGCATGTACCGGCTTTTCCTGGACGGCGACCTCATCCCGCGCAGCGTCACAGAGGCCGAACGCCAGCGCGCCGCGCAGGAGCTCACCCAGCGCGCGGTGAAAGGTGTACCCGCGACCACCTTCACCGCCGGCCGTTACGAAAACAGCGTCACCGTCGCGGCGGCCGCGCCGATCTTCGCGGCGGATGGCAAGAGGATCATCGGGGTTGTCCAGCTCACGCAGACCGCGGACCGTTGGCTCACGCTGCGCGACCGCGCGCTCACGCGCCTGCTCAATCTCACGTTGTTCGTCACGCTGTTCGCAGTCGGCGCGGCGTTCTGGTTCGCCGGTCGGATGACGTTGCGCATCTCGCGGCTGGGACACGCCAGCGAAACCGCGCTCGGCCGCGAAGGCAACCTGTCCCGCGTGCTGCCCGAATCGAATGCGAAGGACGAACTCGGCGATCTTTCGCGCAGCTTCTCGTCGCTGCTCGGCCGGCTCGACGAGTACACCGGCTACCTGCGGACCCTGGCCGGCAAGCTCGCCCACGAGATCCGCACGCCCCTGACCATCATCCGATCCTCGCTCGAGAACCTCGAATCGGAAGCCAACTCGGACAATGCCCGCATCTACATTGCCCGCGCGCGGGAGGGCAGCGAGCGGCTGGGCGCCATCCTCACGGCCATGGGCGCGGCCACGAAGGTCGAGGAAGCCATCACGCACAGCGAGCGGCAACGCTTCGATCTTTCGGCGCTGGTGCGCACCGCGGTCGCCGCCTATGGCACCGCCTTCCCGAACCGGACGTTCTCCTGCCAGGCGCCCCAGGAAACCGTGGAGATCACGGGGGCGCCCGACCTGATCGTCCAGATGCTCGACAAGCTGATCGACAACGCGGTGGACTTCAGCGCCGATGGCGACACGATCTCCGTCGTTCTGGACGCGAATGATGCCGCCGCGGAGCTTTCGGTCGCGAACCCCGGCCCACTGCTTCCGGACGAAGCCGCGCCGCGGTTGTTCGAGTCGCTGTGGCAATCCCGAACCGAGGCCGACAAGCGGCCCCACTTCGGCCTGGGCCTCTACATCGTCCGCCTGATCGCCGAATTTCACGGAGGATCCGCCCGCGCTGAAAACCTGGCCGACGGCACGGGCGCCATCTTCACGATTCGATTGCCGCGATGACGCGGGATTGCGGGATCGTTCACATCCAGTCCACGCCGCGAAGGCCGATATTCTCGATAGACGCCAATGTCGTGCGATTGAGACATTGTGGCGATTCGGATTCGGCGTATGATCCGGTTCGCGTAGTTCGGAAATCCGCTCCAAGTCCCTGATTCACCGCACCGGAGCGGGCGCGAAGGCCGAAACGCCGGATTTCTACTCGCAATGCATCAAAGAATTGATGCGCGGAGGACACAGGGTTTTCTCAAAAGAAGCTCAGGACTAGCTCACGGGCACGGGTTCAGGTGGTAGTTGCTTAGTTTTCGACTACTGCCGGGGTCGACGAAAGCGTGAATAAACACGCGGGCTTAGAGGTTTAGCCGGAGGTCGAAAGGCCGCCAACGTCCCAGCCGAAAGTTTTGAAGTCCGTGTAACCGACACGATCGGCTGACAGCGACGGACCTAAGTCGACGACGACAAACTAACAAGCCCCGCATTGCGGGGCTTTTTTTTGCCCGGATGTGGCATCGTGCGCGCCCATGCACGAAACCCGGCTCGCGCGCCTCGCCGCGCAACTCATCGCAAGCGCCCTCCTCTGCAACCTCGCGCATTCGCAGCAGGTCATCCCGCTCTGGGAGAACGGCGCGCCCGGGTTCGAGTCGCGACGCGACGAGCCCGAGCAGCACAAGGACTGGTGGTACAAGAACATCCACAACCCTTCGCTGACCCTGTTCGCACCTCCCGCGGGA
This sequence comes from Pseudomonadota bacterium, assembly GCA_023433465.1. Classification (GTDB taxonomy): domain Bacteria; phylum Pseudomonadota; class Gammaproteobacteria; order Steroidobacterales; family Steroidobacteraceae; genus CADEED01. Next base: position 8,793 of record JAEZCR010000207.1, on the reverse strand, counting down.
AAGGCGAACGGCACCGCGGTCATCGTCGCGGCGGGCGGTGGCCATCGTGAGCTCGTGTTCAACCCGGAGGGCGTCGAGCCCGCGCAGTATCTAGCCAGCCTCGGGATCACCGCGTTCGCGCTGAAGTACCGCCTGTTCCGCGAGCCGGGATCGAACTACACCATCGAGAACACCGCCGAGGACATCCGTCGCGCGATGCGCACAGTGCGCGCGCGCGCCGCCGAGTGGGGCATCGATCCGCAACGCATCGGCGTGATGGGCTGGTCGGCGGGCGGCGAAGTCGCCGCGCTGGTCGCCTATCCACCCGTCGCCGGCGACGCGTCCGCCGCGGACCCCGTCGAGCGCGTGAGCGCGCGGCCGGATTTCCAGATCCTCATCTATCCCGGCCCGCTCGGCATTCCGAAGGAGATTCCGCGCGATGCCCCGCCGCTGTTCCTGCTCGGCGCGGCCGACGACGAATACGTCGCGAACGTGATGTTCGATCTCACGGCCAGGTACCACGCGGCGCGCGCGCCCATCGAGACGCACATCTACACGCAGGGCAAACACGCTTTCAACATGGGCCAGCGTTCGCAGTACGTGAGCATCAGGAACTGGCCGGCGCGGCTGGCCGAATGGCTGGAGGACCGCGGCCTGACGAAGGCGAGGTGAGACATGGAATTCGCGCTGGCCCCGGTTTCCTACACCATCCTGATCGTCACGATCGCCGTGAGCCTGCTCGGCCTCAAGGTCAATCAACGCATCATCGAACGCTGTTTGCTGCGGCCTTACTACACGGTGCGCAAGGGCGACTACTTTCCGGTGGTCGCGTGCGGGTTCGTGCACGCCGATTTCACGCACCTGCTGTTCAACGGACTCACGCTGTATTTCTTCGGGCCGACGCTCGAGTACACGATCGGCTCCGTGCGCTTCGCGTTGTTGTACTTCGTGACGCTCGTGATCAGCAGCCTCGGCACCGTGTACAAACATCGCAACAATCCCGACTACGCCTCGCTCGGCGCATCGGGCGCGATCCTGGGCGTGTTGTTCGCGTACATCCTCTACTACCCGACCCAGATGCTGTACCTGTACTTCGTGCTCGGGATTCCCGCGGTATTGTTCGCGTTCGGTTATCTCGCCTACACGTGGTGGGCGGCGAAGAACTCGCGCGGCCGCATCAACCACGACGCGCATCTCGACGGCGCGCTGACGGGGCTGGCATTCGTAACGTTGATAGACGCGGGCGCATGGAGCCGCGCGATCGCCCAGATCCAGCAGGCGTTGGCCTGAAGTCCCGCCGGCCGGAACCGCTGGCTAGAACCAGGAGTAGTTGAACGAGATGCTGATCCGCTCGGCCTCGGTCGGATTGGGCGCCACCTCGTGGCGCAGCCAGCTCTCGAACAACACGAGCCGGCCCTGCTCCGCGGGGATCGTCACCCAGGACTTGTTCTCGCGCCGCGCCCGCGTCTTGCGCGGGGGCGCCGCCATGAAGCGATCGAGCCGCGGATCCTCGAACTTGATGCCCGAGCAGCCGCGCGGCGTGCGCACGTAGTACGTGCCGCTCAGCGTCGCGAGCGGGTGCAGGTGCAGCCCGTGCACGACCTGACGCGTCATCACGTTCACCCAGCAGTCGGTCATGGTGAGCTTGCGTCCCGCGAGATCGAAATCGAGAGCGCGCGCGAACTTGCGCACGTGCGCATCGATGCGTCTTTCGAGCGCGGCGAAGGTCGGAGACATGGTGTGCATGCGTGCCAGCGAGTTGTAGGACGTGTAGCCGCCGGGATAGTTAGTGGCAGACCAGGCACGGCCACCGCCGTCCTCGATCGCGAGCTGGCGGCATTCGCGCAGCAGGCGCGAATTCAGGTCCGACGCGCCGCGCGCGAGATTCGCGGTGTACACATGTGTAGGAAACAATGACGTGACGGCCATGCGCGCAGCATAGTCAGGCGGGTGGCAACCCGCAAAGCGGCGCGACTATACTCCCCGTCCCTTCCACGCAGGACGTGATCTCATGACGAAAATCCTCGCCGCGTTGAGCGCTCTTGCGATGATCGCCTCCGCCCACGCCCAAGGCGAACAGGGCCCTCACAAGCTCACGAAACTCTGGGAAACCGACGCATCGCTCAAGGTACCGGAAAGCGTGCGATTCGACGCGAGACGCAAGGTGCTCTACGTCTCCAACATCGACGGCGAGCCGTGGGCGGCGGACGGCAAGGGCTCGATCGCCAAGGTCGGACTCGACGGCAAGGTCATCGCGGCCGAATGGATCACCGGCCTCGATGCGCCGAAGGGCCTCGCGCAATCGGACGACGGCAGGTTCTTATACGTGCCCGACGCCGGCGGCGTATGGGTGATCGACATCGACGCGGGCAAGGTCAGGGAGAAGATCGCGATCCCGGACGGCGTGCAGCTCAACGACATCGTGAACGACGGCGGCACGTTGTACGTCTCCGATTCGAAAGGCCGCAAGGTCTGGGTCGTGAAGGACGGCAAACCTTCGGTCCATCTCGACGAGAAGGTGCTCAAGGGGCCCAACGGCCTGTACGTTCACAAGGGTGCACTGTACGTGCTCGACGACAACGCGCTCAGCCGCGTCGAGAAGGACAAGACGCTCACCGTGCTCGCGAAGGACATGCCCGGCGGCGTCGACGGACTGGAGAACGTGGCCGGCGACGACTTCCTCGTGTCCGCGTGGGGCGGCGCGATCTGGTACGTGCCCGCGAACGGCGAGAAGCAGCTCGTGTTCGACGGCAAGCCCGATGCGATCCGCACTGCCGACATCGGCTGGGATCCGGCCACGAGGACGGTCTACGCGCCGACCTTCTTCAGGAATACGGTCATCGCCTTCAAGGTCGAGTGATTAGTTAGGGACGGGGAGGAATTCCGGGAGCGGGGCTTCGCCCGGGCGGCGTCCCGTTTTCGTTTCGTCAGGCCCACAACCACGCGACCGCGCCGGCGAGCGCCGTTAGCGAGATCCACAACAGCCACCCCCGTCTGCGCGATGGCGCCGGGTCATCGACGCCGGCGAAGGTTTCCTGCGCGGAAAGCTCATGCTCGCCGTCGCGCAGATGCCTTGGCATCGCACGACGATCGGTTCCCGGCGGCACTGGCTGTTCCGGAAATGGCATGCCGCTCCACTCTACTTATGCTGGGTCCCGGCGCAGTGTGACCCGCCGCACAGTCCGCCCCCTCAGTAATCAGGCTCCGTGCCGAAACTGTCAGGTGAGAGTGGAGACCAGTGAACCCTGAACTGAAGAATCAACTGGCGCAGGCCTTCGGCCTGGCTGGCGCGCCCGAATTCGACGGCCTGCTGGCCGGCCTGCGCGCGGGCGCCCCGATCGACCCTGGAACCCTGCGCCGCGGATGCCTTGCGCTCATCGAGCATGCGCAGCAGGCGCGCGACGCGCACGACGCCAATGCGCAGCGCCTGCGAATCGCGGTGGAAGCGTCCAACCTGGGCCTGTGGGACTGGGACATCTTCAGCGGCAACCTGTTCGTCGACCGCACCTACGCGAAATTCGTGGGCCGGGAGGAGAAGGACACCGTCTGGCCGATCAAGGACCTCGTGCCGCTGGTGCATCCGGACGATCTCCCCGGTTTCACGCAGGCAACGCGCGATGCGCTGCGCGGCCTGTCGCCCATGTTCCAGAACTGCCACCGCGTCCGGCACGCCGACGGCCGCTGGGTGTGGATCGAAACCTACGGCAACGTCACCCAGCGCGATGAACAGGGCCGCGCCACGCGTATGACCGGCACGCACGCGAACATCACCGAGCGCAAGCAGCTCGAACGCGCGCTGTCGAACACGTTGCGCGTCATGCAGGCGTTGCTCGAGACGTTGCCGCTGCCGGTGGTGATCCGCGACGCGGAGCGTCGCGTCACGATGGTCAACGCGGCGTGGGAGAAAATGGTCGGCATACGGCGCGAGGAGATGGTGGGCAAACTACTCGACTCCGACCTGCGCCAGGTGCGCAACAAGAATCACCGCGCCACCGACGACACGGTGTTCGAAACCCGCAAGCCGCTGCGCTACGAGACCGTGGTCCACGACATCGCCGGCAGGGCCTACGACGTCATCGTGGCGAAGACGCCGTTGCTCGCCGAGGACGGCGCCATCACGGGCATCGCCTCGGTCGTCACCGACATCTCCGAACAGAAACGCAACAGCGCGATCCTCGAACGCGCGCGCGCGACGGCGGAAGCCGCCGTGCAGGCGAAGTCGCGCTTCCTCGCGAACATGAGCCACGAGTTGCGCACGCCGCTCAATGGCGTGGTCGGAATGGCATCGCTCCTCGAGAACACCGCGCTCGACGCGCGGCAGCGGCGCTTCGTCCGCACGCTCAAGTCGTCGGCGGAGGCGCTGGTTACACTCATCAACGACGTGCTCGACCTGTCGAAGGCCGAGGCCGGCAAGCTCGAGCTCTCGACCGGGCCGTTCGAGCTGCGCCGCGAGATCGAACAGGTGGTAGGACTGTTCAGCGCGCGCGCACATGCCAAGGGCATCGAGCTTGCCGCGCACATTACGCGCGACGCGCCCGGGGTCATCCATGGCGATGCGGCCCGGCTGCGGCAGGTGCTCGGCAATCTCGTGAACAACGCGGTCAAGTTCACCGACTCGGGCGCCGTGCTGCTCGCGGTCGCCGTGGTGCCTGACGACTCGACCGCGTGCCTGCTCGAATTCAGCGTCACCGACACGGGCGTCGGCATCGCCGCCTCGGAGCAGCAGCGCATCTTCGAGGCGTTCGAGCAGGCGGACGGCAGCATCACGCGCAAGTTCGGCGGCACGGGCCTCGGGCTCGCGATCAGCCGGCAACTGGTCGATCTCATGTCCGGCACCATGGGGCTCGAGAGCGAGCCCGGCCGTGGCAGCCGGTTCTCGTTCCGTATTCCCGCCGGCGTGAACCCCGCCGCGGCTGCCGCGACACCCGGGACGGAAAGTGCGGCGAGTGTTGGAACCGTCATCGTGGGTCTGCACCCGCTCATCCGCGACGCCGTGCGCGATACCGTCGCGGCGATCAGCGCGCAGGTGATCGGCGTGGACTCGCCGATCGACGCCATCGAGGCGTTGCGGGATTTCGGCCCGGACATCAGCCGCATCCGCGTCATTCTCGACTGCAACGCCACCGCGAAGATCGAGCAGGCGGTGAGCGGCCTGCGGGCCGCCGCCGGTCCGCGCGCGGTGGAAATCGTGCTGCTGTTGCCACCCGACGCGGAAGCGAATGCGCCGGCCGGCGCGAATCGCGGCATCGTCAAACCACTGTGCACACCCAGCCTGCTCGAAGCCGTGCCGGACACGGCGCAGAGCACGCGCATGCGCGCGCTGCCGGTGAGCGGCTCGCGCGGTCGTGCGCTCGTGGTCGAGGACAACGCGGTGAACCAGGAGATGGCGCGCGCGATGCTCGACATGATGGGCTTCAACGTCGCGACGGCGTGCAACGGCAAGGAAGGCGTGCAGGCCGCGGCGGCGGATCCGGACCTCGACCTGATTCTCATGGATTGCCAGATGCCCGTGATGGATGGGCTCGCGGCCGCGCGCGCGATCCGCGCGGCGGAGGGTGCGGGCCGGCGCGTTCCGATCATCGCGCTCACCGGCAACGCGATGCCCGGAGACCGCGAGGCCTGCGTCGCGGCCGGCATGGACGATTACCTGGCCAAACCGTTCTCGCTGACGGCGTTGCGCAATACCGTCGAGCGGTGGACCCGCGCCGACGCGTCGGCCGCTACTTCCGCAACCGGATCATATTCCGCGCGTGCACCGCGATGATCTCGTTGGTCGACGCGTCGGAGTCGAACACGCAGTAGAGCCCCTGCGGCTCCTGCGGCGGATCACCGACGAAATCGTCGCCCGCCTTCCACATGAAGTCCGAGTTCGCCGTGCGGCCCGCGCCGCCCCACGCCCAGTAGTTTGATCCGGCGATCGCGTCGCCGGCGGCGGCGCGGCGCGACACCAGCAGGAAGATTTGCTCGTAGAAGTTGTCGCGCCACGTGGTCGCCGCCGTCGGCGAGAAGGATCCGTCGTCGCGATTGATGCCGAACTCCTCGAGCACGATGGGCTTGCCCATCCTGTTGGCCTCGTCGATGTGCCAGTCCAGATAGTCCTGCATCTTCCGCCACGCGCCTTCGTGTGTGCCGGCGGCGTCCTTCGGATCGAACCAGCCCCAGTTGGGCGCCCACATGTGATAGGTCAGGTAATCGACGTTCTGTGTCGCGTGCGATTTCGTGAACAGCTCGCGATCGCCCGCCGTGCCCATCCAGCCTTCGTTGCCCGTGCTCACGAGCTGCTTCGGCGCGAGCCTCTTGATGTAGCCCGCGGTCTCGTCCACCCACTTCACGAACACGTCGAAGTGCGGCTTCGCGTTCGCATCGCTGCCGGGGCGCGGCTCGTTGGCGAGCTGCCAGGACATGATGGTCGGGTCGTCGTCGTAGCGTCGGCCGTTCACGGTGTTCTTGCGCCCAACGAGCTTCGCAATCGCATGACGAAACGATTCCTGCGCCTTCGGTTCGCGATAGAACGCGGCCGAGTTGTCCATGAACCTGTTCCAGTCGCCCGTGAGGTCCGGATCGATCACGGACACGGGCTCGCCGCCGAACCAGGCGACGTACTGCGACATTCCTCCCGACCACTGCCAGAAGTTGTTGAGGTAGAGAACGGCCTTCATGTCGCGTTTCGCCATTTCGGCCAGCAGGAAATCGAGGCCCTGCCACAACGTTTCGTCGAGCTCGCGCGGCTGCTGCATGACCGCCGGCGTCACCGCGCGCTTGAGCGTGCTCGCCTCGGAGATGGCCAGCACGCGCAGGTTGTCCACGCCCTGCGCAGCGAGCAGGTCGAGCTCTTTCGTGAGGCGCGCGCGATTGCCGGTCGGGCCTGGCGAGCCGAGATACATGCCGTACCACATGTTCGCGCCCGCGAAGTAGTAAGGCTTGCCGTCGAGCTGGAACTGGCGCCCCTTCACGACCACGAAGCCGGATTGTTTTTCGGCGGCCGATATGGGCGCGGCGAGGAAGGTGGTCAGGAGGATGCAGGTGAGTGCCGCGAGGTTTCTTGTTTTCATGAGTGCGCCGGAGTCTAGCCCGGCGCGCGCCGGTGTGGGGGAACGCCGCGAACCGGCGTCTGTTGCGCCGCCCGGGGCGCCGTGCCCTGTTCCGCGAGGCACAATGACGCCATGAATCGAACGCTCGTCATCATCGGCGTGCTGGTCGTCATCGTCGGCCTCGCATGGAAGCCGTTGTCGAAGCTGCCGCTGTTCCGCCTGCCCGGCGACTTCGTCGTCGACCGTCCGGGATTCAAGTTCTTCTTCCCGCTGACCACGATGCTGATCGTGAGCGGGGTGGTCTCGCTGATCCTCTGGCTGTTCCGCAAGTGAGAGCCCCGGACGACCGGCCAGAACGTTCCGGGAAACTCAGCGGCTGTGATGAGCTTGTGAGGAGTTCGTTGGGAACTCGTCTGGCCGGCCCTTCCGAGGTGATGCACCCTAACAAGTCGCGAAGGCCGCGTGTATTGCGCGCGCGTGAGAACGCGCGTGCGGCGGTTTCCTACCCGCGTTACAGGCCGAGCTCGTCGAACCGGCCCGCGTCGATCGCCGCGTTGATCTCCCGCGCGCCGCGCTCGATCGCGTCGAAGTCGTTGCCGGAGTGCCGCCGTAGCAGGTCGAGACTGGACTCGTAAGGCTGGCAGTTCGTGTCGAAGCGGCAGACGATCCGGGTCATCTCGGAGCCCGGGCTGCAGTCGAATCCGCGCTGGCACGCGGCGACGAACCAGCTCGCGTCGCGGTCCGCATTGCCTTCGGTGAGGCGACCGATGACCGAGCTCACCGGCACGAAGACCGCCGGATCCTTGGATTCCAGCGCAGCGCGCGCCAGCTCGCGCGCCTTTTCGAGCGCCTCGGGGTCCTGGGTTCCCGTCGTGCCATTCACGAGGTGCAGCGCCAACTCGGCCTGCGCCCGCGGGTAGCGGGCGTCGGCCGCCTTCAGGAGCCAGTCGTCCATCGGGCCGAGGCGCGCGAGGTCGGATTCACGCAGGCGCTGGCATTGACCGTAGATCCTGCGCAGGTCCGCTTCGCCGTATTGGCTCACGACGCTCGGATCGGCCAGGACATCGTCGAACGGGCGCTCGCGCCGGCCGCCGCCGAAGCGCATTCCGTATTCGGTCTGGCATCGGTCCAGCGCACGGAACATGTAATAGGCCGCCGCGCCATCGCCGGCCTCCGCGGTCGGATGGATTCCTTCGACGAAGGCCAGCAGATCATCGGTCGCGGCGAAGTTCGCGGCCATGGGATCGGGCGGCCGCACGCGGATCGCCGCGGGTGCGCTGCTCGCGGGCGAACCGGCAGCCGGCTGTCCGAAGCCATCCATCGTCGATGCGGCTTGCGGTGCGGCCGCGCGTTCGGTGCTTGACGGCTGCGGGAGCGCGCCGCCCGTCGGTAGCGGCGCATCGCGCGACACGAACAACAAGGACGCCCCGGCGATTGCCGCGAGTCCCGCGATGATGAGGAGGCTGCTGCGCGTCATCGCGCCCAGTTTGGCGCAATGAAGGCCGCCTTGCGAATTACTGGATGTAGCCGAGGAGCAGGCCGGCCGCGAGCGCGAACATCGTGGCGAAGGTCGCCGGCAGGTGGAATGAAAGCTTCACATCGTCCCCGAGGTTGTCGGCCCGGCGCCTCTTACGTGCGCTTCGGGCCGCTTGTTCTTGTGCAGGAGCGCTGAGTCTCACCCGGCCGCCATCGGTCCGCAACGGGGACTTCCCCGAGTCCAGGGAAAGCGTGAAGTTTTCCCGGTTTCTGAAGAGGGTGCCTGGCACGGAAAAGCCGGGAGAAG
>JAEZCR010000007.1 GCA_023433465.1 Pseudomonadota bacterium | reverse complement strand
GTCCCGCGATGCGCAATCCCATCACCGAGACGATGCTCGCGAGCGCGAAGGCCGCCGCGGCGATGGTCCTGCGCGCGACTTCCGCGGCGGTGACGTCGACGCGCGTAAGGTCCGGCAGGCCGAACACCAGCACGACGAACAGCGGAAGTAGATAGAGCACGGTGACGGCCGTGCGCGTCCAGTACGTGGCCGACGCGCCGGTCGCGCACAGGGCGTCGAGCTGCCGATGCAGGGGCTCGCGGATCGCGATGACGGTGAGCGTGCTCGCGACGAGCGCGATGCCGGTGACGAGGATCGTGAGTGGGGTCATGACGTTGCTCCTGTGCCGCGCGTGAGATCGCGCAATGCGTCCTCGAGCGCGGGATATTCGAATTCGAACTTCGACTGCCGCAGCCTGGTGGGTGTGACGCGCTGGCTGCTGGTCAGCAGCTCGGCCATTTCGCCCATGCCGAGGCGCAGCAGGGCCGCGGGCACGCGCAGCCACAGCGGCCGGTGCAGCGCGCGCGTCAATGCGCGCTGGAAATCGCGCTGCCGCACGGGCTCCGGCGCGACGGCGTTGACCGGGCCGCGCATCGATTCATCGTCGAGCGCGAATTCGATGATTCGCACCAGGTCGTCGATGTGGATCCAGGACATCCACTGCCGTCCGTCTCCCAGCACGGCCGCGCCGCCGAGCTTCGCCGCGAGCGCGAAGCGCGGATAAATGCCGCCGTCGCGGCCGAACACCAGGCCGAAGCGCAGGTTCGCGGCGCGCATGCCCTGCGCCTCGGCGGCGTCCGCCGCGTTCTCGCGGGCCAGGCAGAGCTGCGACTGGAACCCGGTCTGGGGCGGTGAATCCTCCGTGAGCCAGTCTTCGCCGCCCGATCCGTAAAAGCCGATCGCGCTCGCGCTCACCATGACGCGGGGTGGAGACACGCGCGTCGCGGCCCACGCGAGCACGGCCTGCGTGGGTTTCACGCGGCTGTCGATCAGCAACTGCCGACGCGCGCGCGTCCAGGGCGGTCCGACGACGGGCGCGCCGGCGAGATTCACGATGCCCTGGACGGACTCGTTCGCCGGGATCTGCGCGAGGGCGCCTACGACGTTCACTCGTTCGTCGAACATCCCGCGGGCCTTCGCGACGTCGCGCGCCCAGACCCAGATCGTGTCGCCCCGCGCGCGCAACGCGCGCGCAACATGTGGGCCGATGAAGCCCGTCGCACCGGTGAAGAGGATGCCGCGTGCATTCATGATTCCTCCGCGGCGCAGAAGCGTCCGGTCTGGAATAACATCTCGCCGAACAGCGGATGCGTGACGGTCATGGTGAAGCGGAACCAGCCGTGACCGAGATCCACGTGTTCGACGTGCGTGACGCCCGGGGAGAATACGCCGGGCAGCCGGAGCTTCAAGCCGGCGCCGGCGCCGCCGAAGCCGGGATCGCCAAAGGGAATGAAGAAATAGTAGCCGCGGCTCACGAAGTGCAGCGCGCCGTGTTCTTCGTAGACGTCGAGCGGCATGTTGAGCCGCGCCGGCAGGCATTCGATGAGCTCGCGCCCCTCGACGACCTTGGTGGAGCGCACGAGGTCGGTCGTCCCGTCGGCCCATTCGTACTCGCGCGTCCAAACTACTCCACGCGCGTTCGGCTCGACGCGCACCCGCGCGGCCACCGCGGCTCCGACACGTGGCGTGACCGGCATGCCGAACAACACGCCCAGCCAGGCGAACAGCCGGCCGACCAGGCTCGCCCTCACGACCTCGTAGGCGCCGGCGTAGGTCACGGCCGCGGCTGTCTCGTCGAAGCGTTCACGCACCGCCTCCGGCAACCGGGCCCAGGCCTGCGCGCCCAGCACTTCGCGCAACCCATGCCGCGTGCGATGCGTGGCTTCGCGGGCAAGAGAGCGGGGCAGTGCCTGGGCCTGTGTCATGGGTCCTCAGTCGCCGATCACTTTGGCGATGCGTTCGCCCATGCGCATGAGCTTGAGCAGCGTCTTGCGCGGCATGCGTTTCATCGCGTCGAACCAGCGCGTGACCGTTTCGAGGAACTCGAGCTGCGTGACGATGCGCTCGCGCACCACCGCCGGCGTTTCCTTGTCCTTCTCGAGTTGCGCCGCGCATTCGCGCAGGGCCGCGAGCGTCGGGTCGATCTCGCGTTTCTTGCGCCCGTCCATGATCGCGCGGATGACCTCCCACGTGTCGTGTTGCGCGGCGAAGTAGTCGCGGCGGTCGCCGAGCTCGTGCGTGACGTGCACGAGATCCCACGCGACCAGTTCCTTGAGACCGGTGCTGATGTTGGAGCGGGCGATGCCGAGCGTTTCGCCGATCTCGTCGGCATTCAGAGGTTTCTCGGACAGGTAGAGCAGGGCGTGGATCTGCGCGACCGAGCGGTTCATGCCCCAGCGGCTGCCCATCTCGCCCCAGTGAACGATGTAGCGGCGCATGGTGTCGGTGAGCTGCATATCGTCTTGTCCGTAATTTCTGTATTCACAGAAATAATAGACGGCCACCCGGGCCGCCACAAGCGCGAATGTACTTAACGCGGAATTTCGTGGATCCGCTTGACCGGACACGGATGCCCGGTGTACTAATTGCTTAATTAACGAATTAGCTAATCATCGAATGCAACTCGACAAGATATTCGAAGCCCTGGCATCGCGGCCGCGCCGCGAAATCCTCGCCTACCTCTCGAAGGCCGAGCTCACCACCACCGAGCTCGCCGAGCGCTTTTCGATGAGCACGCCGGCGATCTCGCGGCACCTTTCCGTGCTCGAGAATGCCGGCCTCGTGCGCAGCGAGCGGCACGGCCAGCGCGTGTTGTACTCGCTCGTGCCCGACAATCTCGTGAACACGCTCACCGGGTTCGCCTTCGAGGTGTGCCCGGTCGGTGGTCCGCTGAAGCGCGAGTCCCGCGCATTGGCGAAGCGCCGCAAGGCGAAGGCCACCTGAGTCATGACCGGCGCATGCGAGCTGCCGGCGAGCCTGTCGCGGCACCGAGTGCGCCATCGTGGAGTCGAGCAGGTCCGCGACGGTGAGGTCCGGTTCTCGCCCGTGAAGGGCGCGTGGTTTCTCGGGATGGCCGCGGCGGCTGTCTTCGGAGGCGCGTTCACATTCAGTCCCGCGGCGCTCGCGCTGTACGTCGTGAGCACCGCCATCGTGCTGCTGTTCGGCCATTCGCTCGGCAGCCATCGCAAGCTGATCCACGACAGCTTCCAGTGTCCGCGCTGGGTCGAATACGTGCTCGTATACCTGGGCGTGCAGGTCGGCCTCGCGGGCCCGCTCGGCCTGCTCCGACAGCATGAATTGCGCGACTACGCGCAGCGCCTGCCGGTCTGCCACGACTATCTACGCCACGGCTCCGGCTTCCTGAAGGACGCGTGGTGGCAGCTCGTCTGCGATCTCGAGTTGCGCAACGAACCGCTGCTCGTCATCGAGCCGCGTATCGCGAATGACCGCTTCTACCGTTTTCTGGAGCGCACCTGGATGTGGCAGCACTTGCCCTGGGCGCTGCTGTTCTACTGGTGGGGTGGATGGGGCTTTGTCTTCTGGGGTGTCTGCGCGCGCGTGACGACGGGCGTGTTCGGTCACTGGATCATTGGCTTCCTTGCGCACAACCACGGTGACATGCGTCACGTGGTCGACGGTGCGGCCGTGCAGGGACGGAACGTCCGCCTGACCTCGCTGCTCACGATGGGCGAGTGTTGGCACAACAATCACCACGCGTATCCGGGCTCCGCGCGCCTCGGTCTTCATCCAGGCGAATGGGATCCGGGCTGGTGGGCGTTGCTCGCGATGCGCCGCATCGGTCTCGCGTGGGGATTCCGGCTGCCGGCCGATCTAGCGCCGCGACCGGAGCTGCGTCGCGTCGAACCGCCCGCGGCCAAACGTTGCCGCTTCTGCCCCGCGCGCGCATCGCTCGCATGAACGTCCACGACGAGATGTCGGAGCAGTCCAGCCGCGACCGCAAGCTGCCATTCAACGGGTGGTGGGCGGTGGGTTGGGGCGCGCTGGCCGGTCTCGCGTTGCGCCTCGTGTTCGTGGGCGAGGGCGGCGGCGCGTACTCCGCGATGCTCGCATCGTTCCTGTACGGCTCGCCGCTGCTGGTCGGACTCGTCACCGTCTACCTGGCCGAGCGCGTCGAGCGGCGCACGTGGTCTTACTACTTCCTCGCGCCGATGCTCTCGACGCTGCTGTACGTGGTCGGCTCCCTGCTGCTGCTGATCGAAGGCTGGATCTGCGCGATCATCATCCTGCCGATGTTCGCGTTGCTCGGCGGCCTCGCCGGGCTGCTCATGGGCGCGATCTGTCGCATCACCCACTGGCCGCGCACCTCCGTCGTCGGCTGCTTCGCGGCGCTGCCGCTGCTGTTGGGCGCCGTTGAACATCGCATTCCATCCGAATCGCTCGAGCGCGAGTACGAACACAGCGTATTCATCGCCGCGACACCGCCCGAGGTCTGGCGCCAACTCGTCGACACCCGCGACATCCGGCCGGACGAAGTCGACGACGCGTGGATGTACCGCATCGGCGTGCCGCTGCCCGAGGCGGGCGCCGCCGCCGTGGAAGATGGCACGCACCTGCGCCACGTGACGATGGGCCGCGGCGTGCGCTTCGACCAGGTCGCCGTCGAATGGCTGGAGAACGAGCGCGTGAGCTGGCGCTACCGCTTCTCGGAGGACTCGTTCCCGCCCGGCGCGCTCGACGATCACGTGCGTATCGGCGGCGAATACTTCGACCTCGGCGAAAGCACGTATTCGCTGACGCCGGTCGAGGGCGGCACGCGGCTCTCGTTGCGCATGCGTTACCGCGTCAGCACGCATTTCAACTGGTATTCCGGCTTCGTCGCCGACTTGCTGATCGCGGATTTTTCCGAAGTGATCCTCGGTTTCTATGCGCGGCGCGCCGAGGCCGCCGCGGTCGCGGGTCAGGCTTCGTAGCGGATTCCCACGATGCACAACACCCGCTCGCCGCCGGGTAGTTGCACCGTCACTTCATCGTCGAGCGCCTTGCGCATGAGCGCCCGCGCCAGTGGCGCGTCCATGCTGATGTAGCCAGGCGCCTGGTCGAACTCGTCCGGGCCGACGATTCGATAGCTCTGCTGATTGCCATCGACGTCCTCGAGCGTCACCCAGGCGCCGAAGAACACGCGGTTGCGATCGCTCGGTGGTTTGTCCACGACCGTCATGCCATCGAGTCGCTTGCGCAGGAATCGCACGCGCCGGTCTATCTCCCGCAGGCGGCGTTTTCCGTACGTGTATTCGGCGTTCTCGGACCGGTCGCCCTGCGCCGCGGCCTCGGACACGGCCTGGGTCACGCGCGGACGTTCCACGCGCCACAACTGGTCCAGCTCCTGCTTGAGGCGCAATTCGCCCGCGGGCGTGATGAATTGCGATCCGGGCTTCTCTGCGGGTCGATAACGGCTCACGACTTAAATCATATGTGATGAAAGTCTCAGTCGGGCCCTCCCGGTCCGCCGGGGTCTGTGCAGCGGCTCACAGCCGCCCTGCGGGGGTCTCTCTACTCTGTGCCCCATGGCAGCCCGCTACTACACGCACTTCGTCACGAGCGCCGAACCCGCTCATTCGAGCGAGTGGAGCGGGGTCATCGAGCTCACCCATCCGCTCGGCGAACGCAAGGATTCGAAGGAACTGCGCCGCTTGCTGGCCGCGAACTTCGAGATCGACGCCGAGGACATCAAGATTCTCCAGGTCGCGCGACTGCACTGATTCGAGGACGGTTATCCCCTAGCGGACTTCATATCCCTTCATCGAAAGTCCGCCTTCTAAGGCCCCAAGCTCCAAAAGCTTGGGGCTTTTTTTATACTCTGGCCAACGAACATATTCCCGGGGCATCCATGTCGAACCGTCTCGCCGTCGCCGCCATCGCGGCGGTGCTCACTGCCTGCGCTGCGCAGGCTTCCAAACCCAAGGTCGAGGCGCCGGTCGCCGCGCCCGCGCCGCCGCCGCCGAAGTCGGGACTCGATCTCGCGGGCTTCGATCGCAGCGTACGCCCGCAAGACGACCTGTACCGGTTCGTCGGCGGCGGGTGGCTCGCGAACACCGAGATCCCCCCCGACCGATCGAACTACGGCTCCTTCACGATCCTCGATGACAAGGCCCGCGAGGAAGTGCGCCAGCTCATCGCCAACGCGGCGGCGCAGCCGAACCGCGCGCCGGGCTCCGCCGCGCAGAAGGTCGGCGACTACTACAACGCCTACATGGACACGGCGCGCGTCGAGAGTCTCGGCCTCGCGCCGCTGCAGGAGGAATTGCGGCGCATCGATGGCATCGCGACCGCGCGCGACGTCGCGCACTACATCGGCCATTCGCAGCGCATCGGCGTGTCGGCGCCATTCGCCTGGTACTCCGGCCCCGACAACAAGAACTCGAGCGTCTACCTGGGCGCGCTGTTCCAGACGGGCCTCACGATGCCCGACCGGGACTACTACCTGAACCCCGACGACAAATACGCACGCTTCCGCGCGCGTTTCGCCGAATACGCCGAGAAGCTCCTGGCGCTTTCGGGCGAGCGCAATGCGCGTTCGGCCGCGGCGCGCATCGCGGCGCTCGAGACGCGCATCGCGAACGACCAGTGGACCAAGGTCGCGCTGCGCGACCCGGTGAAGAACTACAACCCGATGACGCTGCCCGAATACCAGAGGCTCGCGCCCGGCCTCGACTGGCTCGCGTTCTTCGATGGGCTGGGCGCGCCCGCGCAGCGGCTCGACGTGAGTCAGCCATCCTTCATCCAGGGAGTCGGACAACTCGTGAAGACAGTGCCGGTCGCGGACTGGCGTGTGTACTTCAAGTTCAAGCTGCTCGACGAGTACGCGCCGTTCCTGTCCGCGCCTTACGCGGACCTGCGGTTCGATTTCCATCAACGTACGCTGGGCGGCGTCTCCGAGCAGCTGCCGCGCTGGCGGCGGGCGGTCGACTCGATGGACAAGGACATCGGTGAGCTCATCGGGCAGATGTTCGTCGAGGCGCACTTCGGCGCCGACGCCAAGCGCCGCATGCTCGACATCGTCGGCAACCTGCTCATCGCCTTCGACATGTCGATCGACGATCTCGACTGGATGAGCGCGGCGACGCGCGCCGAGGCGAAGAAGAAGCTCTCCAAGATCACCGTGAAGATCGGCTACCCGGACAAGTGGCGTGACTACTCGGCCCTGGCGATCCGCGCCGACGACCTGGTCGGCAACGTGATGCGCGCGAAGCAGTTCGAGCACCAGCGCCAGGTGAATCGCGCGGGTGGACCCGTCGACAGGACCGAGTGGCTCATGACGCCGCAGACGGTCAACGCCTATTACAACCCGACGACCAACGAGATCACGTTCCCCGCGGCGATCCTGCGGCCGCCGTTCTTCGATCCGGCCGCGGACGACGCGGTGAACTATGGCGCGATCGGCTCGGTCATCGGCCACGAAATCAGCCATGGCTTCGACGACTCGGGCCGGCAGTTCGACGGCGACGGCAACCTGCGCGACTGGTGGACGGCGGAGGACGGCGAGAAATTCAAACTACGCGCCGGCCAGCTCGCCAGGCAGTTCGACGGGTACACCGTGCTCGACAATCGGCACATCGACGGCAAGCTCACGCTGGGCGAGAACATCGGGGACTTGTCCGGCATGGAAGTCGCGCTCAAGGCCTACAGGCTCTCGCTGGCAGGAAAGACGCCGGTCGAGATCGACGGCTTCACGGGCGATCAGCGCTTCTTCCTCGGCTGGGCGCAGGTGTGGCGGCGCAAGTACCGCGACGAGGAGCTGCTCAAGCGCCTGGTGACCGATCCGCACAGCCCGAGCGAGTTTCGTACGAATGGTCCTGCAAGCAACATCGCCGCTTTTTACGAGGCATTCGGCGTGAAGGCGGGAGACCGCATGTACCGGCCTCCGACGGAGCGTGTCAAAATCTGGTAGTGAGCCTCGCAAAAATCCTCGCGCGGAGATTCCAATGAGAAAACTGGCACTCAGCGTGATCGCGCTCGTCGCGTCGTTAGGCGTCTCGGGCTGCGGATACAACCGGCTGCAGAACCAGGATGAGGCCGTGAAGGCCGCCTGGTCCGAGGTCGTCAACCAATACCAGCGGCGCGCGGACCTCGTCCCGAACCTGGTCGCGACGGTGAAAGGGTTCGCGGCCCAGGAAGAACGCGTGCTGGTCGGCGTGACGGAAGCGCGGGCGCGAGCCACTTCCATCCAGGCCACGCCCGAGCTCATCAACGATCCGGCTGCGTTCGCGAAATTCCAGGCCGCGCAGGGCGAGCTGACCAACGCGCTCAAGAGCCTGCTGGTCACCGTCGAGCGGTACCCCGAGCTCAAGTCGGATGCGAACTTCCGTGACCTGCAGGCGCAGCTCGAGGGCACCGAGAATCGCATCGCGGTCGCGCGCAATCGCTACATCGACGCGGTGCGCGCTTTCAACGTGACGGTGCGTGAGTTCCCGACGAATCTCACGGCCAACGTGTTCGGCTTCGAAGTGAAGCCCAACTTCACGGTCGAGAACGAGGCCGCGATCGCCACGGCTCCGGCCGTGAGCTTCGATTCGACGACGCCGTCACAGTCGAACGCACCGGTCGAAGCGCCGAACCCGCCGCCGGCGCAGCCGGCGAATCCACCGGCCAATTAAGTACGCCGTCTTGAGAGCCGCGCTCCTCACGCTCGCGATGCTGGTCGCGGCCGGCGTGGGGCCGGCGCGCGCGCAGATTCCGATTCCGGCTTACGAAGCCCCGGTGGTCGATCTCACGGGCACGCTCACCGCGCAGCAGCAGGCCGCGCTCAATGACAAGCTCATGGCGTTCCAGCAACGCAAGGGCGCGCAGATCGCCGTGCTCATGTTGCCGACCACGCAGCCCGAGGACATCGCGCAGTTCGGCATCCGTCTCGCGGACACGTGGAAAGTCGGCCGCGAGAAACCCGACGACGGCTCGATCCTCATCGTCGCGAAGGACGATCGAGCGATGCGCATCGAAGTCGGGTACGGGCTCGAAGGCGCGCTCACCGATCTTACGTCACGCCGGATCATCGACGAGACCATCGCGCCGCTGTTCAAGCAGGGCGATTTCTATGGCGGCATCAACGCGGGCCTCGACCAGATGATCCGCGTCATCGACGGCGAACCGCTGCCCGAGCCGGACAAGACCTGGAAACCCGATCACGGCGGCGGACTGCCGTGGCCGTTGCTGCTGTTCGGGGGCTTCATGCTCGCGAGCATCCTTCGGCCCATGATCGGGCGCCTGCCCGCCGCGGGTGTGGCGGGTGCGGGCGGCGCGGGGCTCACCTGGCTCATCACCTCGAGCCTGTTCGGCGCGGCCGGCGCGGGCATCGGACTCTTTCTCTTCACGCTGCTGTTCGGGATGGGCGCGGGCGCGCGTTACGGCGGCGGCGGTCATGTGTTCCGTGACCGCGGCTGGCCCGGCGGCTTTGGCGGCGGCGGGTTCGGGCGCGGCGGAGGATTCGGGGGTGGGGGATTCGGTGGCGGCATGGGCGGCGGCTTCGGAGGCGGCGGCGCCTCGGGGCGCTGGTAGTTAGGCATGCGCGCGCTCAGGCACCTGTTCGCGACCCGCGCCGGCACGCGCCGCCGCTTTCCCGACGAAGTGCTCGCGTCGATCGAGAAGACGATCGAATCCGTCGAGACCCTCACCAGCGCGGAGATCCGTTTCGCGATCGAGACGTCGCTGGACCTTTCGGACCTCTATGCAGGCACGACGCCGCGCGAGCGCGCGATGCAGGTGTTCTCGCACTTGCAGGTGTGGGACACCGGGCGGCGCAATGGCGTACTCATCTATGTGCTGGTGGCGGATCGCGACGTCGAGATCGTCGCGGATCGGGGAGCCGCCGCGGTGATTCCCCCAGAGCAATGGGAGGCCGCCTGCAAGCGGATGGAAGAGCATTTCCGCGCCGGCCGTTTCGCCGAAGGTGCGCTCGCCGGCGTGAATGCCGTGGGCGGCTTGTTAGAAAGCCGGTTTCCGTTCGAGTCGCACGAGGCCCGATCGCGGGACCGTGACGAACTCCCGAACCAGCCCACGCTGCTGTAGCAGAATCCAGACAGTCAGTAACGACGATGCCGTGTCATATACTTTGGCCATGAAGACCCACCTCGCATTGCGGCCCTGGGCCGCGATGGTCCTTTGCGCCTCCCTGGTTTCCGGTTGTTCGTTGTTCGGTGACGGCCCAGGTTGGGGCGGCAGGCGCGCCGAAAAGACGGAACCCGTCGTACCGGCGCTGCCGCAGCCCGTGCCCACGCACCGTTTCGAGATCGACGCGACCACGGACATCGTCGGCGTCGTGCAGAAGACGCAGGCGTCGAAGGAAGACACGCTCACCGACATCGCGCGCCGCTTCAACGTCGGCTACGAGGAGATCGTGCGGGCCAATCCAGACGTCGATCCGTGGCTGCCCGGGGAGAACCGCGAGATCGTGATCCCGTCGCAGTTCGTGCTGCCGAACGCGCCACGCGAGGGCATCGTCATCAACGCGGCCGCGATGCGGCTCTTCTATTACCCGAAGGTGAAGAAGGGCGAGCAGCAGGTCGTGCACACGTATCCGATCGGCATCGGCAAGGTGGGCTGGAAGACGCCCGAAGGCACTACGAAGATCGTGCGCCGGCAGAAGGATCCGGTGTGGCGCCCGACCGCGTCCATCATCCGGGAACACCTGAAGGAGCGCGGCGAGAAGCTCGACGCCGTCGTGCCCGCGGGTCCCGACAATCCGCTCGGCCGCTTCGCGTTCTATCTCGGCTGGCCGACGTACATGATCCACGGCACGAACAAGCCGGCCGGCGTCGGCCTGCGTTCGAGCCATGGCTGCATCCGCCTCTATCCGGAAGACATCGCGCAGCTGTTCGAGCTCGCGCCGATCGGCACGCCGGTGCGCGTCGTCAATCAGCCGTTCGTGTTCGGATGGCATGACGGCGAGCTGCACATCCAGGCGTTCGATGTGCTCGAGGACGATCCGCGCGACTGGAAAAAGGCGCAGGCGAAGCTGCTCAACAAGACGCTGGCCGAGAACATCAAGAAGGAACTCGCGGCGCGCAAGGAGAAGATCGACTGGGAAGCGGTCGCGAAGCTCACCAACGAGCCGCGCGGGATTCCGGTGTCGGTGACGGGTGGGCCGGATCAGCTCGATGCGATCGTGTCCAACGCCATGATCGTGCAAAACGTCGTCGCGCCCGGCGCGACATGGGACGGGGTTTCCGATCTGCCGGTGGATGAGGCGACGTTCCAGGAGTTGGTCTCGGATCGCGAAGCGTCCGTCGAGTCCGCGGCTGAAGCTGCGTCACCGACCGCCGCGCCGAAAACAGCTACGAATTAATGGGGACATTCCCCGTTTCCTAGAAAACGGGGACAGACCTGCATCGGTAGATGTGTTGGCGCCAGTCACGCGGCATTCACTGACGCGATCACTTAGGTCTGTCCCCGTTTGCTAGGAAACGGGGAATGTCCCCATTACAGTGCCGGCATGAAAATCATGGTTGCCACACTGCTGCTGACCGCCGCTGTCGCAAACGCCGCGCCCACCGCGAAATCCGCACCGATCACTCCGGGACACGACTACCACTCGTACGCGAACACCGAAGCATTTCGCGTCCGGCATCTCGAGTTGGATCTCGACGCTTCGTTCGAGGCGAAACGGTTGTCGGGGGTCGTGGATCTCGTCGTCACCCGTGTCGGCGCGGGTGCGAAGATTTTGACGCTGGATACGCGCGATCTCGGGATCCGCCAGGTGTGGTGGGTGCGTGCGCCGCGCGAGCTGGTCCCCTTGACGTTCTCGCTCGGCGAGCGAGATCCGAGCCTGGGGGCGCCGCTCCACATCGAACTGCCGGCCGCGCTCGACGCGGGCGAGTTCACGGTGCGCATTTCGTATCAGACGGTGCCGGGCGCGTCGGGATTGCAGTGGGTCGAGCCCGCGCTCACGGCGGACAAGACGCATCCTTTCCTCTTCACGCAGTCGCAGGCGATTCATTCGCGGAGCTGGATTCCGCTGCAGGACACGCCGCAGGTCCGCACGACGTACAAGGCGACGATTCACGTGCCGCCGGGCATGCGCGCGGTGATGAGCGCGGAGAATTCCACCGGCGAGCCCAGCCCCGACGGCGTCTATCGCTTCGACATGCCGCAGGCGATCCCTTCGTACCTGATCGCGCTCGGCATCGGCAAGCTCGAATTCCGCGCGACCGGGCCGCGCACCGGCGTCTTCGCGGAGAGCTCGATCGCCGACAAGGCGGCGAGCGAGTTCTCGGAAACCGAGCAGATGATGCAGGTCAGCGAGAAGCTGTTCGGACCGTACCAATGGGGCCGGTACGACCTGCTGATCCTGCCGCCATCGTTCCCGTTCGGCGGCATGGAGAATCCACGGCTCTCGTTCATCACGCCGACCGTCATCGCCGGCGACCGCAGCCTCACCGCGCTGATCGCGCACGAACTCGCGCACTCGTGGTCGGGCAATCTCGTGACCAACGCCACCTGGCGCGACCTGTGGCTCAACGAGGGATTCACCGACTATCTCGAGTCCCGCATCATGGAAGCGGTCTATGGCGAAAAGCGCCAGGCCATGGAAGCCGTGCTCAACGCGGCATCGCTCAAGGACGAGCTCGCGACGCTGCCGCCCGGTGACCAGGTGCTCGCGATCGACCTGCGCGGCCGCGATCCGGACGACGCGTTCACGCGCGTGCCCTACGTGAAAGGGCAACTGTTCGTCACCTGGCTCGCGAGCCGCTTCGGCGCAGATACGATCGACAAGTTCCTGCTCGACTACTTCAATGAATTCGCGTTCCAGAGCATCTGGACCGAAAAATTCCGCGCGTATCTCGACGCGAACCTGCTGCCAAAGAAGCCCGGCGCGGTGACCGCGGCCGAGATCGACGAGTGGATCTTCGCGCCCGGCCTGCCGAAGAACGCCGTGCTGCCGCGCTCCGACGCGTTCGACCTCGTCGACCTGGCGCGCAAGGACTGGCTGAGCGGGAAGCTTGCCGCAAAGGATCTGCCCGCGCGCGAATGGACGACGCACGAATGGGTGCATTTCCTCCAGGGCCTGCCGCCGAAGGTCCCGGTCGCGCGGCTCACCGAGCTCGACGAAGCCTTCGGCCTCACGACCACCGGCAACGCCGAGATCGCGTTCAACTGGCTGCGCGTCGCGATCCGCGAGAACTACGCTCCGGCATGGCCGCGGCTCGAGGAATACCTCACGACCATCGGCCGTCGCCGCCTCATCAAGCCGCTCTACGAAGACCTCATGAAGACGCCCGCCGGCGCCGCGCGCGCTCGCGCGATCTATCGGAAGGCGCGGCCCAACTACCACCCGATCGCGACCGCGACCATCGACGACATCGTGCTGAAGGGCCGCTGACCCATGGTGCTGCCGCTCGGCGACGAGAACCCGACCACCATCCGCCCGCGCGTCACGGTCGGCATCATCATCGCGTGCGTCGTGGTGTACGTGTGGCAGCACCTGCTCATGACCGCCGACGGCGCGCAACATGTCGCGTTCGCGCTCGGCGTGATCCCCGCGGTGCTCACTGGCCGGGTCGCGCTGCCGCCGGAAATCGACCTGATCCCGCCGGTCGCGAGCATCTTCACCTCGATGTTCCTGCACGGCGGCATCTGGCACCTGGCCGGCAACATGCTCTACCTGTGGGTCTTCGGTAACAACATCGAAGACGCGATGGGCCACGTGCGTTACTTCATCTTCTACCTGCTGTGCGGCGTCGCGGCGGTGTTCGCGCAGGTGCTCACGGGCCCGGAATCGCAGATCCCCATGGTCGGCGCGAGCGGCGCGATCTCGGGTGTGCTCGGCGCGTACATGCTGCTGTTTCCGCGCGCGCGTGTGTTGTTAGGCATGCCGCTCGGTTTCGTGATCGTGCAGATCGGGCGCTTCCCCGCGATCTGGGTGCTCGCGGCCTGGTTCCTCATGCAGCTCGTCATGGGCACGCTCAGCGCGGCGCGCGCGCCGGATCAAGGTGGCATCGCCTTCGGGGCCCACATCGGCGGATTCGTCGCGGGGCTCGTCTTCGTCGCACTTTTCAAACGTCGCAACGTGCCGCTGTGGCGGCGCTACTGAGACGCTGCTACATTCCGCGGGCATCGCGCCGCCCCAACTCGCCGGGGTTGTGCCTTGGGGAGCCGATTGCACGAGACGATTGACTCGCAGGTTTCGTCTGCCGAACAGCCCGGCTCCATACGTGTCATCGCGCGCGCCGCGACCAGCATCGCCGCCTTCATCGGTCGCACCCTCAAGGGACCCGTCAACGAACCCGTGCCGGTCCGCAGCTTCGCGGACTTCACGCGGGTGTTCGGCGGATTGTGGCAACCCTCGACGCTGAGTTACGCGGTCGAGCAATTCTTCGAGAACGGTGGCCGCTGCGCGGTCATTGTGCGCGTCGTGAACGGCGCGCGTCCCCCGACGCTCACGCTGCCGGCGGGACACGGCAGGCTCACGTTGCGCGGCGTCGGCGCCGGCTCGCGTGAATTCCTGCGCGCCTCGGTCGATTACGACTCGATCGATTCGCGCGAGGCCGACCGCTTCAACCTCGTCGTGCAACGCGTGCGCGCCGCGGGCTCCGAGCAGATCGAGGACCAGGAGATTTTCCGGCGTCTCTCGGTGACGCCGGGCGCGGACCGCTTCGTCGCGGATGCCTTGCTCGAATCGCGCCTGGTGCGCGTCCAGGGCAGCGTGCCCACCGAGCGTCCGTCGCGCACGCCGCCCGCGAACAATGGCGCGGTCATCGGTTACACGCCCTCGAACCCCGACGGCGACGACGGCGGTCCGCTCACGGATTACGACATCATCGGATCCGCGCAGTCGGGCACCGGCATCTTCGCGTTGCACGCCGCGCCCGACATCAACCTGCTGTGTATTCCGCCGCTGACGCGCGATACCGACGTCGGCTTGTCGACTCTGCTGGTCGCGGGCCGCTTCTGCCGCGAGAAGCGCGCGATGCTCATCGTGGATCCGCCGTCCGAATGGGCGTCGAGCGCCGCGGCGCTCGACGGTATGCGGCACTGGCCCTTCCGCAGCGAAGACGCCGCGATGTTCTATCCACGCATCGTCGCGTTCGACCGGCTGCGCGGACGATTCGAGTTGTTCGCGCCCTGCGGCGTGGCGGCCGGCATGATCGCGCGCTGCGACGCCAACTGGCCCGTATGGGCCGCCGCGGAGGGTGACGACGCGATCCTGCGGCCCGGTCACCGGCCCGCGTGGGCCGTGAGCCTCGCCGACCGCGCACGGCTCATCAATGCCGGGATCAACCTGCTGCAGTCCGTGCGCATCGCGCCGAAGTACCAGGCGAGCCCGCGTACGCTGGCGCAGGGCGCCGCGGCGGTGAGCGACTGGCGCTATCTGTCGGCCAGGCGCCTCGCGTTGTTCGTGATGACGAGCATCGAGCGCGGCACGCGCTGGATGTTGTTCGAGCGCAATGCGCAGCCCACCTGGACACTCGCGCGCGCTCAGGTCGAAGCCTTTCTCGAGTCGCTGTATGCCGAAGGCGCCTTCGTCGGACGCACGGGCGAGGAGAGTTACTTCGTCGTGTGCGACGGGCGCATCAACAACGACGAGCAGGTGCGCGCCGGGCGGATCAACCTCGCGTTCGGCTTCGCGGCCAGCAAGCCGGGCGAGTACCACGCGTTTCTCGTGACGCACCAGCCGAGCGGCTCCCGCACGCGGCTCATCACCGTCAACCGGTTCTGCAACTTCTCGCCGAGCGTGGACGAGGAGATCGAATCGTCGATCCTGCGGGGGCTCGTGCCATTGCAGGCAGACGACGAGGACACTGTGCGCATGCCGCAGGCGCCGCTGTCGGGAACGTTGTGAGGTGAGGCGCGCGTTTCTCGCGGGCGCACTCGCAGCGATCGCGCTGCAGATGTCCGCGGCCGAACCGAACGCCGAGATCCGCGAAATCCCAGCCGAGTACGTGCCCGCGGTGAATGCGGCGATCGATGTGGGTACCCAGCTCTTCGTTCATGACGTTTCAGCCGCGCGGGCGTCCGACGAGCTCGTGCGACGCAAGATCTACGGAATGGACAAACGCATCCGCGGCTGGATCACCGATGTTGATTCCGGACGTTCGGCGATCATCGTGACATTCGTCGGCGACGTCGAAGGCTCGCCGCGGGGGCTGCATCGCGTGACGGTTCCCATGGAAGGGGTCATCGAATATGAAGCGTTGAAGCCGGCCAAACCGCTGGAGGAATCGGCGGCGGCGCGGTGGAAAGCCCGAAAGCTCGCGATCGCCGACCTCGAAAAGCGCGACGATCTCTGCTCGTCCCAATACAACACTGTGGTGCTCCCCGCCGAACCCGCGCGCGGCGAGGTGATCCGGGTCTACATGCTGGCGGCGACGTCGAAACCCGGCGTGATCGTCGCCGGCGGGCATTTCCGCTACGAATATTCAGTGGACGGCGAGCACCTGGAGTCCGTCCGCGCGTTCACGAAGAGCTGCATCGAGATCCCGGGACCGGAAAGCGAACAGGGCAAGCCCGCGGGAATCATGCTCACTCACATGCTGGATCCGACGCCCACGGAAATTCACGTATTCCTGGGCAGGCTGCATGGGCAACCGGTGTTCCTGGGCACGGAAGCGGGGATCTGGGCGGTTCAGGGGCGCGAGATCTATTTCGTGGAGCCTCGCGAGAAATGAGGCCGCGTCAGCTTTCCTTGCGCGGCGACACGTACATCGAGATCACGGCGCGCACGACCTCCTTGCCGTTCGCATCCTGGACGCTGACCGGCACGCCGATGTTCTCCGCGCCGGTCCATTCAGTCTTGTCGAGCCGCGCGGTGGCGGTGACGTCGGTTTCGGCCTTTGCGAGATATTCGATCGTCATGCCGCGCGGGATCCAGCGCATGCCGACGGGAATCGTCACCTCCGTGCACATACCGGCGGCGAGTTCGCAGAGGTTGCCCATCGCGAGCGCGTGCACCGTGCCGATGTGATTCTCGACGGCGCGGCGCTTCTTCATGGTCACGCGGCAGAGCTTGGGCTGCAGGTCGAGGAAACGCGGCTTGATCGTGGCGAAGTAGGGCGCGCGTTTCGAAACGGTGCGCGCGAACAGCCAGCGGCCGAACGCGGACTTGTGAGCGCGGATCCATGCGCGGAGCGTGGGGCCCGCCGTCGTCGTGTCGGTCATGGTCAGCCAGTCCATCTGAGGCCTGGCGGTGTGAACGTCGGTTGCTACTCGGGCCATCGCGTGATCGAATCCAGCGCCAACGAGGCTTCAGACTCTAATCGCAGCGCGGTATGCATCGCAATGAGTGGAATTGACACGCCGGAGAAGCGCGTCGCGGCCATCATCAAGGCAGTGCGTGCGATCAAGCGAGGCACGTTCGCGAGCTACGGCGAAGTCGCCCGCCGCGCGGGGTTGCCGGGCCGTGCGCGACTCGTGGGCACCGTGCTGCGCGAATCGGGCGATGATTCACGGCTGCCGTGGCATCGCGTGACCGGCGCGGGCGGGCGCATCGCGTTTCCGGCCGGATCGCGCGCGGCGCGCGAGCAGATCCGCCGGCTCGCGCGCGAAGGCGTGAAGGCGCGGGGCAATCGTGTGGCGCAGCGTCCCGCGGAATCGTCCGCGCGCACGCTCGATGCACTGCTGTGGAAGTTGTGAGGACCGTTCAATGAAGGAGCGATACGTCGTTTTCTCGCACGGCAAGGATGCCGGGCCTTGGGGCGTCAAGATCACTGCGCTCGCGGGCAACGCGCGTAGTGAAGGTTATGAAGTCGAGTCGGTCGACTATCGCGGCATCGACGATCCTCGCGAGCGCATCAACAAGCTGGTCGAGTTCTGCAAGGATCTCAAGGGCGACCTCGTGCTCGTGGGCTCGAGCCTGGGCGGGTACGTGTCGGTCGCCGCGGCGTCGCTGTTGCACGCGCGTGGCGTGTTCCTCATGGCGCCGGCGCTCACGATGCCGGGACTGCCGCCGCTGCGAGCCAAGGTGCTCGACTGCCCGACGATGATCGTGCACGGCTGGAAGGATGACGTCGTTCCGATCGAGCAGAGCATCGAATTCGCGCGGCAGTACGGCTGCGCCCTGCACATCCTGAACAGCGATCATCGCCTGCAGGACGAAGTGCGTTTCCTGAAATACCTGTTCGAATACTTCCTTATCTCCCTCGACCTGCCCCCCGACGCGTCGTAATCGGGGACAGATTTATTTATTGACGATAAAGATCGTCAATAAATAAATCTGTCCCCGATCAATGCCGTTGCCGAATGGCTCTCGCGGCGATTCGATCGATGACCGAAGGCGCGAACAACTTGAGCCAGCGGCCAATCTTTCCACGCAATGACATCAGCACCAGCCGCTCGCGCCGTTCGATCGCGCGGGCGATGCGCGCCGCGCAGTCGGCGGCGCTCATGATCTTCGACTGCATCATCGGCGAGGTTCCGAGCGGCTGACCATCGGGTCCGATAGCGCGTTTGTGGATCTCACTCACGACGAAATCCGGCGCGATGATGCTCACGTCGACGCCGCTGTCCGCGAGCTCGATGCGCAGCGATTCGAAAAATCCAACCATCGCGTGTTTGCTCGCCGCATAGCCGGTGCGTTCTGGCACGCCCGTGAACCCGGCGAGGCTCGCGACAGCGACGATGAGGCCTTTCGACTGCCTGAGGTGCGGCAGCGCGAGCGAGGTCAGGCGCACGGGCGCGAGATAGTTCACCTGCATGACCCGCTCGAATATCTCGAGATCGGCGATGGCGTCGAAGCGGCTCCACATCGTGATGCCCGCGTTGTGCACGAGCACGTCGATCCCCCCGAGCGATTGCAGCGATTGCTCGATGAGCCACCCGCAGTCGACTTCGTTGGTCACGTCGGTGGGCACGGCGATCGCCTCGCCGCCGCGCGCGCG
>JAEZCR010000260.1 GCA_023433465.1 Pseudomonadota bacterium | reverse complement strand
GCCTGGCACCAATCCGGGCAAGAGTTATCCCGGATTTTCCGTGCCAGGCACCCTATCTACTGGCGGTGAAGTCGAGCTTCGTGAGGACGGCGCGGGGGGCGGAGGTGCAGTCGATCGAGCCGCGGGTGCCGTCGCGTTGGACGCGGGCCGCGTTGACCGCGCAGGCGCCGAGATCGATGGGAGGCACGATGCGGCCGTTGAGGACGAGATACGGCACGATGTCGGGAGCCTCGCCCCCTTCGCTCACCGGCACGCGCAGCAGAAGGTATTGCGAATCGCCCGAGCCGAACTCCAGCAGCGCGGTTCGCACCCCGTTCTCGTACGAATAGAGACCGGGCGCGATGGAATGCCGCCCCATGACATCGAGCGGCAACGTGTACTGCCGCCCCGCATACGTGAACGTCGCCGACCCGCTCGTGAACGTCGCCTCCTGGCGCCGCGCGCCTTCACCCATGCGCGCATTGCGCATGCGCCGCTGCGCGGGAACGGTGGCCGAGGCGGCGCCGCCCGGTAGTTTCGCGAGCGTGAGCATCGCGACCGGCGTGCCGGACGCGAACCCCACCTTCTGCAGGTAGATAGTGAGCTTCTGCCCGGCCGGATAGATGTCGAACCCAAGGCCGCCTGGAAGCCCGGCCATGATCCAGTACTTCTTGCCGCCCTGCTCGAACTCGAGCTCGGGCAATTCCCCGGTGAAGAACATCTCGACCTGGTCCGCGGGCAATCCCCGGCTGCTCACCCACGAGCTGACGATGGGCCGAAAGCGCCCCGACAGCGGACGCTTGCGGCCCGTGTACGTCGCGGTCGTGTGAAACCACTGCCCCGGCGCCGCGAGCTCCGCCTCGTCGTTCTGCGAGCGCGCGCTGCCGCCCATCACCTTCGCCAGGGTCGACGGCTGATAGGCCGACTCGTCCGTATCCGCGGGCCCCTGGGCGAGCGCGTCACCCGAGCCGAACAGCCCGACGCCGAACCCCAGGGCAACGATGACCAGCGACTTGAACATGCAGGCCGAACCTTAGCGAATTCCGCCCCACGCCAAGGGCGAGTCAGTTCACGCCCTGGAAAATGGCCTCGATTTCGGCGGCATTCCCGGGCCGCACCACCCGGCCGCGCTCCTCGCCACCCTCCACGAGCACGAGCGTCGGCCAGAGCTTCACGCCGAAGTGCCGCCCCAGCCGCTTCCCCTTGCCGTCTTCCACCTTGATGTGCCGGACCGTCGGGTGCTGTTTGAGCACCGCCGCGATGTCCGCCTGCGCCGCCTGGCAATAGCCGCACCAGCTCGCGCCGAACTCGATCACGGCGGGTTCCGGGAGGGCGTTGATTTCTTCGAGCGAGGGTTCGTCCATGACGACAAGCTTAACCCGGGCCTGAGCGAACGCGGCGACACCCTTGGAGGGTGCGTAGGAATCCTCCGATCTAACAACATTCCGCCGCCGTGCAACTGGTCAGGAAATGACCAGACTTAAGATTCCCCCGGAATTCCACGCCGGTGATTTTGTGCTGAAGTTCCCTTGACTGGTTAGACGGGCGGCCCATGCACACTAACAACATCGTGCTGATTCACGGCCTGTGGATGACGCCACGGAGCCTGGAAGGCTGGACGGATCACTTCCTCGAGCGCGGCTTCAACGTCTACGCCCCGCCCTGGCCGGGCATGGAACGCGACATCCGCGCCCTGCGCCGTGACCCGCGATCGTTCGAGCGCCTCGGCTTCCGCCAGATCGTCGACCACTACGAACTACTCGTGCAGGACCTCGATTCGCCCCCGATCATCATCGGACACTGCCTCGGGGGACTGGTCGCGCAGGCGCTGGTCGCCCGCGGCCTCGGCGCGTGCGGCATCGCGCTTGCGCCAACGCCACCGAAAGGCGTCTGGCGCATGCCGTGGTCGACGCTGCGAGTCGTTGCGCCCCAATTGATCCGCCAACTCGACGGTTACGGTGGCGTCGCACTGACGCCCCGGCAGTTCCACTACGCATTCATGAGCGACTCGACACGCGCGGTATCCGACGGCGCGTACCAGCAATACGCGGTGCCGGCCGCCGCCCAGCTACTTCTCCGGGTCGGGCTCTCGAACTTCAATCCCTACGCGGAAACGGTCAACGTGCTGCGGAACAAGCGCCCCCCGCTGCTCCTGGTCGCGGGCGAACACGATCGCTTCGTGCCGCCGTCGGTCGTGAAGTCGAACTACCGCCTGTACCGGAAATCCTCGGCGGTGACCGAATATCTCGAATACGCGGGCCGCGCGCACTTCCTGATCCGCCAGGAAGGCTGGCGCGAGATCGCCGACCACGCGCTCGAATGGGCGCGCGGCCAGCAGCTGCTGCGCGAACGCGAGCGGCGCCGCGTCGCCCGGGAGCTGCAGTCGCGGCGCGCCGCCTGACCGGCGCTCAGGCCGTCGCGAACGACAGCCCGATGATGTCGACCAGCACGTGCGCGACGATCAGCGGCCAGAGCTGCCGCGTGCGCACGTACGTGTACCCGTACAGCAGGCCCATCGGCACGACCGTGATGATCCCGATCGGCCCCTGGTACAGGTGATACAACATTCGCACCACGGTGCTCACGTTGATCGCGATCCATTCGCCGCGCCGCTCCCTGAGCACGGTGATGATGTAGCCCGCGACGAAGACTTCTTCGAAGATGCCGTTCACGGTCGACGTAAGGAACACGAGCTGCATGCTGAGCCCGCGCGCGGCCCTGGGATATTGCTCGGCCGCGAGCGCGTGATCGATCGGCAGAATGATCTGCGCCAGCGCCTGCGCCCCGATCGTCACGACGTAGGTCACCACGAGCAGCAGCAACCCCCAGGCGGTGCCGCGCCACGTGACGCGCAGGCCTATCTTCTCGAGCGTCCAGCCGCGGATTCGCAGGAACCATACCAGGAACCCGGCCTGCACGATCTCGAAGATCAGGATCGAGAGCAGCGCCTCGTCATTGAAGACGGCGTGCGCGGATTCGGCGCCGGCCCCGAGGACCGCGACGATCGAGGAGAAGATGGGCATGCCGAATGCCCACACCAGGACGATGAGGAACTCCACGCCGGGCGTCAGCCGGCGGATGCGCTCGTGCAGTGGGTTCATCCAGAGCGGACCAGGCCGGCGATGCCTTCCTCGGCGGACGCCAGGAGTCGCGCGCCGGAAGCATGCGTGGGCGGGTACCGCTCCTCGAGCGGCAGTAGTTTGTCGAGGTATTCACCCACGAGATCGGGACGAAGACGCGCGCGGCTCGCGAGAGCGGTGAGGTACAACATGCGGGGCCGCAGCATCCGGGCGCCTTTCTCGCAGACGTCGAACAGCTGGTCGAAGATCGCCCGGTCCGGCTCGAGGAACGAGTCGCCGACCTCCTGGCTCACGGCGATCCAGACCGCGAGCGCCTGTTCGAGCGCGTTCAGATAGGCCGCGAGGCGGCCACTGTCGGGCGCGGCCAGCGCCGGATCGGCCTCGAGCCGCTGCACGGCGAGCAGCACGGACACCCGCATCATCAGCGTCTCGAGCAGCGCGACCACGCCCTGCGCGACGTTCGCGGGATCGATGTTCTGGCGGATCGTGATTCCTGGCGCCTCGGGACGCTGTGGCTGTTCGAGCGTCAACCGCGCGCTCCATGGCGTCCGCGCCGCATCGACGTGCGTGAACACGATGAGCTGCGGCGGCGCCGGAGGTTCCGACAGGCTAGCGCGCGTCCAGGGTCGCGGCGACAGGACGAACCCGCCGCGTTTCATCCAGGGCAATACGAAAGCGCAGCGGGCCCGCGTGCACAGGTACAACTCTTCCGCGAGGAACATCGGCAACGCCCGCGAGATGCGGCCCAGCTCCCGCGCCGACGCCGGCGGACAGTCCCCGCTCGCGCAGACGACGAGGATGCGCGGCGCCGACTCGGCTTTACGCGGCAATACCGCCTCGAAACCAAACTGTCCGCTCGACCACACCGGTCGCTCGAGCTGCAGGAAGGTCAGTTCGGCAGGCGCCGCGGCCGTTCCGCATCGCCTGCGCATGTCGTCGAGCTTCTGTTGCCAGGCGAGCAGCGAATCACCCCACTCGGGCCGCCGCTCCGCCTGGAGCCGCTCGATCAAGCGCCCCGCCTCGACGAACCGGCCGAGTTCGAAAAGCGCGCGCAGCAGGTTGTTGCCGACGATGAGCCCGTGCGCGGCGGGGTTGAAACGCGTCTCCACCAGGCGCACCAGCAAGTCATGCTGCCCGCGATCCGCGAGATCCCCGGACAGCCGCACCAGCAGGCTCGTGGGCGGCGGCGCCACGCGCGCGAGCGCCTCCTCGTACAAGTTCGCCGCCTCGTCCACGTCGCCTCGTGCGAGCGCCGCGGCCGCGAGCGCCAGGTTCGCGCGCCAGCTTCCGGGCATCATCGCGGCGCGCGCGTAGATCGCGAGCATCGCCGGCTGTCCGCCGGTCGCGCCGGCCCGCGCGGCGACCCATTCGAGCGCCGCTTCATCGTTTGGATCGAGGGCGAGCGCGCGCCAGATCAGCTCCTCCGCGCGATCCTCGTCGCCGAGCTCCGCGACCGCGCGGGCGAGACTCGCCAGTAGATAGGGATCCTCGCCGTGCCGCGCGACGGCGCGTTCGAGCACGGCGCGCGCGCCGTCGAAATCCTTCAGTTGAAGGAGGACCGCGCCGAGCAGCAACGCGCCCCGGCGCGGTTGCGGGTCCGTATCGGCGAGGTGGCGTGCATACTCCAGCACATCGAGCGCAAAATCGTCGCGGAGTGCATCGCGGATGAGGCCGTGGAGCGCGTCCGGGTCATCTCGGTTCGCCGAAAGATGGGGAAGCAGCACATCCCGACGCCAGGCTTCACGGCCGACCTCGATCTTGCGGCCCTGCTGGTCGTAGACACGGATGGGCCGTTCGGTGGGTGGCGCTGACGTACCGTCCTGGCTGGGCGGCGCCGGCAGTTCGGTGATGGGCGGGAGCGAGTCCGCACGCGCGGACTGGTTCGGTCCGCCGACCGGGGCGCGGCCAAGGATACGGTCGATGATGGACATGGACCGCCGAGCTTACACCGGCGGCTGGCCGGCGGACTTCCAGGGTCATCGCGAGAGGTGCTGGGCGAATGCCGCGTCCTGCGTGCACTGGTATTCGCGGGTGACTTTCCAGACCTCGCAGCGCTCGCCGGACTTGGCGCTGCAGCTGCGCAGGTTGCCCGGGATACGTGCGGTGTGTTTGTAGCCCCAGGATCCGCAGCGGTTTTCCGCGATCCTTACAGCCTGCTCGTCGTCCAGACCCGGATCCGCGTCCTGGGCGTATTCGTAGGACACCCGGACGATGCCGAGCTCCCGGTCGCTGCCGGAGGCGTTCAGGAAGTCGGGGTTGGTCGCGCAACCCGCCACGGCGAGAAGGGGGATGAGCATCGCGAGTCGTCGGATCGGGTTCATGGCGAATCCTGCTGCTGTGAGGGCAGGATGCGCGCGGGGCACTTAACTCACGCTGAACCCCGCATTAACGACAGCTGAACGAAGTTCAGTGCCGCAGCGTGGAAACGCGATGGGTGATGGCCTCCTGGTCGCGGAACGACAGCGTCGCGAACTCGTCGGCGAACTGTTGCTGCTCGAGACTGATCTTGCGGGCGTTGAGCATCGCGTTCACACGCCACTCACCGTCGCGGCGAGTGAGCACGAACAACTGCATCGAGTCGCGGCTCGGCGAGGCGTTTGTCTGGCCCGGCAACGTGGTGGTCGCCCAGCCATGCATGACCGCGAGCGCGGGACCGAGCAGCCGCACGAAGTGCACGCCGGCCTCGAGACGCGTGCCCTTGAGAACCGTGTCGAACAACTTCTGGTGGAACTCGACGATGTGGTCGCGGCCCTCGAGGTGCGTGCCTTCGAACGCGATGAAGTCCGCGTCTTCGGCGAACGCGCTCGCGAAGCCGCGCGCGTCGCCGCGGTTCCAGGCTTCGACCATCTGCATCGGAATGTCCTTGATCGTGGTTTCGTCGTAA
The DNA here is from genome assembly GCA_023433465.1 of Pseudomonadota bacterium. Taxonomy (GTDB): domain Bacteria; phylum Pseudomonadota; class Gammaproteobacteria; order Steroidobacterales; family Steroidobacteraceae; genus CADEED01. Next base: position 6,139 of record JAEZCR010000260.1, on the reverse strand, counting down.
TCCTGCGTTTTCATGGCGCCCTCCTGGCATTGCCTCTACGTGTGAGGACGGTCCGTCACGCGGAGTTTCCGACATGGCCCGACGCGCGGTGCATTCGGTCAGCCACGTGCGTCGCCCGCTGACTTCGCCACTATTGTCGCGCGCGCAACATCCCCGCACGCGAACCACCGGGAGCGCCGCATGACGAGCATTCGCAAAGTGATCCACATCGATGCGTCTCCGGCCCTCGTCTGGGACGCGCTGCGCGACGTCGGCGCGCTGCACAAACGCCTCGTGCCCGGCTTCGTGAAAGACACGCACATGGAGGGCAACACGCGTGTCGTGACCTTCGGCAACGGCATGGTGGCACGCGAAGAGATCGTCGGCATCGACGACGAGACGCGGCGCGTTGCGTGGGCAATTGTTGGAGGGCAGTTCCGCCACTACAACGGCGCGGCCCGTGTGACGGATGACGAGGACGGCGGATCGTGGTTCGTGTGGACCGCGGACCTGCTGCCCGATGAACTCGCGGACCAGGTCGAGTCGATGATGACCGCGGGTATCCTCGTCATCAAGAAGACCCTGGACGGCGCCGCGACGAACTAGCCGGGTGGGGATAGCGGTGCCGGTGGGGATAGCGGTGCCGGTGTAAAAACTGGGGATTGGCGGACTAACCGCTCGACTGCGCGAGCTTGAACTTCGCGAGCAGCTCGGTTTCCTTCTCGAAACTCAAGCCCGCGCGAAGTTTCTGTTTATCGGCGGGGCGCGCGGCCTGCCATGCGAGCGTGTCGCGGATGGTGGCTTCCAGCGGGCGCAGTTTCAGCCCGCTCGCCTGCGCGCGCGAGCAGCTCATCGTGACGATGCCCGCGTCCTCACCATTTGCCGGCGTCCAGATGGGCATGAAGTTGCCCTCGGCCTTCTCGCCGATGATCGCGTGTTCGGTGAGGAATTCCGGGCTCGCCCAGACGATCTTCGTGTCCGCACCCGTGACTTTCCTGCTGGTCTCGAGCAGCTCACCCATCGTGATGGCGGGCTTGCACAGATTGAAAGCGCCGACGGCCTTCTTCTCGACGCACGCGAGAACGAATTGGGCCAGGTCGCGCACGTCGATGTACTGGAACGGATCCGCGGGCGAGCCCGGCGCGAGCATCTCGCCACCCTTGGAAACCCGCCACGGCCAGTAGGTGAAGCGATCGGTGACGTCGCCGGGCCCCGCGATGTAGGTAGGCCGGATGATCGTCGCGTTCTTGCCGAAGACTTCCTCCACCACCTTCTCGGCCAGCACCTTGAGTCCACCGTAGGTTTCACCCGTCACGGTATCGGTGGTCGGATCCTTCAACTGCGCGAGTGGATAGTCCTCGGCGATGCCGGGCTTCTTGAAGTCCGCGTAGACCGCGACGCTCGAGATGAATATGTACCGGTCGGCGTGACCCTTGAGCATCTCGGCCGTTGCGCGGACCTGCTTCGGCGTATAGCCGGAGTTGTCGACGACGACGTCCCAGTCACGCCCCTCGAGCGACTTGAGGTCGCCATTCCGATCGCCGATCAGCTGCTCGATGCCGGGCCTGGCTTCCGGATCGCGCTTGCCGCGGTTGAACAGCGTGATCTTGTGTTTGTGGGCGGAAAGCGCGTCGACGAAGTGCGGGCCAATGAACCCGGTGCCGCCGAGGATAAGCACCCGCAGCGACTTCGCCTTGGCGAAGGCAGTCGTGATCATCGCTACCAGACTCGTGGCGCCGGTGAGTTTCAGCGCATGCCGTCGGTTCATGATTGCCCCCTCAATGAAGTGAGGAGGTTAGTGTCGCGCTATTGCTTGCTCCTGGCGAGCACATTGATGCCCATTTTCTCGTCGCTCTAGCGCCTCGAAATGTTAAGTCGCCTTAGCAATTCCCTTTATGGAATCGATTATCGAGGCTCAACGCCCCCGGAAGATGTAGCCGGTGGTTGGACAACATTCCTCTTCCCCTTTCAGAATCTCGTCTGTCAAACTATTGACTGACTCGTCGAGCAAAGGCACAAGCATGAGTTCCAAAGAGAATCCGACATTTCCGGTTCCGCCGCCCCCTAACACACTCGCAGGACTTACTGCTCTTTTTGGTCACCCAGTCATCAATGGACTTTGGTATCACAAGAAGGAGGTCCATCTTGATGGGTACAAATTCCAGTACTGCCGCTTTGACGAATGCACGCTCATCGTCAGCACCACAAACTTTCAGTTGGACCACTGCATAGTAGACGCGCAAACAAAGATTCTTTTTGGCCCCATAGCAGCAAAGCCGATTCGCCTTTATCACTTGCGGCACGACTGGGCTTACCAGCAAGCGCCCTATTTCGCTCCAGTTAGGAACGAGGACGGGACAATTAGTCTTGTATAGGACTCAGTCGAATGAAGACTAGCGTCAAAGCCGGAATTGACTTGCGACCACAGCGCAGCCAAATCCTCGTGGCGCTGTTCGGAGTTGCGTCTGCTGTGAGCGCAGGGGCTAGTTTTCTGTTTCTTTGGTTTCGTCCCGACTACAGTTGGATATTGCCCGCCGCGTTTTCGGTAGGCTTCGGTGCACTGAGCTTAATTTGCTGGCTGCGATCACACATCAATTCAGACCTTGCGGGAGCGCACCCGGTAAAGTTTCTTGATCAAAGAAGCGGAATAGAGTTTCAAGCGGACTCTCGTGCTCTGTCAGCTCCACAAATCCGTGATGCTGTCGCTGAACTCCTTCAGCGTGTCGCGCACATGAAACCACTTCCGCCGCCCGACGGAAAAGTGAATCCAGACGGAACTCCAGATCCGTCGCGCGCGCAAGAAGCTCAAGAGGAAGTCGCCAATTTGAATGAGAAGCACGAACAAGATTTGAAACGCGCGATTGAGACGCTTGTCGGCAGCGGTGGCCGTGGCGGCGAAAGTACGCCGACCGGCAGCGCACTTGCACGTGATCACTCTTCCGACATACCTGATCCGCTGGTCGGTCCAATCGTCCAGTCGTCCTAGCACTAGCGAAGCTTCCAACTTGATCGACTGCCCGCTAAGGAAGCGAGAACACCACGTACCCACCCTTCCCCAGATCCGGCGACCCGATACCGCTCTCGCGCGTGTTCAACCCAGACGTGAGCGGCGTCGTCGCGTTCACGACGATGTAACTCTTCCCGCCCACCTGATAGAGCGCCGGCAGGCCTTCCGTCGACATCGGCAGCTTGTGCGACCAGAGGATCTCGCCGTTATCCGCATCGAACGCGTAGAACGTGCCGTCGCGCGCGGTCGAGAACACGATGCCCGTGGACGTGACGATCATCGCCTGGCGCTGCGAGCCACGCGGCACGCCGGTGTCCTTGCCACCCTCCTTCGTCACGTCGGGATCCTGCCCGAGCGGCTTGCGCCACTTGATCACGCCCTTGTTGAGGTCGTAAGCCATGATCTGCGACCACGGCGGCGCCAGTAGATGGGGATGGCCGAGTCCGTAGTCGGTGAAGTAGCGTTTCTCGGGCGCCTCGACGCCTTCCGGATAGGCCTCGGCCGGCGGCGTGGCCGGGGCGTCGGCCGGCGCGGGCGGGCGCGTGATGCCGCCCTTCGCCACCACCGGTCCCTCGGGTAGTTTGTCCGGCACCGGGATGTCGCCCGGCCGTCGCATCCGCACGCCGCCGCCCAGGAAAGCGAGGATGTCGGAGATCTGCTGATCGGTGACGTGCGGCAGCGGCGGCATGCGCCCGTTGCCGTACGTGACGATGCGCGAGAACTGCGTTCCGCTGATCTGCCCGCCGATCGAGAGCAGCGACGGGCCCGCGGGCGTACCGCTGCGGTCCGCGCCATGGCACATCGCGCAGGCCTCCTCGTAGGCGTGTTTCCCACGCTCGAGAGTCGCGGGATCGGGCGGACCGAACCTGAAGGCCGGACTGCCCACCGGGATCTCCTTGAGCTTGTAGAACGACGGAAAGTCCTGGTTCAGTAGATAGATGATGCCCGCCTGCGGATTCGAGGCGGTGTTGCCCCAGTTGGTGCCGCCCACGGCGCCAGGGATGACCGCCGTTTCCTCGGTCGACGGCGGATTGAACAACCCGGTGCGCGCCTTGCCGATGCGCTCGCGCCAGTCGGCGCGTTCGGCATCGCTGATCAGGTACGGCGTCAGGTCGTCCGCCTTCACGACCTGTCGGCCGCTCGGCGGCAGAGTCGAGAAGGGTTGTGTCGGCCACGCCTGCTCGCCCGGCATGTCGCTCGGCGGCACGGGACGCTCCTCGATCGGCCACACGGGCTCGCCCGTCACGCGGTCGAACACGAACACGAAGCCCTGCTTGGTCGCCTGCGCGACGGCGTCGATGGTCTTGCCGTCCTTGCGCACGGTGATGAGCTGCGGCGCGGCGGTGGGATCGTAGTCCCACAGGTCGTGGTGCACGAACTGGAAGTGCCACAGCCGCTCGCCGGTGCGCGCGTTCAGCGCCACGATGCAGTCGCTGAACAGGTTCGCCCCGTGGCGGTCGGCGCCGTAGTAGTCGTACGTGGGCGACGACACCGGTAGATAGACGATGCCGCGCTTCTCGTCGAGCGTCATCTCGCCCCAGACGTTCGCGCCGCCGACGTACTTGTACGCATCCTTGGGCCAGGTGTCGTAGCCGAACTCGCCGGGCCGCGGGATCGTGCGGAAGGTCCAGGCCAGCTTGCCGGTCACGACGTCGTAGGCGCGCACGTGACCCGGCGCCGAGAAATACCCTTCGCCCGGCGAGCTGCCGAGGATGATGAGATTCTCGAAGATGCGCCCCGGCGTGGCCGAGGCCGCGCGACGCACGTTCGCGGGATCGCGATCGAGCCCCGCGCGGAAATCCACGGCGCCGTTCGTTCCGAACGTCGTGATCGATTTGCCCGTGCGCGCGTCGATCGCCTGCAGCAGATCATCCACGATGAACAGCAGTCGCCGGTCCTTGCCGTCCTTGCTGCGCCAGTAGTTGATGCCGCGGTTGGTGATGCCGCGCAGGTTCGCGTGGATCCACAGCTCCTTGCGCGTCTTCACGTCGATCGCGACGAGCGAGCTGTCCTTCGCGAGGAGGTACATCACGCCATCGACGATCAGCGGGTTGAACTGGTACGTGCGCTGATCGCCGGTCGGATAGATCCAGTCGATCGTGAGTTTCGAGACATTCCTTTTCGTGATGTCGCGAATCTTCACGTACTTCGACTGGTCCGGCGAACCGCCGTAGTCCGGCCATTCCGCGGCGTCGGCGTTCGAGGAGGACATCGTTCCAAACAAGGCCAGCGCCAGCGCGCAGACCAAGAATCGTCTGTGAAGAATCGTCATCGTGAAGCGTTTAGTTGGTCTTGGGATGCGTCTGGGTAGGCGTCTGGGGAGGCGGCCCGGCCGCGAAGGCCGGCGGCGATACATTGCTCACGTCGGGCGTGGGCGATGCGACGCCGCCCTTCGGAATTTCGATGCCCGCGGCCCACGCGATGCCGTTGAGGAGGAACTTGCGGTAATTGTCCTGCGCCAGGTTGTCGCGGAAATCCAGCCCGCCGAACACGAATGCGCGTCCGCCGTCATCGCGTTGATAGGCCCACGCGGCCACCTGCGGGCCCATGGCGAAACGGTCCTGCTTCGGAGTTCCACGGATCAGATCGGTGCGCCGCTTGTCGTTCGGCGGCAGGAAGTAGCGCGAGAAGACCTCGTCGCGATAGTTCCACGGTTTCACGCCGCGCAGGATCGGGTGCTGCTTGTCGATCAGCGCCATCGACCATTCGTCCACCGGGTTCTTCGAGGCGCCCTGCACCCACAATCCACCCGTCCACTGCAGGTAATACGCGCGCGCAGCCCAGTTCTCGGCCCAGCTCGCGTAGTGCAGCAGCACGATGCCGATGCGGTTCTGCTTGATCAGCTCATCGAGGGCCTTGAGATACGCCGTGGTCGCCTCGTCGTAGCTGCGCCCGTTGGTGGTCGGATCCGGCGGAAACAGCGGATGCGTTTCCTTCTCGTGGCGATCCGAGCTCGAGTCGATGACGATGACCGACGCGGTCCGCACCGCCGTGAGATCGCGTGGCAGCGTGCCCACCATCACTTCGGTGTGGACGCCTTCGAGGTTGGTCGCGTTGTCGAACGACTCCGCGAGCGTGCGCAGGTCGAGTTCGTATTCGTGCCGGCCGGCGCCACCGTGGTCTCGCGGGCCCGCGAGGAACAGGATCTTCTTG
>JAEZCR010000257.1 GCA_023433465.1 Pseudomonadota bacterium | reverse complement strand
TCGATGCCCGGGCCGCGCAATGGGCTCAGTTCCTGTAGATGCTGTAGCTGCTGCAGTTGCTGGTCACGTAATAGCCGGAGGAGGCGTTCTTCATTTCACACCAGAGGCCGCCCCAGTCGTACCAGGTTTCGTGTTTTTCGACGTACACCTCCGGATCGCTGGGACAATCCACTCCCCAGATGGTCACGTTGAAATTGTAGCCCCCATAGCCGTAAACGCTCCGGACGGTGCAGCCGTTGGTGGCGTTCCAGGTGTTCGTGACCGTGGTGATCCTCGTGGACGCCTGAGCCGGCATGGCGCACAGGGCGGCCAGCACGGCCGCGGCGGCGAGAGACCCGATTTCCTTCTTCATGATTCGTCCTCCATGGATTCGATGTTTGTCTGACTGTCCGGGCATCCCTGCCCGCGGGCCAAACTACTGGCCCGGCTTCTTCCTGAAATGCTTCCTTGTCAGCGGAATAGATCCGTATTCGCGTTCTCGGACAGGTAGAACACCAGCCGGCCGCTCGATGGCTCCGGGAAAAATGAAACCATCTTGTCCTTCATGCCGAGGTCGTCTTTCGCGGTGGCCTGCAGGAACTTCCCGGACAATTGACGGACCTGCTCCAGGCTGGTGGCCGACACTACGACCTGGCAGTTCTTCGACCTGCAGGTGATCTGCAAGGGAACCACGCCGCCCAGGCCTTCATTGGCTTCGAACAGCGTGCGGATGTTGTTTTCCCGGCTGCCGGCCCACTCCCTGTTCCACTCCTCGAGATAGAAGCGGTTCTCCAGCTTCGCGCTGATGACCTGCGGATCCGCATTGCCCGCGGCGTTGATGAACGCGGTGACCCGTTCTCCGAATTCCCGTTCCCTCTGCCAGGCGAGCGCCCGGTCCCGCGGCGCGCGGTCGCCGGCGGGTGTCGCCGCTTCCTGTTTCGCCGAGACCTGCTGCGCCGCAACCTGAACCTGCGGCCAGTCGCGGTTCCTTTCGACCTGGGCGACCGTGCGGGGAGCGTCCGGCGCCGGCGCGGGATGGGCATTTGCGGCCGCGGCCTCATGGCCGACCACGGCGGGCGGCGTAGTTAGCCGCGTGCAGTACAGATAGGTCAGGAAAGAGCTGATCGTGGCGGTGATCGCCACCAGGAAAACATCCCTGCCGGACATCTGGCCTCCTTGCCGATGCCGTTGAATACCACGCGGCCGTGGCGCGAATCAACAATCGCGCGCGCCGCCCGACGCGACTTAGGGGAAGCGCTCACTAACTAACTATTATGACAGTGGATCCGCGTCCGTCACGAAATCGGCAGCATCACCAGGCCCTGCGCGCTCGTGTACAGCCACACGAGCCAAGTGCTGTCGAACGTCGCGCGCCGCGCCGCGTCGATCTTGCCGGCCGCCATGCGCGCCAGCGTGTAGATCGCCATCACCACGGTCAGCACGACGTTGAGACCTTGCCAGCAGAGCAGCGTCCAGCTCGTCGCGCCATAGGCATGCGCGACCGGATCCGCGTCACGCGCCGCGAAACATTGAAGCGCCAACGCGAGGACGAGCAAGATCATGCCAACAACGCTGGTGATGGCGAATGCCGCCTTCCGCCCGCGACGCAACGATCGCGAGGCGAACCATGCGGCCGCGATACTCGTCAGCCCGCCCGCCGCGGAGGCGACATCGAACCAGCCGCCTTCGATGTGTACACCGGGCGGCGGCCATGCATCGGCCATGTAGGCGAGATAGAACCAGGAATACACGAAGCTCGCGAAGATTGAGCCGTTCACGAGCAACAGCACGCACACGCCCCACCAGCCGTGCGAGCGCGCGCCCGACATGTAGTCGGGCAGCTCGACGCCTCCGCCCACCGCGTGTAGTTTGCCGCCGGGCGCAGGGTCGCCCTCCCAGAGCCAGCGCAAGATGCACACCAGCGCGAGGACCGCGCCGGCCAGCGCCATCCACGTGACTTTCACCGTCAGCGCGAAGAAGAACGCCGCCGTGCCCAGGCCCGCCAGGAGCGGCAGCCAGCTCGGGCCGGGCAGGCGCAGGATGAATTCGGGTTTCGCGTCGATGGCGCTGGTCACGATGGTTTCGCGCGTGCCCGTAACGGTTCCGGGTAGATAGTGCTGGCCGCGGTCGACTTCCTCGCGCAGTGCAGGCTGATCCCAGAGCGGGTAGCGGCTCTCGATGCGCGGAATGCTGCGGGCGGCGTAGTTGTCGAGCGGCAGCCATTCGAGCGTGCCTGCGTTCCACGGATCCACATCCACCTTGGCCGCCGGTCTCAGTCGCAGCACGAGATCGACGAGCACCAGCGCGACGCCCAGTGCGATCACGAACGCGCCCACTGTCGAGAGCAGGTTCCAGGTGTCCCACCCGAGCGATTCCGAATAGGTCCACACGCGACGCGGCATGCCGGCCATGCCGGAGATGTGCATGGGAAAGAACGACAGGTGCACACCGACGAACATCAGCCCGCAGGCCCATTTCCCCATGCGCTCGGACAGCGGCCGACCGCTGATCACCGGCGCCCAGTAGTAGATAGCCGCGAACACCGGGAACACCATGCCGCCGATCAGCACGTAGTGCAGGTGCGCGACGATGAAATACGTGTCGTGGGCCTGCCAGTCGAACGGCACGACCGCGACCATCACGCCGGTCAGTCCGCCGAGCACGAAGATCCCGAAGAATCCGAGCAGGAACCAGGTCGACGCCGTGCGCCGCACGGTGCCGCTCGCGAAGGTGGCGATCCACGCAAATACCTGGACGGCGGCCGGGACGGCCACGATGAGGCTCGCGGCCGAGAAAAAGAGGTTAGACGACGGCGACATCCCGACCGAGAACATGTGATGCGCCCACAGGGCGAACGAGATGGTTCCAGTGGCGACCAGGGATGCGACCACCCAGCGGTAACCGACCAGCGGGCGTCCGGCGAGAGTCGCGACCATCATCGAGACGAGTCCGGCCGCGGGCAGGAAAATGATGTACACATCGGGATGACCGAACAGCCAGAACAGGTGTTGCCACAGAACGGGGTCGCCATCGCGTGCCGCCACGAAAAACGGCCAGTCGAAGGCGCGCTCGAGCTCGAGCAGCGCGGTCGCGGCGATCACGGGCGGAAAGGCGAAGATGATCATGCCGCCTACCACCAGCATGGCCCAGACATAGATCGGCATTCGACTCAGTGTCATGCCAGGTGGACGCGTGCGCAGGATTCCGACCACGATCTCGATGGCGCCGGCGATCGCGGAGATCTCGATGAAGCCGATCCCGAGCAGCCAGAAATCGGTACGGATGCTGGGCGAGTATTCGGCGCCGGTGAGCGGCGGATACATGAACCAGCCGCCGTCCGGTGACACGTCGAAGAAGATGGTGCCAAAGAACACGAGTCCGCCGATGGCGTATGCCCAGTACGCGTAGGCCGAAAGCCGCGGGAACGGCAGGTCGCGCGCCCCGAGCATCGCCGGCAGCAGCAGGATGCCGATCGCCTCGACGACGGGCACGGCGAACAGGAACATCATCACGGTGCCGTGCATCGTGAAGAGCTGGTTGTAGGTGTCGAAGT
>JAEZCR010000252.1 GCA_023433465.1 Pseudomonadota bacterium | reverse complement strand
GACTAACTACTTTCGCGGCGGCGGGCGGCGCCGGCGGAGGCGCGGGCGGCGCCGGGGGCGCCATCGGCTTGCGCAGGAACGCGAGCCGACGCATGAGATTGGTCGTGGCGGGCGTGACGAATTTGGCCGCGCCCTTGCTGTCGAGGAACTTGGAGTCCGCGATGATCATCGCGAGGCCGACGAGCTCGTTGAGTGGGGAGCGCGCGGGCAGGAAGGCCGCCGCACGGCCGTCGCCGATGTTCTGGAAGACGTAGCTGCGGTCGGGCGCCGCGTTCAGCGCGGAAACGGCCTCGAGCACGAGGTTGTGCTCATCGGGACCAAGGGCGCCCTCGTCCAGCCACAACACGTCGCCACGCTCGTCATGAAGGGAAATCGACTGCAGGCGATTACCGGAAAGCGCCTGCTTCAGCGCATCGCCGATAGCGGCTTTCGAATCGCCCGAAGAACTGACACTCGCGCTCGCCTGCATTCCTGATTTTCCCCGGAGCGCGCGCCAAACAAACACAAGAGATCTTCACCCACGAGAGCAAGGCGCGTGCTGAGGTCCAAGCGTCGCAAATAGAGCCCGGGTTCGCCGTGACATAGCTCGCGTTACGCGACTGGGATTGGCAACAAGCTCCCCGGTTATGTTCAATCACGGATCTCTCGATTCATGGCGCGATGCAGCGCGAATGTCAGAGGAAACCACGGAAAAAAAGGGCGCGATCGACTAACGGAAAGTGCTGCTATCTACCTTAAGTTCAGTGCGATATGTTCGGTCGGCGAGACAGTGACTGACACTGCAATTCAATAAACGAAGGGGAGATCAGATGAGGAAGCAAGCAAGCGCGCTGCTGCGCGCATGTCTTTTCGCGTCCTTGCCACTCACGGCACTGGCGCAAGCACCGGTGATAGTCGAAGCGGAAAGCGGCACGCTCGGATCGGCGCTGTCGATCGGCACGCAGGACGGCAACACCTACATCACCGGTCTGAACGACACGGTGCCACCCTCGAATCCAGCCGCGGTCCCGGGCCGAATCGCCTCGTACGACATCAACTTTCCGGCCGCGGGTAGTTATGAGCTGTACGTGCGCATCTATGCCGGCCCGAACGGCGGCAACGACGACAGCTTTTATATCTCGAGCGTCGGTTTCAACAATCAGAACTGGGGCGCCCTCTACAACACCAGCAGCGGCGGGTACGCTAATCCGAATGCGCCGGTCTTCGTGGAAGGAACGCCCGGCGCGGGAACTCCGGTCGGCACGTCCGTATGGAAGTGGGTCCGGCTAACTAACCATCCCGGCCGTGGCGGCGGCACCGGCCCGAACGCCTGGATCGTTCCCGAGGGCAGCCTGACACAGACTTTCTACTGGGCCTCGCGCGAGGATGGCCTGCTGTTCGACAAGTTCGCGTTTGGTCCCGCGGGCACCTGCTACACGGTGGCCGAGCTCAACGCCGGTCTGCCGGGCTCGGTGACCTGCCCGCCACTGCCGCCACCGCCGCCGCCGGCCTACACCTATCCCGGCCCACCCATCGCGACCGGTCATTCGAAGTTCCTCGGCAGCGCCTGGAGCCCGGGCAACGCGAGCGCCAACTTCCTGAACTACTGGAACAAGGTCACGCCGGAGAACGCGGGCAAGTGGGGATCGGCCGAGCCGACCCGCGACGTGTTCAACTGGACGCAGCTCGACGAAGCCTACGCGCTGGCCAAGAACAACGGCCTGCCGTTCCACTTCCACGTGCTCGTCTGGGGCAACCAGCAGCCGAACTGGATTGACGAACTACCCGTCGAGGAGCAGCTCGAGGAGATCCACGAGTGGTTCGCGGCGGTCGCGGCGCGGTATCCCGACATCGACTACCTCGAAGTCGTGAACGAGCCGCTGCACGATCCGCCGTGCACGCGTGAGAACGGTGGCGGCGGTTACTGCGACGCCCTCGGTGGCCGTGGCACGCCGGAAGAGCGCGCGAAGAATCCCGACCGTGAATGGCTGTGGATCGTCAACGCGTTCAAGCTGGCGAAACACTACTTCCCGAACACGAAGTTGATGCTCAACGACTACAGCATCGAGAACAACACCAACGATACGAACCGTTACATCGGCATCGTGAAGTTGCTCAAGTCGCAGGGTCTCATCGACATCGTCGGTCTGCAGGGCCACGCGTTCTCGCAGGGCGAGCCGGCGCCGATGCCGACTTATCGCGCGAATCTCGATCGCATCGCCGAGCGGACCGGACTGCCGATCCACATCACCGAACTCGACGTCGATGGCACCGAGGACTCGGTGCAGCTCGCGAACATGCAGAAGATCTTCCCGATCTACTGGGATCATCCCCAGGTCACGGTCATCACGCTGTGGGGCTACAAGCAGTTCAACCACTGGCGCCAGGCCCAGGGGGCGTGGCTGGTGTGGTCGCAGGCCGGCTCGGAAGGCGCCGAGCGTCCCGCCTTGCAATACATCCACAAGTACGTGAACAACACGAAGCCCGAGGTCGAGATCGGCCAGGAATACGTGATCGACGCGAACGCGCCCCACGGAACGGTGGTCGCCAACGTGCTCGGACACGATGCGGATGGCGATCCGCTCGGCAACTGGGCCATGGCTGCAGCCGGAGCCTCCGGGCTCTTCGCGATCAGCCCGGCAGGCGTGCTGACCGTGGCGGATTCCGCTTCGATCCAGGCGGACAGCGCCGGCGTGTACTCGGTACACGTCTCGGTGTCCGATGGTTACCAGCGCAGCGCGGATATCCGCGTGAAGATATTCGTTCGACGCTGACCAGACGGCAGGAGTGAACCTGGGCCGGCCCGCGAGGGCCGGCCCGTTTTTTTCGTCCGTGCGGGTCGGC
>JAEZCR010000105.1 GCA_023433465.1 Pseudomonadota bacterium | reverse complement strand
AGCGCGCTGTGCTGCATGTACGAGTTCTGCACGGCGTCGGCGAGGCGCGCGAGTTGCGGTGGCACCGGGTAGATGGCCACGACGAATCGACCTTCGCTTGCCAGTGGTGTTGCAGCTATCGGTGCCGCGGTGTTGATCAGGTAGTCGCCCTCCGACACCGGCTCCAGGCTCCAGTAGAGGTTGCCGCTCGCGATCGCACGCGTCATCTCGGGCGAAGCGTGCCGCGGCAGGTTGGTCATCGTCGGATCGCTGCTGCTCGCGGCGAGCACCTGGCCGAGCGTGCCGTATACGACCACTTCGAGCGCGCCCGTCTCGACGCGCTGCGTGTCGACGGCGACGGTCCATACGGTGTTCGGATTGTCCGCGAGGCGATTCGCGAAGAGCTCGGTGCTGCGCGCGTATTCGCGCATGCGCACGTCCATCGCCGACTTGGACAATTCGAGCGCGTCGGCGAGGCCCTGCTTGATCTCGACCTTGAACCAGCTGTCGATGCCGCGATTCAGGAACTCGAGCGAGAACAGATAGACGATGATCAGGGGAGCAATCACCAACGAACCAAAGATCGCCACCGTACGCGCCGTCAGACGCGATCCGGGCACCTGCGCGCGGAACGCGCGCACCAGCTCCATGATCTTGCGTGCGAGCAGCACGCTCACGGTGACCACCGCGATCGCGTTGATCAGCAGGATCCACGCCTGCAGCTTGCTGTACTGGACCGAGTTCTGGACGGACAACGCGAGCAGCAGCAACAAGCCGCCGCTCACGAACACCCACAGTGCGATGAGTCCCAGGGTTCCGAGTTTTCTCAGCGTTGCAGGGACCATGAGAACCACTCGCTTTCGCGGTGCCAGTCGTCGGTCCAGAACATCAGCACACGCAGGGTCTCGGGCAGTCTGCCGCGGCGCACGCCCGCGCGCAGGCTCACCCGGTAGTCGCGCTTCGCGGAGAGCTGCGGCGAGAGCAGGAACGGCCAGGCGTCGATAGTGCCCAGCGCCTCGAGCGCCTCCTCGAGCGTCGCGTAACTGTGCTGCAGGCCATTCGTCGAATCGACGTCGCGGGTCACGTAGCGGTCGCTGACCGCGTGGTACATCAACTCCCGCTTGAGCGAGTACTCCGCCACCGTGGAATCCATCCAGAAGCGCCGTTCGCGTGACACCACCACGTCGAGGTTGAAGGTGAGCGTGAGTCCGTCCTTGAGCGCCGCGCGGATGTCGTCGTTCACCGGGTAGGCCACGCGCGCGAACAGCTGGAACACCCCGTCCTCGACGGTGACGTACGCGGAACGCACTTCGAGCAGACCATCGAGCGCATCCGCGCGCGCCGCTCCCGCCGCGCCGAACGCCAGCAGCGCCGTGAGCAGCAGAATCCGGAAATCTTGGGCACGCCCTGTCCGCATTCGTTCCTCTATTGTCCCTCTACATTCAGCTCAAGAAGGGGTGAGCTTATGCAGGCAGGCATAGTAGAAGCCATCGGTGCCCGCCTCGCCACCCGGCAGCAGCTGCCAGCCGGCTTCCCGCGGCTGCAGGCCCGGAGGCCGCGAGAGTCCTTCCGGCCATCCCGCGAGCTCGGCGCGCGGCTCGCCGCGCAGAAACCCGGAAACCACCGCCTCGTTTTCCGCGGGGATCACCGAACAGGTGCAGTAGACCAGGCGTCCGCCCGGGCGCAGTAGTTCGAACGCCGTCGCGAGGATGGCCCGCTGCGTGGATGCGAAGGACTCGATATCCGTCGCGCGGCGGAGCAGCTTGATGTCCGGATGACGGCGGATCACGCCGGTCGCGGAACAGGGCGCGTCGACCAGCACGCGATCGAAGGATTCCGGCGCCAGCGATTCCGGCCGCGACCGCAGGTCGGCCGTCAACAGCACGGCGTCCCGGCCGGCGCGCGCGAGGTTTTCGCGCACGCGCGCGAGACGCAGCGGATCGTCGTCGGCGGCGACGAGCTCGGCGAGATCGGGCGTGCGCTGCGCGATGTGCAGGGTCTTGCCGCCGGGCGCCGCGCACGCATCGAACACCCGCATGCCGGATTTCGCATCGAGCAGCAGCGCGGCGAGCTGCGCGCCGCAATCCTGGACCGAGACGGCGCCGGTATCGAACCCGGGCAGTACCTGGACTGCGACCGGGCGCTCGAGAACGATCGCATCGCCACGCCACGGCACCGCGCGCGCGTCGCGGCCCAGCGCGCGCCACGAGCGCAGGAACTCCTCGGCGTTGGTCTGCGCGGTGTCCAGCCGCAGCACCATCGGTGGATGTTCGTTGTTCGCCGCGAGGATGCTCTCGGCCTGGTCCGGCCAGGCTTCGGACAACGCATCGCTCAACCAGCGCGGATGCGCATGCCGCTGGGCGGGATCCGCGTCGACGCCGGCTAACAACCGCGCGCGCTCTGCGACGAAGCGGCGCAGCACCGCGTTCACGACGCCGCTCGCGCGGCCCTCGCCGACGATGCGGCTCGCGTCCACGGCGAGATGCACCTGCGTCTCCGGCGCGCCCCGCGAGTATTCGATCTGGTGCGCGTTCGTCACGAGCAGCGCGGCGAGGCGCGGCGCGAGCTCGTCGAACGGCCGGTTGACCAGCGGTGCCAGCGCGGGCGCGAGCCGCAGGTACCAGCGGAACGTTCCGAGCGCGATGGCGCGGACGGCCGCGCGATCGGTGCGTTCGTGCGCGGTCTCGAGCGCGACGTCCGCGGACCGTCCGTCGAACACGACCGCATGCACGGCGAGCGCGGCGGCGGCAAGCGTTTCCGCTCCTGGCGCATGGCGGGTCCGCCGTGGCTTCGCGGGACCACGCCGGCCGGATGCGCGCGCGTTCTTCATGCGCCGAACCTCATGCCGGCGACGCGCACCGCGTTCGCGAAGTCGCGCGCCGAGACCGGACGTTTTCCGGCGCGCTGCAGTTCGCGCACCGCGAGAACGCCCTCGCCGCAGGCGACGTGCAGGCCGTCGTCCGCGATGCCGAACACGGTGCCGGGCGGCGTGTCGTTGCCCGTGTGACGCGCGACCTGCGCACGCAGCAACTTGAGCGGCTCACCCGCGAGCGAAGTCTCCGCGATCGGCCACGGGTTGAAGGCGCGAATGCGCCGGTCGAGCGACGCGGCATCCGCGTTCCAGTCGAGCTTCGCCTCGGCCTTCTCGATTTTCGGTGCGTAGGTCGCGCCTTCCGCCGGCTGCGGCCGCGCACGCAGCGTGCCCGCCGCGAGTCCGTCGATGGCCTCGATCAGCGCCGCGGCGCCGAGCTCCGAAAGTGTGTCGTGCAGATCGCCCGCGGTGTCGTGCAGACCGACCGGGTGTCGGCGTTCGAGCAGGATCGGCCCGGTATCGAGACCGGCGTCGAGCTGCATGATCGTCACGCCCGTTTCGGAATCGCCCGCGAGGATCGCGCGCTGGATCGGCGCGGCGCC
>JAEZCR010000093.1 GCA_023433465.1 Pseudomonadota bacterium | reverse complement strand
TGGTCGCCATGATGGCGGTGATCTTGCCGGCCTTGTCGCTTTCGATCTGGTTCATCATCTTCATCGCTTCGATGATGCAGAGGACCTGGCCTTCCTTGACCTCGGTGCCGATCTCCACGAAGGGCTTCGAGCCCGGCGAGGCCGCGGCGTAGAAGGTGCCCACCATGGGCGCGGCGACGACGTGTTCGTTCGCGCGGCGCGCCGGCACTTCGGCGGCGACCGGCAGTGCGGCCACCGGCGCGGCGGCGGGAGCGGCCACCGGCGTGGGCGCAATCGCCGGCGCCATGTGCGTCACGACCTGGCCCGTCGGCATGCGGCTGATGCGCACGGCTTCTTCACCTTCCTTGATCTCGATCTCCGCGATCCCGGATTCCTCGAGTAGTTCGATCAGCTTCTTAACTTTGCGAATGTCCAAGGTGTCGTCCCTTATTGAAAAATGACTTCTGACGCGCTGGAAGCGCGTCCGTTAACGGGTGGTAATCCTTGCCGCGGCGGCTTGAACAGCGAGCTCATACCCGAGCGCGCCGAGGCCCACGATGCAGCCGACCGCGATGTCCGAGAAGTAGGAGTGATGGCGGAATTTCTCCCGCGCGAACGTGTTCGAGAGATGCAGCTCGATGAAGGGCAGCTTCACGCCGAGCAGCGCGTCACGCAGCGCCACGCTGGTGTGCGTGAAGGCGCCGGGATTGATGATGGCGAAGGAAATGCCGTTCGCCTTCGCGGTCTGCACGCGGTCGATGAGCTCGTGCTCCGCGTTGCTCTGGAAGGCCACGAGCTCGTGGCCGAGCTTCACGGCCGTGTTCCTGGCGCGCTCTTCGATCGAGGCGAGGGTGTCCGCGCCGTAGACGTCCGGCTCTCGCTGCCCGAGGAGGTTGAGATTCGGTCCGTTCAGTAATAAGAATCGCGCCATACCGCCGTCTTGCGACGCTCTCCCAAGGTGCATTGAAGGCGGCGAATTTACCGTAACCCGCAGCCAACGTGCGGGGTTTTCGTCAATCTGACGCGATCCGGTAGCTAATTGGCACTAATGAGCGGTTGCGGCTTCGGATTTGGCCCGGGCGGCGGCCATCTCTCGGAAGGCGTCGGCGACCATGGCCTGGGCGGCCTCGCGCGTGAGAACGCCATTGTCGATGTCCCGCAGGCGATCGAACGCGAAGTTGGCCTCATCTTCGTGTAACTCGCCCACTTTGACCGTCAAGATGCGGTTCTGGCTGTCCACGAAGATCGAGAACGGGAAGGCCATGCCCATGCCGAAGGCATCCGCGGCCGCGAGCCCGTCTTCCTCGCCGATGAGCAGCGGGTAATCAAGGGGAACTTTCTCGACGAACTTGAGCACATCGTCCCTGAAGTCGACGGCAATTCCCACGATCTCGGCGTTCTGCGTCTTCTGGCGCTCGGCGCGCAGCTTGTTGAGGAGCGGGATCTCGCGCCGACAGGGGGCGCACCAGGTCGCCCAGAAATTCACCATCAACGGCCGGCCGCCGAAGCTCGCGAGCTGGGTGGGTTTGCCGTCGCGGTCGGCGAGGGTGATGTCGGGAAGCGTGTCGGGCACCGATTTCTTCGCGGGCCCTGGCGCTGCTTCGTCGTTGGGCGCGGCGATCTCGGCGGCCGTGTCTGGCGCCGCGGCCTCAGCCGGCTGCTTGCTCACTTTCGGATCTGACACGCCTTGCCGAAAGCTCAGAAAGCCAACCAGGAAAGCGGCCACGACCACGAGCGCGCCGACGACCAGGCGCGTGGTTTTCGATTTGGGTTCGTTCATGTGGGGCGTGTGCAGCGACCCGACAGCGCAAGCTGCGTCTGGCGGGCGAAACTCTCCGCGTCCTTGAAACCGACGACGCGCAAGTCTCGCTGTTCCACGCCCTCGAGGCTATAGAACGCGATCGTCGGCGGTCCGAAGATTCCGAAGTGCTGGAGCAGCTCGCGGTCCTGCTCGTCGTTGGCCGTGACGTCCGCCTGCAACAGCAGCGAGTTTCCGAGCGCCTCGTGAACCTTGGGCTCGGTGAACGTGTAGTGCTCCATCTCCTTGCAGGACACGCACCAGTCGGCATAGAAGTCGAGCATCACGGTGCGGCCTTCCGCCTTCGCGGCGGCGAGCTCGCGCTCGAGGTCCGCGAGCGACTTGATGCGCTTGAATTCGAGCGGAGTTTTCTTGGCCGCGAGTGCCGGAATGGGCGAGAGCGGATCGGTGCCGCCCATCGCGGCGCCCGCGAGCAGAGCGACACCCGCGAGACCGGCGAGCACGCTGCCCAGGCGCAGCGCGTAACCGCCCAGCGTCGGTTTGCGGAACGCGCGCCACAGCACCCACGCGAGCGCGAACGCGGGCACGGCCCACAGCGGCAGGATCGCCCAGTCGGGCGAGATGCGCGACAGCATCCACGCGGCCACCGCGAGGAACAACACGCCGAACACGTTCTTCACCGTGTCCATCCATGCGCCGGCCTTCGGCAGCAGTTTTCCGGCCGAGGCGCCGACCAACAACAATGGCGTGCCCATGCCGAGGCTCATCGCGAACAGCGCGAGTCCGCCGCGCGCGATCTCGCCGGTCTGGCTGATCACGGTCAGCGCCGCGATGAGCGGCGGCGCGACGCAGGCCGAGACGATGAGCGCGGACAACGCGCCCATAACCGCGACGCCGGCGTACGTGCCCGCCTGCTGCTTGTTGCTGGTGTTGCTGAGGCGCGTCTGGATGAAGGCGGGCATCTCGATCGTGAACAGGCCGAACATCGAGGCCGCGAGCACCACGAACAGGCCGCTGAACAGGATCAGGATCCACGGCTGGTTGAACGTCGCCTGCAGGTTGAAGCCTTTTCCGATCGCGCCGGCCGCGATGCCGGCCGCGGTGTACGTGACAGCCATGCCGAGCACGTAGGCGACGGAGAGCATGAACGAGCGGCGCGTGGATACGTTGTCGCCGCCGCCCGCGATGATGCCCGAGAGGATCGGCACCATCGGCAACACGCAGGGTGTGAAGGCGAGCAGCAAGCCCGTGCCGAAGAACCCGAGCAGTACGAGGAACAGGTTTCCGTTCTTGATCTTGTCGGCCAGGGTCGCCTGCTCGGAGGGCAGGCAGTCGGGGTCGAGGGGCTTGTCGCTCGAGCTGGCGGCGGCCGGCGGCGGCGCGAAGCTCGCCATCGTGCCTTCGCCCGCGGCGACGCTAACTACTCCGTCGGCGCCGATCGTCACCAGCTTGGTGATGGGCGGGTAGCAAAGGCCCGCGTCCGCGCAGCCCTGGTAGGTCACGTTGACGTCGACGGCCTTGCCGCCGGTCGGCGGCAGCGAGAACGAGGCGTCGAGGCTCTCGCGATAGATTTCCTGCTCGCCGAAGTATTCGTCGGTGTGCGATTCGCCCTTGGGCAGCACCAGGTTACCGACCGGCTGCGCGGGATCCGCGGGCGCGAGCGCCATGCGGTTCTTGTAGAGGTAGTAACCCTCGGCGATGCGCCAGTTGAGATTGACGTTGTTAGGCGTGTTCGTGTCGCCGGTGAGTACGAACGCGACTTCCGGGTCCAGGTACTCCTCGTCGCCGAGTCCGCTCGTCGCGGCCGCGGGCTTCGCAAGTTCGGAGATCCGGTCGAGGGTATTGCCGCCGCCGGCGACCTTTACATTGGTGGCCCATTCGGTGGGCGGATAACACAAGCCAGCGTCCGCGCAGCCCTGCCACTTGAGCTTGAGCGCGAGGTTGTCGCCGGGCTTCGCGCCGGTGAGCGGCGCGGTCACCGTGAACGTGCCGCGGAAGACTTCCTGCTCGCCGAAGTATTCGTCGTTGTGGATTTCGCCCTTGGGGTAGGTCGGTTCGCCCGCCGTGATGCCGGGGGTCGCCGACGCGATGCCGAAGCGCTTCTTATAAAGGTAGTACCCCTCGGTCGCGCGCCACTCGACGGTGACCTTCTCCGTATCCGCGGTCGCGGTGTATTCGAATGCCTGCTCAGGCGGCAGGAACTCGTCCTCCCCGATGGCCAGGGCCGGCTGGGTTGCCGCGAAGCACAAGAACACCAGGGCGGACGTCAGCAGTTTCTTCAAAGGCACTCGACACCTCGGGTACGGGGCCCGCAATCCTATTCGACATATGAACCGGGCAAACCGGGGAATGATCGGTCAGCCCGGGGGCCGCCTGCTCAGATGTGACCCGCAAAACCCACCTGAAATTTCGGGGGCAGCGCCTCTTTCCTGGCGAAAGTGGTCAGTCCCCCATTTCAAGGCTTGAAATGAAAAGGTCGGTCAATACAATTAGCAGCCACTTGGGGGGAGTGCTAATAGCTACACACCCCCTGGTCAAAACCAGTTTTCAACCAACACTTTAGTAAGGAGCGAACCCATGAAGATTCGTCCTCTTCATGACCGCGTGATCGTGAAGCGTCTCGAAGAAGAGCGCGTTTCCGCCGGCGGCATCGTGATTCCGGACACCGCGGCCGAGAAGCCCGTACAGGGCAAGGTCGTCGCGGTCGGCAAGGGCAAGATTTTGGAAGACGGCCAGGTCCGCCCGCTCGACGTGAAGGTCGGCGACAAGATCCTGTTCGGCAAGTACTCCGGCACCGAAGTGAAGGTGGATGGAGATGAACTCGTGGTCATGCGTGAAGAAGACGTCATGGCCGTAATTGAGGGCAAATAATCATGGCTGCCAAAGAAGTACGTTTCAGTGATGACGCCCGCGCCCGCATGTTCCGCGGCGTAAACATCCTCGCCAACGCCGTCAAGGCGACGCTCGGCCCCAAGGGCCGCAACGCGGTGCTCGACAAGAGCTTCGGCGCCCCCACCGTCACGAAGGACGGTGTCTCGGTCGCGAAGGAGATCGAGCTCAAGGACAAGTTCGAGAACATGGGCGCGCAGATGGTGAAGGAAGTTGCTTCCAACACCTCCGACGAAGCCGGCGACGGTACGACCACCGCCACCGTGCTCGCGCAGGCCATCATCCGCGAAGGCCTGAAGGCCGTTTCCTCGGGCCGCAACCCGATGGACATCAAGCGCGGCATCGACAAGGCCGTCATCACGGCCGTCGAAGAGATCAAGAAGCTCTCCAAGCCCTGCAAGGACAACAAGGCGATTGCCCAGGTCGGCACGATCTCGGCGAACTCCGATGAGTCCATCGGCAAGACCATTGCCGAGGCGATGGACAAGGTCGGCAAGGAAGGCGTGATCACGGTGGAAGAAGGCTCGGGCCTGCAGAACGAACTCGACGTCGTCGAGGGCATGCAGTTCGACCGCGGCTATCTCTCGCCGTACTTCATCAACCAGCAGGCGAATCAGACCGTGGAGCTCGAGAAGCCCCTGATCCTCCTGGTCGACAAGAAGATCTCGAACATCCGCGAAATGCTGCCGCTGCTCGAAGGCGTGGCGAAGCAGGGCCGTCCCCTGCTCGTGATCGCCGAGGACGTCGAAGGCGAAGCGCTCGCGACCCTCGTGGTCAACAACATCCGCGGCATCCTGAAGGTTGCGGCGGTGAAGGCCCCCGGCTTCGGCGACCGTCGCAAGGCCATGCTGCAGGACATCGCGATCCTCACGGGCGGCACCGTCATCTCCGATGAAGTCGGTCTGCAGCTCGAGAAGGCCACGCTGAACGATCTCGGCGAGGCGAAGAAGGTTGTCGTCGAGAAGGAAAACACCACCGTGATCGACGGCGCCGGCAAGGCGTCGGACATCAAGGCGCGCATCGAGTCGATCCGCCAGCAGGCTGAAGAAGCCACCTCGGATTACGACAAGGAGAAGCTGCAGGAGCGTGTTGCCAAGCTCTCCGGCGGTGTCGCGGTGATCAAGGTCGGCGCTGCCACCGAGATCGAGATGAAGGAGAAGAAGGCCCGCGTCGAAGACGCGCTGCATGCCACCCGTGCCGCCGTTGAAGAAGGCGTGGTGCCGGGCGGTGGCGTTGCGCTGATTCGCGCGCAGAAGGCGCTCGAGAAGCTGGAAGGTGCGAACGAAGACCAGACGGTCGGCATTCGCATCCTGAGCCGCTCGATCGAAGAGCCGCTGCGTCAGATCGTCGAGAATGCTGGTGAAGATGCCGCGGTTGTCCTGAACGCCGTGAAGGCGGGCAAGGGCGCGTATGGCTACAACGCTGGTACGGGCGAGTATGGCGACATGCTGGAAGAGGGCATTCTCGATCCGGCCAAGGTGACCCGTCTCGCGCTGCAGAATGCGGCGTCGGTGGCGGGGCTGCTGCTCACGACGGAAGTCATGATTGCGGAAGCGCCGAAGGAAGAAGAGCATGCCCACGGTGCGCCGGGCGGCATGGGCGGGATGGGCGGGATGGATATGTAAGGAGCCGAGAGGCTTGTTACGATCCAGCGTTCAGACGCCGACTAACAAGAACCCCCGTCGTGAAACCGACGGGGGTTTTTCTTTGAGCGAGGCTGCCTAGACGCCGGGACGATTACAGCCTCTGTTCTTCTCGCACTTACGAAGATCGGAGCTTCCCAGAAGTGCGCAATGGAGGAACGAGCGACTATGTCTCGAACCAGCGAAGATTGCGAGCCTGGCTTCCAGTACTTACGTGTTAGGCAGCAAAACACCAGTGTCGAAGTCGCTGACAGCCTAGTCGCGAATTAGAGCTCGATTCGCCGATATCCGCATTGATACATCGCGGTATATGAGCACCTGCGCCAGCGATCGTAAAACGGTCCGTTCTCAGTCGTAATCTCGGCTTCATACCAGTGAATATCATCGACGATGTACTCAAACGATCCATCGCCACGAGAGCTGGCCCATGCCCGGCATTGAATCCAAACGTCATTCTCTATTCGACTCTCGTTGCAATCAGTTACTCCACGACCCCCGATTCTGTTGGGATCAGTCCAGTTCAAATCCTCCGCAAAAACGCAAAGTGAAACAATCCCAGTAGCTAGGATCCAGGGGTGCTTTCGAGCCACGGCTTGCCTCCTCAATTAAAGCATTGGCCATTTCTTGTTTTTAATCTTGAGACTTCTCTGTCCGCTTCCTGAAATAAGGCCTTGAAGCGGGCGTGCTGCTCGCCTGAAGTCCGATCCATGAGGTTTCGGTATCTATACCGGCGATCGATCAGTTCTCTCTCTTGCTCGCGAATCTCATCGCACCGAAACCTCTCGAGTTCGCGTACTTTGTCCAACATGACTCGCGAGATGTCGCGTACACACTCACGATAGTTTGCATTGTCTGAGGCCTGTTGGTCCGCAAGAACTTGTTGAACCCCGCTCCATTCTTCGCGCGTGAAAACAATATCTCCGGAGTATTCGTCAGATCGAAGCGCGCCAACATTGACTGTTACGCCATTCAATTCACTAATCGACCCTTTAACGGTCCATCGCTGTCCAGCAACAGAGGGCTGTGTGCAGACACTTCTAATATCTTCGATCACTACTTGATCGAGATCTGCGTACGCCAAGGGAATATCTGAAAGCAGCAACAAGACGACGTACGCGGTGTAAGGACGTTTCTTCATATATTCACAAAAGCGAAGGCCAAGCGTTGCCAGTTGAGTCAATGCCCTTTCGCGCCTGCTATTTCGAATTCGCAAGCGAATCGAGCTTGCCTAGAAATACTGGCGATAACGCCTTCACGCATTCTCGGTAGTCCTTGTTGTCGCTTGCTTGCTGTCCCGAGAGAACACGCTGGATGCCCGACCACTCCTCCTTTGTAAAGCTCAAGGTTCCCGCGACACCGGCGACCTTCAGTAGTTTGAGCTGAATGCCCGCCTCCGCATTTACATTGCCATCCACCTTCCAATGTTGCCCCTGTGTAGCCGGCTGCGTGCATACCGCCTTGATATCGTCAACGACGCCTTTGAATGGACTTTCTGTCGCGAACGACTGGCTTCCAGCACAAGAGAACGGGACAAGAACAACCAGCTTTTGCCATTTTCGCATTTGTAAATCTCCCTACTTCGAACATTGACCGTAGGCTGGCCATTGGCTTGGTCGCATACTCTTGCACCACTCCCTTACGGCCATTCGCGATCACGCCAATCTAAGCGTGTTCTTGTTAGCTCCTAGAGGGTTATCTTGCGGCACCTCTCGCTATCGGTATTTATTTAGCGCGTGAGTCTACTAAAGGCAATACCACCTCGAGTCGTATGGCTAAGTGGCGTCGAAACGCAAGCTAAACCGAATCGGCCGCGGCTCAACCACGGTTTCGAAGCATCGCCGTGCCGTAGTCGCTAAGGGGCTATCTAGAATCTGGGCTCCTTACATGATTGTGGCACTAACTACGTAGAAACGTCTTGCAACTACTTGTTTATGGGGCACTTATCGAAAGATTCCCAAGGATGCCGCGGGTCGTTTGCCTGAGCGTCCCGAAGATCCTGGTCGGGCCGATTTCTACTTCACGATCAATCGCTTTCGTCGAAGCCTGCGTAAGTTAGGCATGCGCCGTTGGGCCGTACGCTTGGCAATCGATAGGCGCTTATTGACCAGAGAGATACGCCCGAAGGAAAGAACGTGCGCCAAACTAGTGCATGCGTGGTCGAACCAACATCGCCCACGACAGCAAAGCATCGTTGCTTCGCCCTCCAGCCGATTTCGCTGGTGAAGGTGCCGCAGTTCTCCTGAACGCTGTGAAGGCGGGCAAGGGCGCCTACGGTTACAACGCGGGCACGGGCGAGTACGGCGACATGCTGGAAGAGGGCATCCTCGATCCGGCGAAGGTGGCGCGTCTCGCGCTGCAGAACGCGGCGTCGGTTGCGGGCCTGCTGCTCACGACGGAAGTCATGATCGCGGAAGCGCCGAAGGAAGAAGAGCACGCGCATGGCGCCCCGGGCGGCATGGGTGGGATGGGCGGGATGGATATGTAAGGAGCGAAGACGCTCGTTACTTCCAGACGTCCAACGTCAGGTAGATAGAAAACCCCCGTCGGGAAACCGGCGGGGGTTTTTGTTTGTCGTTATTCACAAGAGTCACCCTGCCTCCGGGGGATTCGCCTTCTCAACGGAGGTGCAAACTAAACCTTACAAGCTAGTTAAACTTCAACACCTTCATCATCTGACTCTTGAAGGTAGGCGAACTGATCTCTTGTCGACAAGAGCTCGCCGTTTACGGACTGAAATACCACGCTGAGTCTCAACTCACGTCGAATCTTTTTAATATATTTCGCGCCTGCGTCATTCTTTGAATACATCCCGAAGAAGTCACGTGCGCCGCCAGGTGGAAGGGCGCAATTCATTGCATCGAAGGGCTCAACGCGCGTCTTCACGACGTTCTTAAATTCCGGTGTGGCCTCAGCTGCGCCGATCTCGTCTGCTGAAGAGTCAGTTCGCTTGTTGGCTTCCAATGCGCTAATCGCACACTCCAGCCATTTGGAAGCTGCAATGTAACTTTTCGTTCCGACGCTGATAGTTGCGATCTCGTCATCCGCTGATTGGAGTTCGATTGCCTGAAGTATTGCAACGCCAAGCCCTACGTTTCGGATCCGAAGCACATTCCATCTGTTGGGCTCAGTAATAGCCCACTCCATCTGAAGGAAAGGGCGAATTCTTGCGGAGTCCAATTGTTTAGTTAGTTCAATTTGCTTTGCGGCCAAATTCGCCCATGCTTCTTGCGCTTCGGCTTGTTTCCTGAGTTCGCGCCTGCTGTCGCGGAGCTCTCTGCTCTGAAGGACCACTGTCGCAATCAGTGCGGCGAATGCAAGTGCATTGAAAATAGAAGTCAGGGCTCCGAACGAATCCCCAAATTGACCGAGTTTCTCGACATTTCTATCGGATAAATACAGCGCCGTAAGGTATGCAATTACCAGCACAATTGCCAATCCAGCAATGTGAGGAAGTTTGGCGTCAACCAGGTCTGCCCAAACAGATCGCTCAACGTCGTTAGACGAGGAATTGGATTTGTTCATGGTGATAGTCCTAACGCTACTTGTGGTGCACTGCTTACGGAAATAGAACGTATGTCGGTACGCCCCCGAGGTGGCGCTTGTGCAGTGGCAGGTTTGAGGTATCAAGCCCGTAAGTGCGGAGCAACCATCGTGATTGCCCTCCAGCTTCGCCGCCGACCTCACCCCGGCCATGCAGACTAAGTCGATTGTTTACGATGAGCAGATCGCCAGGCTGCACCACGATCGGAATGGCAATCTTGCTGCACGCTTCTTCTAGTTTGCTAGACGCTTTCTCCGCGGGTCCGTCAGAAACCGACGCAACGACACTGCTATGGCTATAGCGAATGTAGGTTCCTTCAGGCGTTGTCTTCAAAATTGGCTCGTCTTCAACGACCAGCTCCTTGCCCAATATCCGCTTCATGCCTTGGATGAACGTTTTCTGTGTGCGAATCGAGTATTGCGCCTTCTTGAGCTCATTCACTTCATCAGCGCTCATGTGAGTCAACAGGTCGGGCAGCGGCATCAGCCTCGTCGGGACAGACCCGGGATTCCGCAGACCTACCAGAGTTACAAGGTCCGGCGCAGGAGCTATTCGCTTGTCCCCAGCATCGTCATCGCCATTAAAAGGAAAGCTCACGCCGTCTGTGTGACCGCGCATGCTCTTCTTGGACTTCTCGGGCAGCGCGCCGGATCCTGGGATCGTCACTAGATTGACGAATAGATTGCCGTCGTTTTCGGAGCCATAGGCGATCGTTTCCACGTGCGCCGCGCCGTGCATGGCAAGAGCTGCGGCGCGGCCCGCTATGGTCCCCGGCGTGTCAGGCACGGGGAAAAACTCGGTCGGGGTGTCGACCAGCGCGGCCGCGTCGAAAACCCCCTGCAGATGCAGATATGCAGAAGACGAAACACGATCACGAATTAACGTCGGCGTGTGGCCGCGAGTGGACAAAGAATTCTGTACGACAAGGCCGAGCGCGGCGCTAAGGGTGGCCGGATTTGCCAGTTGCTGTTGCTGCTGAGGCAACGTCGCCGATGCCAACCAGGCACTTACCGCGTCTTTGACGGCCTCGGCCAGGTCGGCCTCCCTCATATCACCTCCGTGGTTGATATATTGTTGATACGCGAATAAACTGCTGTCAATGCTGGGTATAACCCCAGTACAGCATGGAGGTCATCATGAAAGCCGCTCTCGACCCAATGGGGACAGTCGAGGGAAGAGCGATGCTCGATCAATTGCCAGAGCTCTACTTCGCAGTCCTAAAGAACACATGTATCGAGCAGCAACCAGGCGCAGGTATACGTTGCTCATTTGAACTTCCTGTCATAGGCAAGCGAACAATGACAGCGCCGACGGCACGTGATGCCATCAAGGCCGTACTCGTGGAGCTTTCCGAGATCCTAACCAAGACACCCTCCCATGAGTGGCCAGCAGGTTGGCGAAGCCTAGCATTGGCTGTCTCTACAGCGCGGGAGGAGCATCATTCGACTGAGATACTGGAAGTTAGGCGACATCAGTCCAAGGCTCGACAGGTCACCATAGGAGTAACCATGCCGGTAAAACTCAAGTGTGAATTGCAGAGTGTGGCGGACAAACAGAGCACGAGCTTTGCAGAAGTCGCCCGTCAGTTGGCAACGCTGGGGTTTGAGGACTTTGACGATCGAAGCTTCTCAGAAGGCTCTGAAGAATTGCTTGCCGCCTTAGCGACTGAGGCTGGCAAATGGCAGCCCTCTGCAACTGAGCAAATCATGCTTAGACTTCTCCCTCAGTTGGCGGTGCGCCTTCGTGCTGCTGCCAAGGAGTATCGAAGGTCAGTTTCCGAATTTGGACTTATGTGCCTGGCACATGGGCTTCTCTTGCAAACTCTGCTTATCAATGTTGAGCAGAAGATAGGAGCGGTCCGTGGCGCCAACATTCGCCGACTTGCACCCAAGGTTGGATTGGGGAGACACGCTGCGCTGCTTTCCGGCGTTCTCGCAGGTTCCATCTCACCTCCACGCAAGCTGCTAGATCGGCTTGGTGAGGAACTTGAGACGCCTCAGTTCGCATTGACAGCATTCTTTAAGCGCGCGTTCGAGAGCCGTGCTGTTCCGGCCTTCAAGTCCGTCAAGGGAAAGCCTCAAGTGTCAGGCACAGCCAGATCTTGGGAGGACGCCGTGAAGTCTCTAAATCTTACTGCGAGTGAATCCAAGGAATTAATGCAGCTTGACGGTTGAGATTTATGAATCCCTTTCAGCGTGCCAGAGATGAAGCCAAGTTAACGCGCGCAAAGCTTGCGCCCGGAAAATCTAACGATGCTATACCGGCGAAAGACTTGCTTGGCGCCGTCGAGAGCATGCTTGGCATCGCGATAGAACAAGTAGACCCGGCATACCCCGACCTCGGCCAAGGAAGCGCCGTACTACAGCGAGAGCAGAAGTTCATTTACGTCACAAATGAGATACCCATTTGGGGCGAAGTGTTTTGTGGCCTAGTCGCTCATGAACTCGGGCATTGGTTTCTGGATGCGACCAAAGCAGGCTCCACGGTCGCACATCTAAAAACGCTATTTGGAAGCAACGGCTCGCCAGCTGTCATGCATGTGGAGGCCTACGGAGCTCGAGAGAGGCAAGAACTCCAAGCCAACGTTTATGCCAGGGAGCTTCTTCTCCCGCGCGATTTGGCGCGAAGACTTGCACTTGAGGGGCAGGGACCGAAAAATGTTTCACGGGCTCTCGGCATTCCATTGGAGTTTGTCCGCCAGCAGATGCTTGATGCCGTGCTGCTGCCAGATTTCGAATCTGAAACCAGCCCGTTGAAGCCTCCGAGTGCCGACCAATTGGCAGCCGCAAGAGCTAGCGAACGGGCCGCTAACGTCGTCGCGGGGCCCGGCACCGGAAAGACTTCGACGCTCATTCATAGAGTCAAATACCTTGTCGAGGACCAAAAGATAGATCCGAGCCAAATTCTTGTCCTCACCTTTACTAACAAGGCCGCATTTGAGCTTGTCGAACGCCTCCGCGGTGCAGGTATTGCCGGAGCAGCGGACATCTGGGCTGGCACCTTTCACGCTTTCGGTCTTGAGTTTCTTCGCAAATTTCACCAGCAGTTCAATTTAGATCCGGAGCTGCACGTAGCCGATCGCCTCATCTCAATGACAATGCTCGCCGCAGGACTTCCCCAGCTAAAGTTGGGCTACTACTTGCGAGTTGAAGATCCATACGATTGGCTTGACCCGGTTATCGAAGCAATCAAACGCCTAAAAGAGGAATTGGTTTCTCCGGCTGCATACCGCGAATACATTGCGAAACACCCTGCACCGGATCAAGAACTTCAGCGACGACGAGAGGACGTAGCCGCGCTGTACGAAGGGCATGAAAAGTTGCTCGCTACACGCAGAACAGTCGACTTCGTCGACCTCATCGCAAAACCAGCGCTTGCTCTCAAGGTCAATCGCGAGCCATTCCGCGAGCTTGCCGACAGGTTTCAATACATCCTTGTTGATGAATATCAGGACGTCACTCAAGCGATGGTTGAACTCTTGCGTCAGCTGGCACGCAAAGCGAAATCCATTTGGGTTGTTGGCGATGTTCGCCAGGCAATCCATCATTGGCGCGGAGCTTCGCTCAAGAGCTTGCTGAAGTTTGATGCCGAGTTCAAAGCTCACGCTGGTGGGACAAAGATACAGCGCTATCCGCTTGATACGAACCGTCGCAGTTGCCACGAGATTCTTGAGCTAGTCCACGAGATTGGTCGTCAGCATAAACTCGAGTCCAGCATTCCGCTAAGTAGGATGTCTGCACATAAGGGCACCTGCGGGGAGCTTCCGACAGTCATCACCTGCGCCAAGAGGGATGAGATTCTGGGCGCGGTCGTTGAGGGCGTACTTGCCATGCAGGAAAACAAGCAAGTGCGATTTGGTCAGCAGGCAGTCTTGTGTCGAACTCGAAGCGACATCCAGCAAGCCTCAGAAGCCTTAGAAGCTAAGAATATTCCCGTTCTCTACATAGGCGAGCTGGCTCAACGCGCCGAAGTCAAGAGTCTGCTCTGCCTGATGCAGCTATTGGTCGAACGACAGCCGCGGGCATTGATTGGCTTAATGAACATGCCAGGCCTCGCGATGCCGATATCTGATGTTCAATTACTTCTGAAAGCGGCAGGCACAGACCTAGCATTTCAGCGTGGCCGGTGGTTGGCAGTGCCGCCGACGGGCCTTACTACTCGCGGATTGGATTGCATCGCTCAATTGCGTCGACTCTTGTCGGGGTACAGGCATAGCTCAAATCCGTGGGCCTTTGTCTGCGACATGCTCTTGGAGCATCAATTCAATCTGCCCAACAACGCCGACAGGTCTGTCGGCGCTTGGATCCAGCGTATCGCACTGTGGCAATTCGCGTACGCGGTGCGCAATGGAGATGGCGAAATGAAGGAGGCGCGCCTCTCCCGATTTCTCATGCGCCAGCGCCTACGGCAGCGCATAGGCGAAGGCTATATAGACCGCGAGCTGCCGCCGGAAGCTGGATGTCTCGACGGAGTACGACTGCTCACCGTGCACGGAAGCAAGGGGCTTGAATTTGACGCGGTTCATCTCGCGTTCGCAAACGCAGATAGCTACGGTGCACAGGCGCCCAAGTGGATCCCGCCCGAGAACGTGCTGGACATCGTGCCTCCTGAGTCGCTCGGAAGCAGCCAAGCCGAGTACGAGATCGAAACTGCGGTGGAACGAAACAATCTCCTATATGTGGCAGTCTCGCGGGCAAGACGGCATCTTTTCATCTATCAAAGCAACGAATTCGGTGACGATACGCTTGCGCCACAGCTTCAGCATTTCCCTCGCAAGTTCAAGGCGACCTCATTCAGTGGCGCGGCTATCAAGTTGACCTCATCAAGTTTGTCCAAAGCTTTCTCGCCGCCGAAAGTCGTTAATTTTGAGTACTTCGATACATACGTGAGGTGCTCGCTTCAGTACTGGTACTCTCAAATCCTCAGACTAAGGAGTGAGGCGGACATTGATGTTTCCGTCCGGGCTCGCGGGGCGGTCATGGCTGCCTTGAAAGTTGCCGCCTCAACTGCCGGCTCCGACCCCTACACACGTCTACAAACTGAGTGGACGGAGCACAATCTTCCTTCGCATCTTGAGGACCCCCTACTATGGCGCGACGCGAGTTACGCATTTTCTCGTGGACTTGACCTCATGCGTACCATCCTTAAGGCCGGTGGAAAGTTCGCCGAGCCAACATCGATCGTTGGCGGGATGACAATTCAAATGCCTTGGGGGTTCCTCGTCGCAGGGCCGCATTTCACCGAGTTCGCGATGATGCGATTCGCGCGTCGCAGAGTCTCCGACATTTCCACTGTATTGAAACCGATGGTTCCAGGTCTTGCGTTAGTCGGGACCAAGAAGTTGACGCTCAACCACGTTCTATCCGAAAAGGTCGACGATGTTCCCGGTGGAAAGAGGCTGGAGCAAACAAAATCTTTCAAAGCAGCAGTTCGAATGCTTGCCGGCGATATCGCGCCTACGAGGGGACGACATTGCGGTAGATGCGCGTACATGACGATCTGCCCATCGGCACCTGGTCTGTCGCCTGTTTAGTCGCTTCCTTACTATTGTCGATCCCGCTGCCGGCTTCAACAATCGTCATTCGTCGTCGCGTCTCTTCGCGCGATGCAAACCGTCGACGTCGTGGAGAAGGGCGGCCTATCCTCATCCTTGAACGATGTCTCCGCGAACACGGCGGTGTACAGCATATCGCGGCGCGCAATCTGGCAGACGTGTCCCTCGATTCGCTTCCTGCATCGGCGAGAAATCCACCGCGCCTCACGAAAATCCTTCGTCGGACTCTCTGCGCTCCAGATGCGCACGCGCGCCACGGGCTATCCGCCTTAACGCGAACCTCGAGCGCATCATCCGTCGACGCAAACGACCACCTCGTGCGCGGAAGCGTCTTGCCCGTCGCCGCATACCGATGCACCGCGCTCAAAGCTCCGATCACGCGCGCAGCGTCCCGCAACCCATGCCCCTGGTTCGGCACATAAATGACATTCTTCGGCTCGGGCAGCTCGGACCAGTAGAGCTTCAGCGCATCCAGCGGCCAGTAGCGGTCATTCGTGCTCAACATGATGAGCTTCGGCTTCGTGAGCCAGGCTCGGTAGCTGAACGGATCGACCATGGATAGGAGCTCAGCACCGCGCTCGCTCCCGAGCCGCGAAGGAATGTCGAGCGATGCGTAGTCCTGGATCTCATCCGACAGATCACCCCACGTCGCGCGCTGAAGATCCATTTGCGCGCGCATGTTCAGCACATCGATCACCATCGGCGCGACGGCCATGACGCGCGGATCGACCGCGGCGGTGAGCCAGGACGTCCAACCGCGCTTGGAGGCGCCCGCCACCGTGAACTGCGTCAGCTCGACGTTCCAGCGCTCGCGCGCAATGCTCTGCATGGCATCCATTGCCCGCACGGCGCTCTTGACCATCGGCAGCAGCACGGGCCAATCGCTCTCACCGGTCCTCAGGTATTGATCCAGCGTATAGGCGATGAGCGCATCTTCCCGGCGCTCGAAGATCGGTTGGAATGGCACTTGCCTGAGCACACCGACGGGCGCGCCGATCGCCTCCGTCAACCGTGCGAAGTGCTTTGCTTCGCGCGGCAAGTCCGTCGCGCGAAGTTCCGTCTCGTATTCAGGCTTCCAACGTCCGCCGTGCAGGAACAGCAGCGCGCTGCTCACATCCGATTTCATCCGTGACGGACGCAGCAGATAGAACTGATGCTTCCACTCGATGCCGCGCCACGTCTGCGAGGTCAACAGGAATTCGGTGTACTCGACCTTGCCGATGCGTCCGGACGTGATCTCGCGCCAACGAAAACTCTCATCCTGCTGCGCCACATAGGCTTTGAGCTCGCCCCCCGCGGCCGGCTCACCTGCCTCGGCATTGCCGAATGCCGTCCAAGACGTGAGCACCGAGGCAACGAGCGCCCGCCGAACCGAGCTTGCTGCAAGTGCGTGCATGATCGATCACCGATCAGCGGAACCTGACGCGCAGATTGGTTTTCGAGACGAGGGGCATCTGCAGAAGCGTAGCGCCCGCTCGCGGCGCAGCGTATCAGGCCAAAGGTCTACTGATGTCCCCGAGGATTGCGTCGAGAGACACAGTTCCTCATTCACACCTGCGCCGTTTTCCATTTCCCGCGCGAGAACAGCCACAAGGTGAACAGGCCGACGGAGGTTTCGGAAATGAATACTCCCCAGAACACGCCTGATTGCCTCCAGTCGAGGCCGATCGCGAGCAGCCACGACAGCGGGATCTGGATCAGCCAGAAGAACACCACGTTGATCCAGGTGGGCGTGACCGTGTCGCCGGCGCCGTTGAACGCCTGCACCGAGACCATCCACCAGCCATAGACGAACAGCGAGTACGACAGGATGCGTAGCCACTCGGCACCGATCGCGACTACCGTCGGATCTTCAGTGAAGATTCCCATCATCTGCTGAGGCAGCGCGAAGAAAAGCCCTGCGATAACCAACAGGTACACCATGTTGTAGGCGCCGATGCGCCACACCGACGCTTCTGCGCGCTGCGGCTGCTGCGCGCCAAGGTTCTGCCCGACCAGCGTTGCGGCCGCGTTCGACATGCCCCAGGCCGGCATCAAGGTGAACATCATGATCCGGATGGCGATGGTCGCGCCGGCCACCGCCTCGCTGCCAATGTTCGAAAGAATGCGCATCAGGAAGATCCACGAGGTCATGGCCACGACCATCTGCCCGATGCCGCCGAGCGACGTGCGGACGATGTTCCACAGGATCCTGGCGTGCCAGACGACCTGGGAACGCAGCACGGTGAGATGGTGGCTGCCGCGGAACAGGATCCAGAGCTGCAACAGCACCCCGGCGCCACGTCCGATCGTCGTCGCTATCGCCGCCCCTTCAACGCCCAGGGCAGGGATGGGACCGAGGCCAAAGATCAGGATGGGATCGAGAACGATGTTCAGGGCATTCGCGAACCATAACACGCGCATGGCGGCCGCCGCGTCGCCCGCACCACGAAAGATCGCGTTGATGGTGAACAGCAGCATGACCACAGCGTTGCCGCCGAGTATCCATTGCATGTAGGGATAGCCGTGCTCGAGCGTCCAGGCATCGGCGCCCATGAGGCGCAGCAGGTCCGGGGCGAAGAGGATGCCGGCGAGCGAGAAGGGCACGGACACGAGACAGGCGATCCAGATCGCCTGTACTGCCGTGATGGCTGCATTCTCGCGTTCGCCCTCGCCGACGCGGCGCGCGACCACTGCAGTCACCGCCATCGCCAGGCCCATGGCGATCGCATAGACCAGGAACAGCAAGGTCTCGGTGAGACCCACCGTGGCAACCGCGGAAGCTCCAAGCTTGGCGACGAAGAAGATGTCGACCACCGCGAACGTCGATTCGAGCACCAGCTCGAGCACCATCGGCACCGCCAGCAGGAATACGGCCCGCCGCAGCGGAATCTTTGTGTAGTCGGCGCCCGTGCCGCGGATCGCGGCTCGCAACTCGGCCCACAGCGACGGCCGGGCCTCGGCCGCAGGTGACTGAATGGTCGGAGCAGATGTCGGGTCGTTCATATCGGAGGTCTCGGGAGGGCAGGGTCGTTTGCAACTCGCATATTTAGTCGAACGGGCCCGCCCCGGATCGACAGACTGGTGAAGGAGTCCTTCTGTGTGCGCGTTTGTCAATGTCTCTACCTACCCACACCTCGAAAGGGATAGGGAGACTCAATCGGATGCGCGACGTTTTGTAACAGACTGGCTGGTATCGTTCTCCCGTCGCCAATCCGGCGATTTCACACAGGAATATCGAAATGTCTTCGTCGAATCTTGCCGTGCGCATGGAGTACGCGGCAACGGATGCTCTCTCTCAACCCTCACGCCCCGAAGTCCGCGAAGCCGCGAACGACGAGCGCCTGGTGAAGAGCTCCGCGCCTCGTCTGTCCTTCACGAACAGGAAGTTCGTGCTCCGCGATCAGGGTTTGCGGTTGTTCCGCGTCCGTTGATCGTTTAACCAACAGCTCCGCCATCGTTCGCATCCGCGACGATGCGCGGATGCAGGAATTCAGAAATCCTCGCCGGGAAAGGCAATATCACTGTGGGCGAAGGTGCCGCCATTTCTTCCTGACTTCGACGCGATGCCGATGGCTGCGGTGGCCTCAATCCATCGCTGCGGCGAGCACGAAATAGTTGCTGCCGGCCTCGCCTCTAAACCTCTCGAAATCGAGAGGTTTGAAGCTGGGGTTACTAAGCCGCTCCCGCAGTCCCAGGAATTCGATCGTGCTGCGACCGAGCATCCAGTTGCTGATGACTGAAGACGGCTCCAGCGAATTGCGATAGCGAGCGATGTCCGTAAGCGAAATGAAATCCTGATCGCCCTGGTTCAGGATCGAAATCGGCGTGTCTCGCACTTCGATGGTGGTTCTCTTCTGCTTGACCAAGAGGGCATTCTCGATCCGGCGAAGGTCACGCGCCTCGCGCTGCAGAATACGGCGTCGGTGTCGGGGCTGCTGCTCACGACCGAAGTGATGATCGCTGAGGCGCCGAAGTAAGAAGAGCATGCCCACGGTGCGCCGGGGGGTATGGGCGGAATGGGCGGGATGGATATGTAAGGAACCGGGAGGCTCGTTACACTCCGACGTTGAACCGTCGGACTGGTAGATAGAGAAACCCCCGTCGGGAAACCGGCGGGGGTTTTTTCTTTCTAATGCACCAATTTGCGGTCGCTTGTGGTCGTCATCTTGGAATGCGTCAAGATTTTCCTAGTGCAATAGGAGCGGCGCGCTCGATAGTGCGCTAGTCTTCGATTCCCTACGACGAGCCGCCGGGTTGGCACGCGCCGGTTCGCCAGACACTGGGCGCCGTGCTGTTGCAAGGTGGAAAGGCCGCGGAGGCCCAGGCTATCTTCCTGGAAGAATTGCGCCGCAATCCCGAGAACGGTTGGTCGCTGTTCGGACTGGAGCAATCGCTGCGAGCTCAAGGCCGCAAGAAGGAAGCCGGCGAGGTCGCCGATCGTTTCAAGAGCTCGTGGAAGAATGCGGATGTCGAGCTGAAACTCGCGACGCTGTAACGCACTACGCAGTTGTACTTCTCAGTGGGCTGAGCGCGCCAAACGATACCGCCCACGCGCAAGACGGCGCGGAGCGCTGGCTATTCCAGATCCCTCCGCAACGCGAGCAGATCGTCGCGCGTGCTCCCGGTAACGCCCGTAGCCAGCCCTTGCTCCACGTATTTCAGCGCAAGCTGCCGATCGGACGCCTTGTTCACTCGCGCAAGCCCACCGCAGGCCCAGGCGCGAAACAACGTGGCCAGACCATCGGGTTCCTGGTTCTGCAGCGCGAGAATCGACAGGTAGCGCTCGCTCGCGGCGACCCGGTGACCGAGCCCCTCCTGCAGTCCGCCCGAGAGCAGCAACACCCATCGATTGCCGGGATGCGCGCCGAGCACGGTTCGATCGAGGCTCTCGTTGAATTCCTTCGATTCGCCGTCGCCAATCATCACGGCCAGAAAGTGAGGCACCACATCGTCCGCGCGTGGCGCGCCGAGCTGGGCAAAGCGGCGGAATTTCCCGGTGGCCTGGTCTCGCTGCTGGCTCGAGATGTCGATGAGCGCGGACTGTACGAGTCGCTCACGCTCGGTGATGCCGCGTGCGACGTCCGGCGCATACGCGTCGAGGAACGCGGTGGCGAACGGTGAGTAGCGCACGTCCCCCATGAGCAGCCGAAACGGGTTCGACAGCTCGTCCGTATTCGCCAGCATCACCAACGCGAGCTTTCGCTTGGGCAACATCAGCAGCAGGGCGCTGGAGTAGTCAGGATCATCCTGTCCAAAGCTCCAGACGACCTGCTCGCCGCCTATCTGCTGCGAGAAAAACCCGACGCCCACCGGCGAGCGGCCGGCCTTCGACTCATACGGAGTGGTCATCTCTTCGAATCGACGCGGGCTCAACAGGGTGTTCCGCTGCAGGCCGCTCACGAATTTCGCCATGTCCGCCACCGTCGAGACGAAGGCGGCGTGGGCGCCGAGGTCAGGGCTGTCATGCCAGGTCATGCGCAGGGGATCGACGACCTCCTGGCGCAACACCGCATCGAAGCTACTGGCCTTCAGCGCGCTGACGAGAATGGGGCCGAGCTTCGCGTAGCGTTGCGTCGCGTATACGTATTCCGCGCCCGGAGTGCCCTCCGACACATGCGCGGCAAGATGACGGAGGGTGATCTGCGGCTGGTCCGCGAAGGCGGGCAGCCACTTGCCAGCACTGTCGTCGAGGGTGAGGGCGCCTCTGTCCACCGCGCGCATCAATGCGACGGCCGTCAATCCCTTGGTGATGGATGCAAAGCGCAGCGGCGTGTGGATCGTGAGAGGAGGGGAGCCAGGCTCGGGATTCAACTCTCCCGTTGAGACAACCTCGCCGCTCCGGATTACCGCGAACGCGATTCCCGGGATGGTGAGCTTGCTGCCCAGATCCCGCACTGAAGCTGAGAACGTTTCGTTGGGGTCGGCGGCCAACCCCGGTTCGCAGGTCATCAACAGACTTACTACCAAAGCGACGCGAAACTTCACGTGAATCCCTGGGTTGCCGAGTTCACCGGATTCTATCCAGGTATTCGCATCATGAGCCGCCATCACGAAATAATTCGCCACAATTGATCCATCCCGCCGCCGTTTTCCAGGTCCACTATCTCCGGCCGCAATAAGAACGAGAGGGAGAGTTGGATGGAATCGCCACCGTTCGCTGGCCGGCATACGAACCCGTCACCATTTGAAGATGTGGGTCGCCACCTGAAGTTCGGTTTCAGTTTGTTCGCGGGATTTCTGCTGCCCGCCTTCACGATCGTCTTCGAGCTCTTCACTCGCATGTGCGCGGAAGCCTTGTTCGATCCGCTGCCATCTCTCGCGCATCTCGCCGCCGTCACGGCGGTGCCACTCATCAATCTCAAACTGCTGCTGATGCGCAAACGCGGGCAGGCGATTGGGCGCGGCTGGCTGTTCTCGGGGGCCGCCGCTGCCGCCGTCGGCTTGTCTTACGCGCTGCTGTTCCTGCCCGTGTATCCCATCGCGGTCATCGGAATCATCTTCTTTGGCCTGGGGTTGCTGCCGTTCGCGCCACTGAGCGCGGGCCTCACCGCATTGTTCGTGACGGTCGGGGCGGCGCGGAACGCGCAGCGTCCGTACCTGCGACTGATGATCAGCGGTCTTCTGGCCGGCTTCGTACTGGTGCTGGCGCTCGATGTGCCCACCGCGATCACGCGCGCCGCCGTGCGCGGCAGCGTGGACGCGGATCCCGCGGTGCGCGCACGCTCCGTAGATCTCATGCGCGATTTCGGCAATCGCGAACTGCTGCTGCGCCTGTGCTACGACTCCAGTGGTCACACCGGCGGTCTGCTCGGGTTGTTAGTGGAAGGCACGATCAGTCTGCGGCTGGACGATTTCGACCAGCGTCGCCTCATCGCCGGCCCCGAAGCCGCGCGCGAACTGTACTACCGTATCAACGGAGTGCCGTACAACACCGTGCCGCCCCCCTTTCGCGGGAGCGGCTGGCGATTCGCCGACGAATTCGCGTGGGATCCCGACCAGGGCGGCACGGTCATCGGCGGACGCGTCAGCGGACTTTCGCTGCAAAGCTCGCGCATCGACGGCTCCATGGATGCGGACGACGCCGTCGCGTATGTGGAGTGGACCACCGAGTTCACGAACACGGCTGCGGTGCAGCGGGAGGCCCGCATGACGCTGGTGCTGCCGCCGGGTGGCGTGGTTTCGCGCGCCACGCTCTGGGTGAACGGCGAAGAACGCGAGGCCGCATTCGCCACGCGCGCCGCGGCGCGCGCCCCGGGGCAGGCGGTGGGGACGCGCCCG
>JAEZCR010000068.1 GCA_023433465.1 Pseudomonadota bacterium | reverse complement strand
TGACGGCACGCCGCATGAACCCGCGCCGCGTCACTTCCTGTACCTTGTCGCCCTCACGGGCGCCACCTTCCGGAGCCGTCACGCCATGCTTGGCAAGATTCCCGCCGCGCGTCTCGCCCTGATCGAGAAGATCGCCGACGAGGCCTCGCGTGCGGCCTCCGCAAGCCGCCGCCGGCTTGTCGGTGAATTCGTACGCGCGTACTTCCGCGGCGTCGCCGAGGAGGATCTGCGCGCGCACCGGCCTCGCGTGCTCGCGCAGGCCGCGCTCTCGCACCTGGAGTCCGGCAGCCGGCGGACCGCGAACCGCGTGCTCGTCGAACTCGCGGCGCCACTCGACGCCGAGGCGCCGACCGCGCCCCATCGTGCGTTGCTGCGCGTCGTGGCGCCCGACATGCCGTTCCTCGTCGACTCCATCGGCATCGTCTTCACGCAACTCAACATCGGCGTGCATCTCATCGTGCACCCGGTGCTCGGCGCCCGGCGCGACCGGCGCGGGAACCTGCAGTCGGTGAGCGCCGAGACCGTGGACGCGCAAGCCGAGTCCTGGCAGATGATGGAAATCGACCGCCCGCGGGATGCCGCGCAGGCACGCGAGCTGGAGCGTCGCGTGCGCTCCGCGCTGGAAGACGTTCGCCGCGCCGTTGCCGATTTCCGGCCGATGCTGGAACGTATCCGCGCGGTGGCCCACGAGCTCGAGCAGGCGAAGCTTCCCGTGCCGCGGTCACACGCCACCGAGGCTCGCGCCCTCCTCTCGTGGATGCACGACGGGCACTTCGTGTTCCTCGGCTATCGCTATTACCACCTCAAACGCGGTCGTTCGCGCGACGCGCTGGTCCGGGAAGCCGACAGCGGCCTGGGCATCCTGCGCGATCCGCCCTCCTCCGGCCGCGACCGGAACACACCGATCGTGCTCACCGGTCACCTGCGCCGCCAGGCACGCGCACCGGACCTCCTGGTGCTCACCAAGGCGAACACGCCTTCGACCGTGCATCGTGGCAGCTATCTCGACTACGTCGGCGTGAAGACCTTCGATGGCGCGGGCAACGTGACCGGCGAGCACCGGTTCCTCGGCCTGTGGACCTCGAGCGCCTATCACATGCCGCCCTCGGAGATCCCGCTGCTGCGGCGCAAGCTCGACGCGGTGATCGCGCACTTCGGCCTGCCCGAGAACAGCCACGACGCGAAGTCGGTCGTGCACGTGATCGAAACCTTCCCGCGCGACGAGTTGTTCCAGATGAGCGTGCCCGAGCTCATCGCGCTGGTGCGCGGCATCGTCAACCTCTACGAACGCCGCCGCGTGCGCCTGTTCGCGCGCCGCGACAGCTACGAGCGTTTCTACTCCTGTCTCGTATACGTGCCCCGCGACCGCTACAACACCGAGGTGCGCGAGCG
Organism: Pseudomonadota bacterium; assembly: GCA_023433465.1. GTDB lineage: Bacteria > Pseudomonadota > Gammaproteobacteria > Steroidobacterales > Steroidobacteraceae > CADEED01. The sequence goes on along the minus strand of JAEZCR010000068.1, from coordinate 12,221 downwards.
CATCGAGCGCATCGTACGCGCGCGCTTCGGCGGAACGGACGTCGAAGCGCAGGTGCAGATCTCGGACTCGATGCTCGCGCGGCTCCACATCCTGGTGCGCACGCCGCAGGGCGCGAAACCTGTCGAGAACTTCGCGGCGATCGAGGCCGAGATCGCCGCCGCCGCGGCGACCTGGGATGATCGTCTGCAGAATGAACTGATCGCGCGCGGCGCGGCACGCGAAGCCGTCGAAGTCGCCGAGCGTTACGCGCGTGCGTTTCCGGCGGCCTATCGCGCCGACGTCGACCCGGCGCTCGCGCTCGAGGACATCGCCGATCTGCAGGCGCTCGAGGCGAACGCGTCGATGCCGCGACTCAATCTGCGCGAACGCGCCGCGGCGGAACGTTCGAGCCGTCTGCACCTGCGCCTGCTGCAGGCGGGCGATGCGATTTCGATCTCGGACATCCTGCCCATGCTCGAGAACTTCGGATTGCGCGTCGTGGCCGAACGCCCCTACCACGCGAACGTCACCGATCGCGGCGTGTGGATCCAGGATTTCGAGCTCGAAGCCCGCGACGTGCGGCGCGTCAACATCGCCGCGCTCGAGCCGCTGTTCAGGGACGCGTTCCTCGCGGCGTGGCGCGGCGACGTCGAGAACGACGGGTTCAACCGGCTGCTGCTGTGCGCGGGTTTGAGCGCGCGCGAAATCATCGTGATGCGTGCGTACTGCAAGTACCTGCTGCAGACCGGCATCCCGTTCAGCCAGGCCTACATGGAGCGCGTGCTGGTCGCGCAGGCGCCGATCACGCGTGCGCTGCTCAAGTTGTTCCAGACGCAGTTCTCGCCGAGCGCCAACGCGCGCGAGAGCGCCGCGCAACGCATCGAGGCCGGAGTGCTGCGCGCGCTCGACCGCGTGACGAGTCTCGACGACGACCGAATCCTGCGCGCCTATCTGTCCGTGATCCGCGCGACCCTGCGGACGAACTACTTCCAGACGGACGCCCGGGGCGCGATGAAACCCTGGGTGTCGTTCAAGCTCGATCCGCAGCGGATTCCCGAGTTGCCGCTGCCGCGTCCGAAATTCGAGATCTTCGTCTACAGCCCGCGTGTCGAGGGCGTACACCTGCGCATGGGGTACGTCGCGCGCGGCGGACTACGCTGGTCGGACCGCCGCGAGGATTTCCGCACGGAGGTGCTGGGCCTAATGAAGGCGCAGAACGTCAAGAACACCGTCATCGTGCCGGTCGGCGCGAAAGGCGGCTTCTATCCGAAGCGCCTGCAGGGCCTGTCGCGCGAGGACGCGCAAAAGGAAGGCGTCGCGAGCTACCAGACCTTCATCCGCGGCCTGCTCGACGTCACCGACAACATCGTCGACGGAAAGATCGTCGTGCGCCCCGGCATCGTGCGCCGCGACGGCGACGACGCCTACCTGGTCGTGGCCGCCGACAAGGGGACCGCGACGTTCTCGGATATCGCGAACGCCATCTCGATCGAATACGGCCACTGGCTGGGCGACGCGTTCGCCTCGGGCGGATCCGCGGGTTACGACCACAAGGGCATGGGCATCACGGCGCGCGGCGCCTGGGAAAGCGTGAAACGCCACTTCCGCGAGATGGGCGTCGACATCCAGTCGCAGGACTTCACCGTCGCGGGCATCGGCGACATGTCCGGCGACGTGTTCGGCAACGGCATGCTTCTCTCGAAGCACATCCGGCTCGTCGCGGCGTTCGATCACCGCCACATCTTCCTCGATCCCGATCCCGACGCCGCGGCGGGTCACCGCGAGCGCGAGCGACTTTTCAAACTACCGCGCTCGAGCTGGGACGACTATTCGCGCAAGCTCATCTCGCGCGGCGGCGGCGTGTGGCCGCGCACCGCGAAATCGATTCCGCTCCCGGCCGAGGCACGCGTGATGCTCGACCTGCAGACGACCGAGGCGACGCCGGTCGAGGTGATGCGCGCGATCCTGCGCATGCGCGTCGATCTGCTGTGGAACGGCGGTATCGGCACCTACGTGAAGTCACACGACGAGTCGCAGGCCGAAGCGCGCGACCGCGCCAACGACGCGATCCGCGCGGACGGTCGCGAAGTGCGCGCGCGGGTCATCGGCGAAGGTGGCAACCTCGGCTGCACACAGCGCGGCCGCGTCGAGTACGCCCAGTCCGGTGGCCCGGACGGCGCCGGCGGCAGGATCAACACCGACTTCATCGACAATTCCGCGGGCGTCAACACCTCCGACGTCGAAGTGAACATCAAGATCCTGCTGACCGACGTCGCGCGGAAGGGCCGCCTGACCCGTCCCGCGCGCGACAAACTACTTGCGCGCATGACGGGAGAGGTGGCGCCGCTGGTACTGCGCAACAACTACCTGCAGAGCCAGGCGCTCTCGGTGCTCGAACAGCGCGCGCCGGAGCGCCTCACCGAATACCAGAGTCTGGTTCGCGCGCTCGAGCGCGGCGGTCACCTGAATCGCGCCATCGAATTCCTGCCCGGCGACGACGAGTTCCTCGACCGGCGCAAACAACGCCTCGGCCTCACGCGTCCCGAGCTCGCGGTCGTGCTCGCCTACAGCAAACTCTGGCTCAGCAATCACCTGCTCGATTCGGATCTACCCGACGATCCGTACTTCGCGAGCGAGGTGAACCGCTATTTTCCCACGGCGATGCAGCGGCGTTACCCGCGCGAGATCGCGAAACATCCACTGCGCCGCGAGATCATCGCGACCGCGACCACCAACAGCCTCGTGAACCGCATGGGGCCGGTGTTCGTGACGCGCGCCCTCGAGGAAACCGAAGCGGGACCCGCGGCGATCGCGCGCGCCTACACCATCGCGCGCGAGGTATTTTCGATGCGGGGGTTGTGGGCCGACATCGAGGCGCTCGACAACAAGGTTGCCGCCAATGTGCAGTACGCCATGTTCTATCGCACCGGACGCCTGTTGCGGCACACGAGCTACTGGCTGCTGCGAGAACGCGGCAAGGACCTGCACATCGAAAACGCGGTGCGCGAGCTCAAACCCGGCATCGTCGAACTCGACCAAGCCTCCGACGTCGGGCTCGGCACCGCCGTGCGCGCGCAATACGACTCGGTGCTCGTCGAGCTCTCGCAGGGCGGCGTGCCCGAGAGCCTCGCGCGGCGAGTCGCGCGACTGTTCCTGCTCGAACCCGCGCTCGACATCGTCGCGCTCGCGCGTGCCGAACGCGCGCCCGTCGTCGAGGTCGCGCGCGTGTATTTCGAACTCGGCGAACTCATCGGGCTCGACTGGCTGCACGCCGAAATCGACCGGCTCACGGTCGACGGCTCCTGGCAGGCCACCGCGCGCACCGGCCTGCGCGATGCGGCCATGCGCGCGCACCGGCAGATCACCCGGCAGATCCTGCGCACGCGCGGCGCGCGGCGCTCCTCCGAACGCGTCGCGCGCTGGAGCGCGCAGCGCGGCGATGCGCTCGCGAGCTGGAAACGCACGCTCTCCGAGATGCGCGCGGGCGCGGCCGATTTCGCCACGCTGACGGTCGGCGTCGACGCGGTGCGCGGCCTGGCGTCCGGCTGACGGGATGCGCATCGCGCTGGTGATAACGACGTACGAGCGCCCCGATGCGCTCGCCGCCGTACTCACCAGCGCCGGGCGCCAGACACTCGCGCCGGCCGAGATCATCGTCGCCGACGACGGTTCGCGGGACATGACGCGTGGGGTTGTCCGCGAGTTCACCGCGCACTCGTCCACCCCGGTCCGTTTCTTGGCCCAGGCCCACGACGGATTTCGCCTGACCCGCCTGCGTAATCTCGCGATCGCCGCGACTACGGCCGACTATCTCGTCTTCGTCGACGGCGACATGGTGCTCGACCCGCACTTCGTCGCCGACCACGCGCGCCTCGCGCGCCGCGGCTGGTTCACGCAAGGCGTGCGCGTGCGCGCCGACGCCGATCTGACACGCAAGCTCATCGAAGATCCCGCGACGCCCGTGAGATTCCTCGGCAGCGGACTCGGCGGCCCGCGCCGCCTCTATCTACTGCGTTCCCCCGCCCTCGCCAGCGCCGCGCGCCGCATGGCCAATACGTTCATTGCCATAAAAGGGTGCAACCAGGCGTTCTGGCGCGAGGATCTGGCACGCGTCAACGGCTTCAACGAGGAGATCCGGGGATGGGGCCCGGAGGACAAGGAACTGTGCGCGCGTTTGCGCGTGGCCGGCGTCAGGCGCCAGACGCTGCTCTTCGGCGGAGTCGCCGTCCACCTCGAGCACCCGCCCGCCGCCCGCGAACGGCTTGCCGCGAACCAGGCGGTGTTCGAGGACACGCTCCGGCAGCGCAAGAGCCGCTGCGAAGCCGGGCTCGATGCGCATTTGACCTGAAATCTTTTGGGTTAACATGGCGCCCCTTTTTTGGAGGACGCATGTCAGGCAAGCCCGGAAAGCTCATTCTCGTTCGTCACGGCCAGAGCACCTGGAACGTGGAAAACCTCTTCACCGGCTGGCATGACGTCGATCTTTCGGACCAGGGCCGCATCGAGGCGCGCTCCGCGGGTGTCGAAATCAAGAAGGCGGGACTGGTGCCCGACATCGCGTTCACCTCCGTGTTGAAGCGCGCGATCCGCACGTTGTGGAGCGTGCTCGACGAACTCGATCTCATGTGGATCCCGGTCGAGCGCAGCTGGCGCCTGAACGAGCGCCACTACGGCGCATTACAGGGACTCGACAAGGCCCAGACCGTCGAGAAACACGGCGAGGCGCAGGTGAAGATCTGGCGCCGCAGCTACGACATTCCGCCGCCGGTCCTGTCCCTCGACGATCCGCGTCACCCGATCAACGACCGCCGCTACGCGAATCTCGATCCGCGCGTGCTGCCCGCGAGCGAATCGCTCAAGGACACGCTCGCGCGCGTGCTGCCGTTCTGGAACGACCGCATCGTCGCCGAGCTCAAGCTCGGCAAGAACGTGCTGGTCGCCGCGCCCCGCCACCCCCTGCGCGCGGTCGTGAAGATGCTCGACAACGTGAGCGAGGCGGACATCACCGAGCTCAACATTCCGACGGGCGTCCCGCTGGTGTACGAGCTCGACGCGAACCTGAAGCCGCTCAAGAGCGGCTACCTCGGCGACCCGGAGGCCATCAAGGCCGCGGCCGAGGCCGTCAAGAAGCAGACCGAGAAGAAGAAGTAGTTAGCGAACTCAGGCCGGGGGACCGGGGTCCCTCGGTACCTGCTTCGCGGACCAGCCGTCGTAACGTCCGTTGCGGACGTTCGCCGCCTCCGACAACTTGCGGCTCAGAGCCTGCATGTCGGGCACGGTGAGCTGCATGGATTTGTGCGCGTGCAGGCTGTAACGCAGGTCGCCCGCGTCCGGCGTATCGATCACGTCCGCGTCGAAGCCATCGCCACGCAGCTGCGTCGCCAGTTCCTCGGCCGACTGCGCGTTCGGAAACGCGAAGAAGAAATCCACGTCGTGCGGCTTGAACGGATCCGTGCCGCGCTTGCGCAACTGGTCGATGAGCCGCGCGTCCCAGCTGTCGTTCTTCTGGCGCCGCAACTTCTGCAGGTTCTGGTAGATGCGCCACGCCGCGACCAATCCACCCAGCACCGCGAAGGCGATCATCCAGTTGGTGGAGGAGAACATGGTCCTTACTCGTCTTCCGCGATGGTGACTTTGAGTCCCGAAAGCGCCGCGGTGATCTCGACCTGGCAGGACAAGCGGGAATTTTCCTTGTAGTGCGAAAGCTCGGAGAGCAGGTCGCGTTCGTCCGACATCGGCGCCGGCAGCTTCCCGGCCCACTCCGGGTCGACGTAGATGTGGCAGGTGGCGCAGGAGCACATGCCGCCGCAGATCGCCGCGACCCCGTAGTCCAGCTCGCGCAGCACCTCCATCACCTTCAACCCCGGCTTGCACTCCACCTCGTGCGAAACGCCGTCCCGATCAATCACTTGCAATATCGCCATCAGAGCTAAACCGTCTACCTGGGGAATCGCGCGGGATCCGCGCCGCTCAAGTGTGCCGGCCTTCCGCGCTGGGCGCCAGCGGTTGGAGGCGGCGCAGCGCCGCGAATTCGAACGCCAGGTCCGTGCCCGACACGCTGCGGCTGATCCGCCGGGCGCGGTACCACAGGTACGTCAGCAGCGTGAATACGTTCGTGAGCTCCTCGAGCATGACGGGCGTGGCGCCGCGGGAATCCAGGCCCGACGCCGACAGCAGCAGCGAAGCGTGCGCGGTCGCGCGCGGGTAGTAGGTCATGAGTGAGGCCAGGTCCAGCAGCGGATCGCCGACCTGCGCGTATTCCCAATCGATGAAGTACAGACGGTCCGCGGTGATGACGTTTCCGCTGTGCAGGTCGTTGTGGACGATCGTGGCCGCGCGCCGGGCGGACCCCGAGCGCGCGAGCGACGCGGCGCCGCTTTCGAGCAACGACTCGAGGCGCGCGGACTCCGACCGGTCGTCCTGCACGATCCGCTCCGCGTAACGCCGCGCGGCAGCGAGCGGGTCGAAACGCGGCAGCGAAGGCGGCGTCACGGCGTGCAACGCACGCAGCCGCTGACCGAGCGAACGCAGGTCGCGCATGCGCGTGAAGTAGTGAGGCGTCCAGAGCCGGCCTTCGAGGAAGTCGGTGACCAGACAGGAATGATCGGGGCAGGCGTAGATGATGTGGGGCGCCATCCCGGCGTTCGCGGCCGCCGAATGCAGCAGGATCTCGCGCTGGCGATCCAGCCCCGGATCGGCCGAGGGATCCTCGTTGAGCCGCACGACGAACTTCCCGCGGCGCGTACGCACGAGAAAGCTGCGATTGACCTTGCCGCCGCCGATGAGCTCCTGCGAATACGGCGCGTCGCCGTTCTCGCAGCCCGGCACGTGTTGCAGCGTGACGCCGTCGATCATGCCGGCGCTCCCTGCGCCACGAACCGGCGCCGCCACGAAACCAGGCCCGCCGCGGCGATCACGACCAACACCACGAACTGCGCGGCGATCCATGGCAAGTCTTGCATGTAGTACAGGTACACCAGCACTCCATCGATGACTATCCAGTAAATCCAGTTTTCGACCCGCGCCCGGGCGGCGAGCCAGGTCGCGAACAGGCTGAACCACGTGGCGAGCGAATCGAGCAGCGGCCACTCGGCCTCGGTGCGCTCGGCCAGCAAGTGTGCGCTCACCAACGACAACAACACGAGCGCCGCGGCGGCGGCAAGGTGCCCCTGCCAGGGCCACCAACCCACCGGCAGATCTCCCTCGGTGCTCGCGCGCGTCCAGTTGAGCCAGCCGTAGACCGACATGCCCACGTAGAAAACGTTGAGCGCGGCCTGCATCGGCAGCGCCTGCAGGGCTGACAGCAGCGCGAGCAGCGCCGCGCCGATCGCGCCCGCGATCCAGCACAGCCGATTGCGGCGCGCGGCGAGCACGGCGTACGCCGCGCCCGCCACGGTCGTGAGCACCTGGAATGCGGTCAGCGTTCCTTCGGACAGCGTCACGAGAGATGAGACGCGGCTAACCCAGCGGACCCAGTACCTTCATCACGAAAATCGACTTTCCGTCGCGTTCGAAGGTCGGCCTGAGCTCGCGTGTCAGCGCTTCCATTACTTCCTCGTAGCGGCCGAAAACCTGGGTGCTCATGTCATTCGTGATGACCTTGAAGCGCCCGTCCGCGTTGAGCCGCTCGATGAATCCGCGGATCGGTGGGATGTAGTTCTCGGTCAGTGGATAGAGACTGATCTCGACGCCGATGTTCATGTTGCCTCGTCAGCGAAAAGTATAAGCGACCGTCACACCCGCGTGGCGTGGATCTCCTGCCTGCGTGTACCGGGTCGACGGGTAATCCGGCGGCTCGAGACCGAACTGGAAACCGCGTTGCGAATAGTACCGGTCGAACAAGTTGCGAACCCAGATCTCCGCGCGCCAGTGTTTCCCTGAGTATCCCGCCTTCAGGTGTGTCAGGACGCGGGCCGGAGCGCGTTCGTCGTGCGAGACATCGAAGTAGAAGTCGTCGACGCCGGCGAAGTCGACGCGGCCGAACCAGCCGCGCGCGCGATATTCGACGCCGACGTCGAACATGTATTGCGGCGCGTGGGCCTGCTCGCGGCCGTCGAGATCGCGATCGCCGTATTGGTAATCGATGTATTCCGTTTCGAGGATGGCTCCGCGCAGATCGAGCAGCCATTGCTCCGCGAACTGCCAGCGCAGATTCGCCTCGACACCCAGGTTCTCGCCGCGCGCGGCGTTGTCGGTGTAGAGCACGAAGCTCAGGGGATCCCCGGGCACGAGTTGTTCGCCCGTCTGAACCTGCTGATCCTGCCGGCGCATGTAGAAGAGCGCGACGTCGGTCGACACGGTCGCCTGCGCATTCGCGCCGCGCCATCCCAACTCCATGCTGTCCAGGGTTTCAGTCTCGAACGTGCGCGATTCGGGCGGCACGCCGGCGCCGATATTGAAGCCGCCGGCCTTGTAGCCGCGCGCGAGACGCGCGTAGACGGTGCCGCCCTCGAGGGCATGGCGCACGCTCAAACTACCGCCGAACATGGTTTCGTCGGGTGAGAACACGGCGCCGTTGGTGTCGTCGTAATCGGCGCCGCGGCGCTCGCCGCGCACGCCGGCGGACACCACGCTCGCCGCGCCCACCCGCCATTCGAGCTCGCCGTACGCGGCCAGGTTGGTCGCGCGATAGTCGCTCGCCATGCGGGCTTCACCCGGGCCGAAGCCGTCTTCCCAGGTGTCGAGCTGCGCGACGTCTTCATGCGTGCGCAACGCGTAGAGGCCGGCCAGCCATGCGAACGGCGCGCCCGCGTCGACGCTGTCGCGCGAAACCAGGCGCAGGTCCTGGCTCAGCGTGCGCCGCTCGCGATCGAAGCGCTGGAAGTAGGTATACGGCGCGTAGATGCCCCAGCTCTCGTCGTTGCCCCAGTCGCCATCGAACGAGTACACGCTGCGCGACGTCCCCATCGTGGTCCGGCTGATCACGTCGAAGGCTTCGGCGCCCGTGTAATCGAGCCGCATCGCGAACGCGCGCGCGATCTGCGTATCCTGGCCGGGCTGGTCGGACAGCGTGACACGCGAGTTGTCGACCGAGAACGCGTCGTAACCATTGTCGAGATCGACCCACATCGCGACGAAGTCCGCGCGCAGGTCGTCGAAGGGCTGCGCACGCAGGCGCAGCCGCGCGCTGGTTTCGTCGTAGCCGTTCGTGTCGTCGCGGCCCAGGAACGTGTCGCGGCGAAACCCGTCGCTGCGGTGGTTGCCGGCGGCGAGCCGCCACGCGGTTTCGCCCTCGCCGATCGGGCCGCCGATCACGGCTGTCGCGCCGCGCGTGCCGTGGTCGCCCACCATGAGGTCGGCCTCGAGCTCGTGTTCACGCGACGGTGCGCGCGTGTTGATCGCGATCAATCCCGCGAGCGCATTGGCGCCGTACGCGGTGCCCTGCGGTCCGCGCAGCACTTCGATGCGCTCGACGTCGGACAAGGTCGCGGGCATTCCGACGCCGGAGAAATCCACGCCATCGATCAGGAATCCGACCGACGGGTTCGGCGCGCCCTGCCACTGCTCGAGCTCGCCGATGCCGCGAATCTGGAAGTAGCGAGGCCGCGACGTGCCCGCGGACCAGTTGAGGTTGGGCACGAGGCCGATCACATCCTGGAAGTGAGTGACGCCCGCGACCGAGAGCGTGTCCGCGGTGAGAACGGTCGCGCTCATCGGCAACGCGCGCAGCTCGCGATCGCGCAGCTCCGCGGTCACGACGACTTCGTCTAGAGTGGTTTGGTCGCTCGCGTCGGCGAACGCCGCGCAGGACACAAAGAGAGAAAACGCGCCGATGGCGCGCAGTGAAGCGTGCATTTTCCTATCCCTCCGCCGGTACTAGCCGGATCAGGTTCTACGGGTTCGCGGCCCATCCGCATCTCAGGCGAGTGCACGACGCACTCACCACCCCGAGGCAGGGCGAATGTTAACGGAAAAGACGGTGTTGCGCGTTGTATGAAAGGGACTAGAATTCGCCGCCCGCATGAGCCGCCGTATCCGCATCTTTCAAGTCGACGCATTCACGACGGATCGCTTCACCGGCAATCCCGCGGGAGTCGTCCTCGACGCCGATTCGCTGACGGACGCGGAGATGCTCGCGATCGCGCGCGAGCTCAACAATGCCGATACCGCGTTCGTGCTCGAGCCGGAGTCGGATGATCACGACCTGCGGGTGCGATTCTTCACGCCGCGCACCGAGGCGGGATTCGTCGGTCATGCCACCGTGGCCACGCACTTCGTGTTGTCGCGCGACGGCGTACCGCACAGCGGACGCGTGCGGCAGCGGCAGAAGACCGGCATCGTCGATGTCGAAGTCCGAGGTGAGGGTCCGGCGCGCCGCATCGCGGTGCGGCAACCCGCCCCGCCGCTGGGACGCCAGCTCAACGATCGCGAACGTCTCGCCGTGCTCGACGCGCTCGCGCTCTCGACCGGCGACATCGACACGCGTTGCCCGCTGCGCATCGTCGGCGGCTCGGGCACGCGGCTGCTCATCGGCGTGCGCAGTACCGATCAGCTCAAGCAGCTCAAGCCGGATTTCTCGCGACTCACCACGCTCTCCGCGCAGCTCGGCGCCGCCGGGTTCTTCGTGTTCACGCTGTCGCACGGCATCGCGGACTGCCTGACCGAGTCGCGCATGTTCTGCCCGGCGCTCGGCATCCCCGAGGATCCGGTCAGCGGCAACGCGCACGGGTTGTTAGGCGCCTACCTGGTCGGCCAGGGACTGCTGCCGCATTCCGGCGCCACTGCGCACTTCACCGGCGCGCAGGGCCACCACGTGCATCGCGCCGGCCGCGTGGACGTCGAACTCGAATTCAGCGAAGGCAAACTCGACGGCGTGTGGATCGTCGGCCAGGCCGTCGAGCTCTTCGAGACGTCCATGACGTTCGAGGGTGGGGATTAGGTGCCGGTGTAAAAAGTGGGGATTGTGGGCCGCTCGCTCAGGGCGATGACATCTCGCAATCCCCACTTTTTACACCGGCACCGTTATCCCCACCCCCTCTAGTGCGGCGCGAACTTCTTCGGATCGATTCCTTCGGTCGCGCGCGCGGGCTGCCAGCCGGCGGTGCCGCGGATGATGGTGTCGGGAATCATCGCCTCGTCGAAGCCCAGTGACGCCGGCGGCTCATCGCCGACGCGCAGGATCGTGAGCCGCAGGGACGGCACGACCCACAGCCGTTGTTTCCCCTCCGCCTCGAGCCAGGCGACGTCGCGCGCGGCGAACTGACCATCGACGCGCGTGAAGAATCCATGCTGCGCGTCCTTGCGCACGGGCGAGAGCATGAGTTTCACGAAGCCCGGCGGCGTGAACTGGTTTCCCTCGAACACGCCGTCGTGCGCGAGTAGTTCGGCCACCCGCATCCAGTCGCCGAGTCGCGCGGTGAAGCAGCAGTCGGCGCGGACCTGCATGGTGTCCGAAGCGGCGGACCGCGCCATCGAAAAACTCCCCGCGCCGAGCGTTCTCCACAGCCGATCCGCCACGAGCTGCTCGTAGGACCCACCCAGCGCGCCTTCCAGCGCGCGCGCCAGCGTATTGGCGTCGGCCGCGGTCTCGGCATCGTACTGGGTGAGCAGCTGCCGCCAGCTGATGTCGGCGCGTGGATCCGTGGCGAGGTTCTTCGCGAGATGCGAAACCGGCGCGTCGATATCGCGGACGACGCGATCGTTCATCGCCGTGCCGACGAGCAACGCCGCCAGCGCCGGCGTGAATCCCGAGATCTTCACCGGCGTATCCGCGGTCGTACCTCCCCAGTACTTCTCGAACACGATGTGCCCGCCGTGCCCGATGACGAGCGCGCGCGTGTTGCGCTCCCCCGCATATTGCACCGCGGCCTCGATCGCCTGCGGATCGATTCCCGCTTCCTCGGGCAATACGCGCGGTTGTGGCGGGCCCGGCTCCAGGATCACCTGCACCGGCTCGGGCTCCGCGCGCGCGTTGAACCACAGAAACGCCGCCGCCGCCAGCACGGCGACGATCACTCCGACCAACCACTTCTTCATGCCTCACCCACCGCGTGCGCCGAAATCGCTCGTCCGTGCGCGAGTTCCAGGACGTGCGTCGTATGCGCGGGCCACTCTTCGCGATGATGAGTCGCGATCACGCAGCTGCCGCCCTCTTCCAGCCATTCATTGAGCCGCTGCGCGAGATCCGCGCGCGTCGCGCGGTCCAGCCCCGCGAACGGCTCGTCGAGCAAAGCGAGGCGCGGCTCACACGCCCATGCGCGCGCGAACAACACGCGGCGTGCCTGCCCATACGACAGCTCGG
>JAEZCR010000279.1 GCA_023433465.1 Pseudomonadota bacterium | reverse complement strand
GGCCTGACCGCCGCCACGACTCCGCCGTCTCACTGGCACCAGGCGGTCCAGTAGTTAGCTCGCACGAAATCCGCGAGCCCCTGGGCCATGACACGCTGGCCTTCGACGGTCCAGTGATTGTCCTGGTCGAAGTACAGTTTCTTGCCGCCGTCATACGCGCGAAATACGGGATGCATCTCGCCCAGGGTGATGCCGTTTTCGGCCGACAGCCGGCGGATGACGTTCAGGCCGCGGTCTCCCGCGACGTCTCCTTTATTCAAGTACACGTAACGGCCGGGCATCCATTCGCCATCGCTGACCTCGTGGCCCCACGGGTAAACGATCAGGGCGTACTTGCTGCCCTTCGACTCGGCGAAGTCGCGGATCGCGCCCACGCTCTCGAAGATGTCGGCCCATTGCGCGTCGCGCGGCGTGGTGTCGTTCGCGAGCGTGTGCGCGACGAGTTCGCGATTCACCTGGGTCGCCACGGTGCGCACGTTGATCTCGTCGGCGCCCATCGCCTTGCTGGTGTAGTAGAGCAACGCGCGTGTGAAGAACAGGTGCTGGTTGATCCAGTCGTGCAGGCGATCGGTCGTCGATGCCGAGCGACCGGCGTTCGGGACCGCCACGATGTTGCCGTCGGAGTCGCGGACAGCCGCCTTGCGGTATGCCGCCTCCTGCACGAGATCGCTCACGTCGAGATTGTGCAGGATGAGGTCGGACGACAGGTTCGCGAAGTCACGCCGCAACGCGATGTTCGAGAGCACGGGCGCGTAACTATCCACTCCGCCATTGAGTACTTCGAAAACCTTTCCCTTGCAGGAGTCCGCCGCCGATTCGTTGAGCAACCCCTCGAGCACCACCGAGAATGTCTGGTGGTCTTCCACACCCTTGCCCATCGTGAAGGAATCGCCCAGCGCCAGGATCCGGACGACCCCGTCGGGTTTTTCGATCGCGACCTCGCGACCGCGCATGCCGAGCTTGTTCACACGCTGGGTGTACGAGAACTCCGGCTGCTGCAGGCGCGAGTAGGAATCCGGAACCAGCCGGTGATGCAGGTGCTCGTCGGGCACGAGCGCAGGCGACAGTGGTTTGATCAGGAACCACCCCACGACCGCGTCCGCGATCAGGTAGAACGTCACCGTCGTCAGGCCCGCCATCCAGATTCCGCCGAGGGTCGAGCGATGACGCGTGTCATAAAGCAGCAGCGTCAGCAGGGCGAAGGCCATGAACGCGCCGATGACCACGAAGCCGAAAATGGCGGCTCCACCAAACGTCTTCTGCACGAACAATCGTTCATAACCCAGGACCGCCAGTACGACGGCGCACAGCAAGACCATGATCAGCAAGACCTTTTTCATTCGGTTTTCCCTTTGACCCGTTCTTATTAGGCGAGTCGGACGCAGTTCACACATTGCCGTGGATGGGCCGTGCCTCCGCCTCCGTCCGCTTGCGGGTGAGCGGTAAGATTCTGGGTCAGGGTATTCCTACAACTCAAGCGGTGCCATGAAGACACCCGTCAAACTGCCGACTGACCGGTCTTTCGGTTTCACATTCGCCGTCGTCTTTCTGCTCCTCGCCGGCTGGCTGTGGTGGAAGTCGAGCCGATATGCGCTTCCAGCGCTCGGGGTCTCCGCCGGGTTCGCGCTGATCGCGGTCGTTATCCCGCGCATCCTGCGTCCGCTGAACGTCGCGTGGATGTACTTCGGCGCGGTGCTCAACCTGATCGTGAGCCCCATCATCATGGGCGTGATCTTCTTTGGTGTATTCACGCCGGTCGCGTTGTTCTTCCGGCTCACCAAGCGCGATGCGCTGCATCGCTCGTTCGACAGGATGCGAACCACCTACTGGATGGATCGCTCCCCGCCCGGACCCGACGGCGCCTCGCTGCCGCGACAGTTTTAGGAGAACTTCCAATGACCAGCCTTATCGCCGAGCTGTGGCAATTCCTTCGAGTCCGCAAGAAATTCTGGCTGCTGCCCATCATCTTCGTGACCGTTCTGATTGGCGCGTTGCTGGTATTCGCGCAGGGCTCGGCGGTGGCGCCGTTCATCTACACGTTGTTCTGAAGCCATCGTGAAGATCCTCGGAATATCCGCGTATTACCATGACGCGGCAGCGGCTCTCGTGGTCGACGGAAAAATCGTCGCGGCCGCGCAGGAAGAGCGTTTCACGCGCAAGAAGCACGACGACCGCTTCCCGCAAAACGCGGTGAACTACTGCCTCGAGGAAGCAGGCCTCGTCGCGGGCGACATCGATCACGTCGCCTTCTACGACAAGCCCTTCCTCAAGTTCGAGCGCCTGCTCGAAACCTACCTGGCGTTCGCGCCGCGCGGCTTCTCGTCGTTCCGGCAGGCGCTGCCCGTCTGGATCAAGGACAAGCTGTTCCAGAAGGACAACCTGGCGAAGGCGTTGACCGAAACGCTCGGCAATCATGTCGACTGGAACTCGCGCCTGCTGTTCTCCGAGCATCACCTGAGTCACGCCGCGAGCGCGTTCTATCCTTCGCCGTTCGAGCGCGCCGCCGTGCTCACGATGGACGGCGTCGGCGAATGGACCACGACCTCGCTCGCGCACGGTGACGGAGAGAAGCTGCAGGTCATCCGCGAGATCCACTTCCCGCATTCACTCGGCCTGCTCTATTCCGCCTTCACCTATTACACCGGGTTCAAGGTGAACTCCGGCGAATACAAGGTCATGGGCCTCGCGCCCTATGGCGAGCCGACGTTCGTCCAGAAGATCAAGGACAACCTGATCGACATCAAGGACGATGGCTCCTTCCGCCTGAACATGGACTACTTCGACTATTGCACCGGTCTGCGCATGACCAATGCGAAGTTCGACGAGTTGTTCGGCGGACCGCCGCGCACCTCCGAGGCTCAGCTCACGCAGCGCGAGATGGATCTCGCCGCGAGCGTCCAGGTGATCACCGAGGAAGTCGTGATCAAGCTCGCGCGCGGCGTCGCGCAGGCCACGGGCGAACGCAACCTCTGCCTCGCAGGCGGTGTCGCGCTCAACTGCGTCGCCAACGGCAAACTGCTGCGCGAGAAGGTATTCGACAAACTCTGGCTGCAGCCCGCCGCGGGTGATGCCGGCGGCGCGCTCGGCGCCGCGCTCGTCGCCAATCACATGTACAAGCAGCAGGCGCGCAAGCTCAACGGCAGCCGCGATGCGATGCGCGGCAGCTACCTCGGTCCCCGCTACAAACAACCCGACGTCGAGCGCCGGCTCTCTTCCATCGGCGCCACCTACGATGTGCTGGACGATGCCGAGCTCATCAACCGCTGCGCGCAAGCGCTGGCGGACGGCAAGGCGATCGGCTGGCACCAGGGGCGCATGGAGTTCGGTCCGCGCGCCCTCGGCGGGCGCTCCATCATCGGCGATGCGCGTTCGCCGTCGATGCAGAAGCTGCTCAATCTAAAGGTGAAATATCGCGAATCGTTCCGTCCGTTCGCGCCCTCCGTGCTGCGTGAACACGTATCCGACTGGTTCGAGCTCGATGACGACAGCCCGTACATGCTGCTGGTGGCGGACGTCCGGGAACGCCATCGCATCGCGATGACCGAGGCCGAGCAGAAACTCTTCGGCATCGAGAAACTCAACGTCCCGCGCTCGTCGATCCCGGCCGTCACGCACGTCGACTACTCGGCGCGCGTGCAGACGGTGCACGAAGACACCAATCCGCGCTACTACGCGTTGATCAAGCGCTTCAACGAGCTCACCGGTTGCCCCGTGATCGTGAACACGAGCTTCAACGTGCGTGGCGAGCCCATCGTGTGCGTGCCCGAGGACAGTTTCCGCTGCTTCATGGGCACGGAGATCGAAGTGCTGGTGGTCGAGAACTGCTTCCTCGAGAAGCACCGGCAGGATCCGGCGCTCAAGCTGCGTTACGAACGCGCCTTCGATCTCGACTGAGCGGTCAGCGTCTCCGGGTCAAATCGAGCCCGGCGCACGCTCCGTCAGCCCTGGCTGATGAACTTGGTCACGAGACAGGCCTCGAGCCCTTCGATGCCCTCCTCGCTGCCGTGCCCGCTTTCCTTTACGCCGCCAAACGGCGCCTCGGGCACGGAGATCTGGAAGCTGTTGAGACCGATCATGCCGGCCTCGAGCTTCTCGCCGAGCAGGTTGACGCGGCGCGCATCGTTCGTGAAACCGAAGGCCGAGAGGCCATAAGGCAGGCGATTGGCTTCGGCCATCACCGTGTCGAAATCGCGGAACGGATTCAGCAGTGCGATGGGACCGAAGGGCTCCTCGTTCATGGTGCGCGCGGTGTTCGGTATGTCCGCCAGCACGGTCGGCTCGAAGAAGTATCCCTTGCGCTGGATGCGTTTGCCGCCCGCGAGCAGCCGCGCGCCGTGTTTGACCGCGTCGTCGATGATGCCCTGCACCGCCGGCAGGCGCCGCGCGTGCGCGAGCGGCCCCATCCGGTTTGCCTCGTCGATGCCGGGGCCCACGGGTAACGTCTTCGCGCGCGCCGCGAATCCTTCCGCGAACTTCGGGTAGATGGACTCCTGCACGTAGAAACGCGTTGGTGACACGCACACCTGGCCCGCGTTGCGGTACTTCGCGGTGACGCAGGCATCGAGCACCTTGTCGACGTCGACGTCGTCGAACACGATCACCGGCGCGTGGCCACCGAGCTCCATCGTCGTGCGCTTCATGCCGTCTGCCGCGAGTTTCATGAGCTGCTTGCCGACCGGCACGGAGCCCGTGAACGAAATCTTGCGGATGATCGGCGAGGCGATGAGCTGCTGGGATACCTCGTGCGGCACGCCGAACACGATCGCGAGCGCACCGCGCGGCACGCCGGCTTCGTGTAATGCGCGCGCGATCGCAAGCGCGGTGCCCGGAGCCTCTTCGGCGGGCTTCAGGATGCACGTGCAGCCCGCGGCGAGCGCCGCGCCGAGCTTGCGCGCCGGATTGCCCGCCGGGAAATTCCACGGCGCGAACGCGGCCACCGGCCCCACGGGTTCCTTCAAGATCGTCATGCGCTGACCGGGCAAGCGCTGCGGCAGCACGCGCCCGTACGCGCGGCGGCCCTCCTCGCCATACCACTCGAAGATTTCCGCCGAAGCCTGCACCTCGATGCGCGTCTCGTGGATGGTCTTGCCCATCTCGAGCGTCGCGATGCGCGCGATTTCCTCGGTGCGCGCGCGCATCAGGTCCGCTGCCTTCTTGAGGATCTTCGAGCGCTGCACGGGCAGCAGGCCTCGCCACTCGCTCCACGCACGCTGCGCGGCCGCGAGCGCGCGCTCGAGATCGGCCGGCGTCGCGTGCGGCAACTGACCGAGGACTTCCTCCGTCGCGGGATTGACGACGGGCTGCGTCTTCCTTCCTTGCGCGCCCAGCCATTCACCGTCGATGAAGAGCGCGAGTTCGGGATAAGGGTGCGTGGCCGAAGCGTCGGTCGGTTTGATGTTCGCTGACATGCGGACATGATGAAGCAACCAGCGCAGGCCAGTGACTCGATCCTTCGCGAACAGTTATGCGACGCCACGCGCAATCCCCTGCGACATACGCTGTGCCATGATTTGGAAGGAATTTTTTTCCGTCGCCGCAATTGCTGGAGTCTCCATGCCCGACTACCGCCGCATCGCCACCGAGGAAGCATTCGCGACCCGCGACCAGATGAATGCGTTCCGCAGACTGCTTGCCGACGGCTACGACGATCCGGGTTTCAAGAGCCTGTGGGGTTTCTATCTCAACAGCTCGAGTGACAGGGCGCGCTTCATCATCGACCGCCTGCAGAACCTCGGCGCGGAGCGCATCGCCGACATGGACGCGAGCGGCATCGACATGCAGGTGTTGTCGTTGACCTCACCCGGCGTGCAGGTGTTCGACGCGGCCACCGCGAATGCGCTCGCGCGCGACAGCAACGACGAGCTCGCGGCGGCGATCGCCCGTCACCCGACGCGGTTCGTCGGTCTCGCGGCCGCGGCGCCGCAGGATCCGCCGGCGGCCGCGCGCGAGATCGAGCGCGGCGTACGCCAGCTCGGCCTGCGCGGCGTCATCATCAATTCACACACGATGGGAGAGCGGCTCGACGACCCGAAGTTCTGGGCCATCTTCGAAGCCGCCGAGGCGCTCGACGTGCCCATCTACCTGCACCCGAACGCCCCGCCGCGCGACATGATCGCGCCCTACCTGGAGGCCGGGCTCGATGGCGCCGTTTTCGGATTCCAGGCCGAGACCGGCCTCCACATGCTGCGGATCATCGTCGCCGGCGTGTTCGACCGCTTCCCGAAGCTGAAGATGATCATCGGCCATTGCGGCGAGGCGCTGCCGTACTGGATGTACCGCATCGACTACATGCATCGCGCGCAGATCGCGGCGAAGCGTTACCCGATGCTCAAGGAGCTGAAGCGCACGCCGAGCGAGTACTTGCGGGAAAACGTGTACGTCACGAACAGCGGCGTTGCGTGGGCGCCCGCTATCATGTTCTGCCACCAGGTGATGGGCGCCGATCACACGTTGTACGCGATGGACTATCCCTACCAGTACCTTGCTTCGGAGGTTACCGTCTCCGACAACCTGCCGATGTCGGCCGAGGACAAGAAGAAATATTTTCAGACCAACGCCGAGAAGCTGTTCCGGATCCGCTGACCCGATCAGATGTGCGCGTCGATGATCGCGGACCTGCGCTGCGTGCGCACCGCGAACAGCGCGCGCTCGAGCGCGGGCAGGACTTCCGTCGTCGTGGTCACGACCTCGGCATGTGCGCCGCCCGCGGCGGCGGCGATGCCGCCGTAGTCCGGCGGCTGTGGAAAATCGATGTCGATGTGCGGCGAGCTCGCGGCGAGTCCCTGCGGATGCAGGCTCGCGACCGCCTGGCGCGGCGCCTGCCAGCCGCCGTTGTTGAGCACGATGTGCAGGAACGGCGCGCGGTAACGCCGCGCCATCCAGTGCACGGCGGAAGGCTGCGAGAACAGATAGCTGCCGTCGCCGCAGATCGACACGACGAGCGCGTCGGGCTTCGCGAGCTTGATGCCGAAGGCCGCGCCGCCGTTGTAGCCGAGCGAGCCGCCGCCGCTCGAAAACAAGGTTCCCGGGACCGTGCGCTGCAGGTGCTGCGAGACCACGTGAAAATTCGTGACCGCCTCGCTGACGACGATCGCCTCGGGCCCCACGGCCGCGCGGATCGACGCGGCGAGAAACTGCGGCGTGAGCTGCTCCTGCGGCCGCTCGTGGGCGGCGACGAATCCCTCCCAGGCTTCGTGCGCGGCCTCGAGGTGTCCCATGCGCTCGGCGAGCCGCTCGCGCGACGGCGCGAGCTGCGCGCAGGCCGCGCGCAATTGCGCGAGCGCGGTGGCCGCGTCGGCCTGGCATGCGACCTCGCTGCCGATGTACCAGAGCGGCATCTGCTGCTTGAGCGCGTCCGAGTCGATGTGAAAGATGCGCGCCCCCGCGCGCGGTCTGCTGACGGCGCCTATCCAGGGCACGTCGCTGTCGATGACCAGCACGACGTCGGCAGCGGAAAGCGCCTCGTTCTGGCGCCGCTCGTTCCACTGCACGCCCAGGTAACAATCGTGGTCGGTCGGAACATTCACGTAGCTCGGCACGGACTCGAGCACGCCGATGCCGACTTCCGTGCACAGGCCGATCAGCTCGGCGACCGCCGCGGGATTGCGCCCGAGGTATGACGTGACGACGAGGGGACGCTGCGCCGTCACGAGCGCGGCCGCGATCGTTTCGACCAGCGCCGGCGGCAGCGCGCCCCCGGCGAGCGGCCGCCAGAGCCGTGTGTCGATCGACACCCGCGGAACTTCGCTCTCGAGCACTTCGCGCGCCGCGGTGACGTATACCGGACCGCGTGGCTCGCTGTGCGCGAACTGCAGCGCGCGATGGACGATCTGCTTCGCGTTCGCACCGACCCGGATCTCGTTCTCGTAGCGCACGTAGCCGCGGACCAGGCCGCGCTGATCGGGCACGTCCTGGATCCACTGGATGAACTCGTTGCGGCTGCCGCGCGCCTCGCCTTCCTGCGTGGCCGGCGAGATCCCGGCGATGATGAGCACGGGCACGCGCCCCTTCGCCGCGTTGTGGACGGCGCCGCCGAGCGCCTGGGTTCCGCAGTCGACGTGCACGAGCACCGCCTGCGCGCGGCCGGTGGCCTGCGCGTAACCATGCGCGGCCGACATCGCGACCATCTCGGTCGGGCACGTGATGACCTTCGGGCACGGCTTGTTAGCCGCGCGGGCGCGCGCGATCGCCTCGATCAATCCGGGATGATCGCTGCCGAAATTCGCGAACAGGTATTCGACGCCGCCTTCGACCAGCGCTTCGAGGATTGCCGAGCTCGTCGTATACATCGTGGGCACTCTAACGACCTCACCGTCCGACGACTCCACCTTTAATGAAACGGGGTCAGAGGAGCAATAAGACCAGTGGAATCCACAGGGAACCCAGGAAAACGGAGATGGCCGCGGCACTCGCGGCGAGGTCCAGGTCCAGCTCCTCGCGGGCCGAGAGGACCACGGCCGTGAAACCAATGGGCGCCGCCGCCCCGATGGCGGCGATGGCCGCGGAGGTGCCCTCGAGCCCAAACAACCAGGCCAGCCCGAAACCCAGCGCCGCGCCGAGGCCCGAACGCAAGACAACCGCAGCCATGACCTCCGGCCGCCTGAGGCCACGCGCGCTCACCAGCAGACCCATCGCGAGGGGCACCAGCAACACCAGCGCCTGGCCAGTCACGAGCACGCCATGCAGGAAATCGCGCGGAATCGGCGCGCCGCCCACGTTCAGGCCCAGCGAAATGAGCAGCACCCACAACGGCGGCGCCGCGAGCGTGCGTTTGAGCAGGACCGGGATGTCGTCCGCATGCCCGCCGTACTTGCAGGCGACCACGGTCGTGACGGTCCACACCATGATCGCGTGGCCCATGTCGAACATCACGAGCTGCGCGAACGCGCCGGCGCCGAGGCTCAACGCGGCGAATGGATAGATCAGCGAGATGTTCATCGACATCGCGCACAACACCATCGCGCCTTCGCCGCGCATCGGCAGGCGAAAACGCTGCGCGGTGAACGCGGCCGCCGCCCAGCCGAGCAGCGATACGAGTATCGCGGTGAGCGGCAGTACCGCGTGTTCACGCGCCAGCGGCACACCCGTGAGCGCGCCGAGGATCAGGATCGGCAGGCCGACGTTGAAGACGAAATTCAGCAGCCGGCGGCCGTGCAGCTCGTTGCCCCAGCCGGCGCGCCGCGCCGCGACGCCGAGAAAGAACAAGGCGGCGACCGCGGCGAGTCGCCAGTTCGAAGCGATGAGTTCCACTCCGGCAATCTATACTGCGCAACCCTCAAGGAACACGAGGAACCTCAACATGATCGAGTTGTTCACCGCGGCCACACCCAATGGCTGGAAGATTTCCATCGCGCTCGAGGAAATGGGACTGCCCTACACCGTGCGCCTGCTCACGCTGTCGAAACTCGAGCAGAAGGAGGACTGGTTCCTCGAGATCAATCCGAACGGGCGCATTCCCGCGATCATCGATCATGCGAACGGCGACTTCGCCGTGTTCGAATCCGGCGCGATTCTCATCTATCTCGCGGAAACGTACGGCGACAAATCGCCGGTCAGGCTGCTGCCCACAGAACCCAAGGCGCGCTCGCGCGTGCTTCAGTGGCTCATGTTCCAGATGGCGGGCGTGGGACCGATGATGGGCCAGGCGAACGTCTTCTATCGTTACGCGCCCGAGAAGATTCCGTACGCGATCGACCGTTACCAGCGCGAGGTCCGGCGCCTGTTCGAAGTGATGGAAAGACAGCTCGCCGCGAACGAATACATCGCCGGCAGCGAATATTCGATCGCCGACATTGCGCTATGGAGCTGGGTCGCGGGTTACGGCTGGTCGGGTGTGAGTGTCGACGGACTGCCGCAGCTCGAGCGCTGGATGAATCTAGTCGGCGCGCGCCCCGCGGCCCGGAAGGGCCGCAACAATACGCCACCCGCGGATACCAACGCGGACAAAGCCAACACCATCGAAAGCGCCCGCAAGATGCTGGCGTGATCGGGCGTCAATTCGGCGGCGTGTAGGTCGCGACCCCCGCGCGTCGCATGACTGCGACGCACTGTTCGCGCGTCTCCGCGTACGGAGCCGGCAGCGTCCGGATCTCGCCGTTCTTGAGGAAACGCCATTCGGGTGGATAGACCCACTCGCTCACCGGCTGCGCCCACAGCCCGCGTTTGCCGTCGCGCGCCCCAGCTTCGATGTCACAGAAGCGCGGATCGCCCATGTAGCGCCGATAGGCCCAACCATGGCCCTCGCGCAACATGACTTCGTTGATGTTGATGCGCTCGCCGTCGGCCACCTTCCAGATCACCGCGACGAGCCTGCGGAACGAATCCTGCGTCACGACTTCGAGCTCGACCGGAGAACCCTCGGGCAGCATCGCCTTCAACGCCGCGCTGGACTTGTCACCGTACGGCTGGTCGTATTCGGGCGTGTCGATCGCGGAGAGGCGCACGCGCGCCCGGCCCGAATCCAGGCTCACCTCGATCGAATCGCCGTCATTGATCTTGAGCACCTTGCCGGCGAGCACGGGTTGCGGCCTGGTCGTTGATTGGGGCTCCTCGGCCGCGGCGGCCGAGCCCGAGAGGGCCAGCGCGACGACGCCGCACATGGAAACCACGAGCCGCGCGAAAGTCTTACGACGCACCGCGCGGCTCCCTAACTAGTTCGATCCCCCGCATCCCACGGCCGGGGTCACTTCGGACCCCCGACCGGCGGGACATCGGCGGCGGGTTGCCCGGCGGCGGCGGCCTCGAATTTCTGGACTTCATGCGCACGGTGTATCACATACGCGCGGACGTTTTCACTGTCGGCGGCGGAC
Organism: Pseudomonadota bacterium; assembly: GCA_023433465.1. Taxonomy (GTDB): domain Bacteria; phylum Pseudomonadota; class Gammaproteobacteria; order Steroidobacterales; family Steroidobacteraceae; genus CADEED01. The sequence goes on along the minus strand of JAEZCR010000279.1, from coordinate 24,491 downwards.
ACCTCGGATGCAAACGAAACCATGCCCCTCGACGCCCGCTGGCCGCCGCGCACCACGCCTTCCCAGGCGCTCGAGTCGTGCGTGATCAGCGAGAGCCGCAGGTCCGGCAGCACGCCGCCGCTCACGGCGCTGTCGCCGTGGCAGACGCTGCAATAGCGGTGATAGACGGCCTTGCCCGCGGTCCATGCGGCTTCGTCGCCGACCGGCTCCGGCAGGGTCGACGCCAGCGCCGGTTCCGGAGGCAGATCCGGCAGATTCTGTTCGCCGCCGAGCTTGAACGCCAAGACTCGCGGGATGTTCGCCTTGATGTGCGCGTCGCGCGCGAGTTCGCCGGCGGCCAGACCGAACGCCCCGCCCCAGCCGACTTCCACCGCGACATATTGCTCGCCGTCGATCTCGTACGTGATCGGCGGCGCGAGCACGCCGGCCTGCGTCGGAGCGGACCAGAGTTGCTGGCCGTCCGTCGCGCGGTAGGCCGCGATCTCGCCCAGCGAGTTGCCCGCGAACACGAGATTGCCGGCGGTCGAGAGCGTGCCGCCGTTCCACGGATGTTCGAACTGGACGCGCCAGGCTTCCTTCTGTCCGATCGGATCCCATGCGACGAGATGGCCCTTGAGCTGATCCTTGATGCCGGCGAGCACCTTCGGATCCGTCGGCAGGCTGCCGGCGTTGAAATCGACGCCGGTGTTCCAGCCGATCTTGCTGGTCGCGGGATTCGTCGCGGGAATGAACGCGAATCCTGCTTCCATGACCGGGAAGTACACGAGGCCCGTATTCGGATTGAAGCTCATCGGCTGCCACGAATGCGCGCCGCCCGGGCCAGGGATCACGACCGCCGGCTTGCCACTCTTGTCGTAGCGCGCTTCCTTCGTTTCCTTCGGCCGTCCCTTCGCGTCGAGGCCCGTGGCCCAATTGATGTGCGCGTACGGCGCACCCGAGATGAACTCGCCGGTCACGCGATCGAGCACGTAGAAGAATCCGTTCTTCGGCGCCTGCATGATGACCTGGCGATCCTTGTCGCCGATCTTCAGGTCCGCGAGCATCAGCGGCTGCGTCGCCGTGTAGTCCCAGGTCTCACCGGGCGTCGTCTGGAAGTGCCAGAGGTATTCGCCGGTCGCGCCCTTCAACGCGACGATCGACGATAGATAGAGATTGTCGCCGCCCTTCGGGCTGCGCAGCTTCTGGTTCCACGGACTGCCGTTGCCGACCCCGATGTAGATGATGTCGAGCACAGGGTCGTAGACGATCGAATCCCACACCGTGCCGCCGCCGCCGAGCTTCCACCACTCGCCGGTCCAGGTCTTCGCGGCGTTCTCGAGGTCGGGATGTTCGAACGGCTGTGAGGGATCGCCTGGCACCGTGTAGAACCGCCACAGTTGTTTGCCGGTGTCCGCGTCGTAGGCGGTGACGTAGCCGCGCACGCCGTACTCGGAGCCGCCGTTGCCGATGAGCACCTTGCCGGCGAATACGCGCGGCGCTCCCGTGATCGTGTAATTCTGTCCCGCGGGAACGGTCATCACTTCCCAGGATTGCCTGCCGGTCGCGGCATCGACCGCGACGAGCCGGCCGTCGATCGTGCCGATGAAGATCCTGCCGTTCCACGCGGCCGCACCGCGATTCGGGACGTCGCAGCAGGCCTTGACGCCCGCCTCTCCCGGAACTTTCGGATCGAAACTCCAGATCTGCCTGCCGGATTTCGCGTCGAGGGCGAACAGCTTGCTCCAGGCGCTGGTCACGTACATCACCCCGTCGATCACGAGCGGCGTGGATTCCTGCACGCGGTGCGGCGTGTCGAGATCGAACGCCCACGCGAGTCCCAGGCCCGCGACGTTGCCGGCATCGATCTTGTCCAGCGGGCTGAAGCGCTGCTCGTCGTACGTGCGTCCGTAGGTCGGCCATTCGCCCGGATTCGGCGAGGTGATACGCGCGGCGTCGACCTGCGCCGTGGGTTTCGGCGGCGGCGCTTCGGTCTTCTGTTTTCCGCAGCCCGGGAACACGGTTGCGGCGAGGCAAGCGGCGAGCGCGATGCGGTCGAATCTCATACTTCCCCCTGAGCCCGGATTGTCTTATCAGGCGCGACGCGGCGCGCCGAGGGCTCGACTATCAGTGAACGCGCAATGATTCAAGAGCGATGCATGTCGCCGTCGATGGAGATCGCCTGTCCGGAGATCGTGCGCGCGGCATCGGACGCCAGGAACAGCGCCAGCGCCGCGATCTCGCTGGCCTCGGTCAGTGCCTTGATCGAGCGCGTGGCGAGCGCGATCGCGCGCTCCTCGTCGAGCGACCGCCCACTCGCGGCGGCGCGACCCTCGAGCACATGATCCATCCGCGGACCCGCCACCGCACCGGGCAGGATCGCGTTCGCGCGGATCCCGAATTCGCCGAGCTCCATCGAGAGTGTCTTCGTGAATCCGATGACGCCCCACTTGCTGGTCGCGTAGGCACTGCGCAACGGATAACCGAATTTCCCCGCGGCCGAGGACATGTTGACGATGCTGGCCGCGCGCGACTTGCGCAGAAACGGGATCGCGAGCCGCGTGACGTTGAAGGTGCCGTCGAGATTCACGCGCATGACGCGGTCCCACTCCGCGGGATCGAATAGCTCGACCGGGGACGTGGGACCGGCGATGCCGGCGTTGTTCACGAGCACGTCGAGCCCGCCGAGCGCGCCGATCGCACGCGGCACGACGGCCTCGATCGAGGGCAGGCTGCCGAGATCGCACACGTCGGTCAGGACCGCGGGTATTTCCTGACGCAGGGCGACCAGGGCATCGGCGTCGACGTCGATCGCGCACACGCGGGCGCCAGCCGCGGCGAACGCCCGTGTGATTTCCCGGCCGATGCCGGCGGCGCCGGCCGTGACGAGGACTTTCTGCATGGCGCGAATGGTGCACGATTCGTGGGCTTTCGACTCGACCATCGGTACGCGCCCTCGTTCGCTCGCGGGCGGGTCAGGTACGCCGGGTGCGGTTACCTTGGGCCCCTGAAAATCGCGACTCCCGGAGAGCTCCATGGCCACTATTGTTGGCGGCATCGCAACCTCCCACACCCCGACCATCGGCTTCGCGCTCGACGCGAAAAAACACGAGGACCCGGTGTGGGCGCCGATCTTCGCCGGCTACGAGCCCGTGAAGAAATGGCTCGCGGACAAGAAGCCCGACGTGCTGTTCTTCATCTACAACGACCACATCACCTCGTTCTTCTTCGATCATTACTCGCAATTCACGCTCGGCGTGGGCGAGAAGTTCTGGGTGGCGGACGAAGGCGGCGGCGCGCGCAAACTACCGCCCATCAAGGGTCACCCGGCGCTCGCGCGGCACATCGCCAAGGGACTGGTCGCGGACGAGTTCGACCTGTCGTTCTTTCAGGAGAAGGGACTCGATCACGGCTGCTTCTCGCCGCTGTCGCTGCTGTGGCCGCACGAGAAGGAATGGCCGGGCGCGATCGTGCCGCTGCAGGTCGGCGTTCTGCAATTGCCGATCCCGTCGGCGCGGCGCTGCTTCAAGCTCGGCCGCGCGCTGCGCAAGGCCATCCACAGTTATCCCGAGGACCTCAAGGTCGCGATCGTCGGCACGGGGGGTCTGTCGCACCAGGTGCATGGCGAACGCGCGGGATTCAACAACACACCCTGGGACATGGAATTCCTCGAACTACTGGAGAAGGAGCCCGAGAAGCTCACCGACATCACCATCGCCGAGTACGCCGAGAAGGGCGGCATGGAAGGTTCCGAGGTCATCATGTGGCTGCTGATGCGTGGTGCGCTCGCACCGAAAGTGAAGAAGCTGCACCAGGCTTACTACCTGCCGTCGATGACGCCGATCGCGACGGTGATCTTCGAAGACGATTCCGACGAGTCGGATTCCGAATCGCCCGCGCAGTATCGCGAGCGCATCGAGCGCCAGTGGCGCGGCGTCGAGAAGCTGCCGGGCACGTATCCGTTCACGCTGGAACGCAGCGTGAAGGCGTACCGGCTGAACTCGCTCCTGCATTCGCTGCTACGGCCGGAACGGCGCAGACGGTTCCTCGACGATCCGGAAGGGTTGTTCGAGGAAGCTGGGCTCAGCGAAGAGGAGCGCAGGATGCTGCGGGCGCGGGACTGGCGCGCGCTCATTCACCACGGCGCGATCTTCTTCCTGCTGGAGAAGTTGGGCGCCGTGGTCGGCACCACCAACCTGCACATCTACGCGGCCATGCGCGGCGAGTCGCTCGACGACTTCCTCAAGACGCGTAATACGAAGGTCCTGTACTCGGTAGCCGCGCGCTGAAGACGGTGCCTGGCACGGAAAAGCCGGGAGAAGGTCAGGCCACGCGGGCCGTCGGCGCGGCGCAGTGGCGCGCGATGAACTCCGCGTGGCCGGGCAGCCGGCTGGCTGCCTGGGCGATCAGGCCGCGCAGGTCCTGTAGATAGCCCGCGCGGTCGCGCGGAGAGACCGTCTCGACGAAGGGGTGCATCGCCCGCGGACGCACACCCTGCCCCCACAACACCTGCAGCCAGCTGTTGAGCTGGAACAGGTCGTCCGGGGAGCAGAAGATTCCCGCCGTCTCGCGGAACAGTTCGATCTTGTGCCGCAACGAGTCGGGAATCTCCATGTTCCGGCACCCGTCCCAGAACGGTTCGCCCACGCGATTGTTGGCGTGGTAATGCAGGATGATGAAGTCGCGGATGAATTCGTACTCCGCGATCGACGCGCGGTTGAATTCGCGGCGACGCTCCTCGCAGTCGCCGAGATGCGGAAACAGCAGTATCAGGCGCTGGATCGACACCTGGATGATGTGGATGGCGGTGGACTCGAGCGGCTCGACGAAGCCGCTCGCGAGCCCCAGACACACCACGTTGCGGTTCCACAGTAGTTTGCGTCGGCCGGTCGCAAAGCGGATCAGCCGCGGCTCGGCCAGCGCGGGCGCGTCCAGATTCGCGAGCAGCAGCTCACGGGCGCGCTCGTCCGTGGTGTGCGCCGAGCTGTAGACGTGGCCGTTGCCGGTGCGGTGTTGCAGCGGAATCCTCCACTGCCACCCCGCCTCGAGCGCCGTCGAGCGCGTGTACGGCAGCAATGGGCTCGTGTTCGCCGAAGGCACCGCGAGCGCGCGATCGCAGGGCAGCCACCGCGACCAGTCCTCGAAGCCCGTGCGCAGCGCGCCTTCGATCAGGAGGCCCCGAAAACCCGTGCAATCGATGAACAGGTCACCCGCGAGCTCGCGACCGTCGGCGAGCCGCAACGCGCGCACGTCGCCGCCTTCCTCGAGCAGCACTTCGGCGATCCTGCCTTCGACCCGACGCACGCCGGCGGCCTGCGCGAGCCGCGATAGATAGGCCGCGTACAACGACGCGTCGAAGTGGAAGGCCCACGTCAGACCCGCGAGCGGCGTGTCGGCGATGCGGTCCACGCGCGCGAACCGTGCCTGCTTCGCGGCCAGCCAGTTGAAGCTGTAGTCCCACAGCGATCCCGCGGATCCATCGGCCTGGTCCCGAAGCCCGGCTTCCGCGAGGAAGTAGTTATGGAACGGGATGTAGGCGAGATCGCGGCCCACCGGCCCGAAGGCATGCATGTACGCATGCCCTTTCTCCCACCAGTCGACGAACTCGATGCCGAGCTTGAACGTGCCCTGCGTCTGCCGCAGGAAATCGTTCTCGTCGATCTTGAGCAGCTTGTTGAACTCGCCGATCGCGGGAATCGTCGCCTCGCCGACTCCGACGATGCCTATCTCGGCGGACTCCACCAGCGTGATCGACAACCGCGGACCGAGCACGCGCGCGAGCGCGGCGGCCGTCATCCAGCCGGCCGTTCCGCCTCCCGCGATGACGACGGATCTGACTTCGTTGCTTGTCACCCGCCTAGCTTCTCAGGCCGGTCATGGCCGAGGGAAGCCCCCCGGCCATGACCGTCGAGGTCTACTGGAACACGTAGCTCAGGGCCACGGCGTACGTGGCGCCGAAGTTCTGGTACTTGATCGTGTGGTAAGGCTCGGAATCGATGTTGTTCAGCACGAACGGCTCGTCGGTCAGGTTGGTTCCGGAGAGACTGAAGCTCAGCCCCTTCAACGCGCCACTGCCCACCGTGTAACCGATCTGCGCATCGATCAGCGACTCGGCGCCGACGTTCTTGAAGTCGAGCGTGTTGTCGAACAGCGGCACCTCGCCGAGGAAGTCGTCGCGGTAGCGGTTGCTCACGCGCACCGAGAATCCGTGCTTCTCGTAGTACAGCGTCGAGTTGATGACCTTCGTCGAAAGGCCCGGTATGCGGATCTCCTCGTCGTTCACCGTGATCGACGAGCTGTTCTTCGCGCCGCTCAGGATGAAGCCGAAGCCATCGAGTGCCTCCGCGAACAACGAGAACGGTATCGATGCCGTGACTTCGAATCCGCGGATGTATCCACCCTTGCCGTTGGTCTTGACCGTCGCCACGCCCATGCGATTCGCATCGGCGAGCGCGTAGCTCGTCGTGTCGCCCGGCGCCACAGTCGGCAGCGGCACACCCTCGAAGCTCACGATCTCGGACGAGTTGATGATGTATGTCTTGAGATCCTTGTAGTACGCGGCCAGCGAAATGTAACCCTGGTTGCTGAAGTACTTCTCGAACGACAGGTCGTACGCGTTCGCCTTCCACGGCCGCAGCTCCGGATTGCCGCCGCCGTTACGGGTCCAGTAGTAAGGCTGGCCGTCGACGATCGTCGGCAAGGATCCGTCGCTGGTAACACTGAACGTCGCACCACCACCGAGTTCGTCGAGGCGCGGGCGCGCGACGGTAATCGCGGCGCCGAGCCGCACCTTCATGTCGTGCGGCAACTCGAGCGCGAGGTTGAGGCTCGGCAACACGTCCGTGTACGTGTCACCTTGCTCGACCACCTGCACGGGCGTCGGCACGACGTTCGGATTGTCCGTCATGTGCAGCTGCGCGCTCTGGTCGACGTCCACCGCCTGGACGCCGATGTTGCCGCGCAGCGGCAGGCTGCCGAGCTCGGTGCTGATGCCCACCTTCACGAACGGCGTGAGCAGCGTTTCGTCGACCTGCCAGGTGTTGCGGACGTTGTTCTCGCGATCGCCCGAATTGGCGTTCGGATCCACCACCGAGTTGATCGCTTCCCAGAAGCCATCGCGATACATCGCGATTGCGTTGTATCCGATGATGCCGTACGGGCTGCCGAAGAACGCCGAGTCGGCGATTCCCGTGCGGTACTCCTCCGGCACGGCCAGGTGGGAGACATCGCCACGCAGCCACAGGTTGCTCTGGAACTGCTCCTTGGATTTCGTGCGCTCGGCGTAATTGGCGCCGAACGAGATCTCGTTGACGAAGCCCGTCTCGAGCTTGCGGGTCGCCGACAGGCGGATCGCCTTGATCTCGTCCTTGATGTCCGGCGCGCCGACATATCCGGCGCGGCGCGGGCCACCGCCCCAGCCACCCGGATCGGTGAGGAACACGGAGTTGTAGTCGCTGTAATCCAGGCTCGGCGTGAACCGGGTGACGCCGTTGGGATCGGTCGTGAACGAGATCGATTCCGTCTGCGGCAGGAACGTCGGATCGTTGAACGTTCCATTGCCGGCCGTCGATTCGAGGCGCAGATCATTGCGGGTGACCTTCGACCAGCTCAGGTCGCCGTTCACGCTCCAGTCTTCGTTGAAGCTGAAGTCCGTGTTGAGGCCGATGGAATCGACGGTCGCGCGGCGATCGTTGTTGTAGTTCTCGATGACCATGAACGGAACGTCGGGAAACAGTCCGGACTGGATGCGCTCGCGCTCCACCGGGCCCGGATTCGTCAGCGTCGCGCCCGACCACACGGTCCCGAACTCCATGCGCTGGATGGTCTGCAGTTCCTGGAAGTCCGAGTGGTAGGCGTCGAGCAGCATGTGCAGCTGGTCGTTCGGCTTGAACTCCACGACGCCCATGATCGCTTCGCGCTTGTAGAACGACGACTGCACGCCGGACTTGTCGCCGCCGATGATCAGGTTGCCGTCGACTTCGGGGTAACCCCACGGCTCGCGCGTCTGCGCCTGGTAAGGCGTCTTGTTGTAGGCGATGCCGAGCGCCACGCCGATGGTGTTGTCCGCGAACTGATCGATGTAGGTCGCGCTGAAGCGATCGCCCGAATCCGGCAGCCCGGGAATGTTGGCGTCCTGCTGGTTGAGCTCGCGCTTGTATCCGAGCGCAATCTTGCGATCCGACCAGGAAAGCGGCTTCACGGTCGCGATGTCGGTCGTGCCCGCGATGCCCTGGTAGGACATGCCGGCATCGGGAGTCTTGTAGATCTTGACCTGCGTGACGAGCTCCGACGGGTACTGGTCGAATTCCACCGTACGGTTGTCGTTGGTCGAGGCCTGTTCGCGGCCATTGAACGTCGTGACGGTGAAGTCGGGGCCGAGACCGCGGATCGACAAGGTCTGCGCTCTGCCGTTGGTGCGCTGGGCGGCAATGCCCGGCAGGCGACCGATGGCCTCGGCGATCGACGCGTCCGGCAGCTTGCCGATGTCCTCGGCCGAAACCACTTCGACGATGGAGGACTCGTCCTTCTTGACGCCGATCGAATCCTGGATGCTCTTGCGGATGCCGGAGACGATGACTTCTTCCATGTCCGTGGCGGGCGCATCCTGCGCGAGCGCGACGCCGCCCGCGGCGAGGAAAATGGCGCAGCCGGCCGTGGCTCCGATCTCGTGGCGCGACCTGCGCCGAACGGCCCTGGCCCGCTCACTCCCGTTCTTGCGATTCTTCACTGGCTCCCCCTAACTATTGGTTGTAGACCCAAGCCGATTGCCGCAAGGATGTTGGCAGCAGCCCTCGGTTGGCAATGCGCTGCATACGTATTCACGGGAATCCAGGACGGCAGCCCCGGACGGGCCAGGAACAAAAAGGCCCCGCAACCGAGGGGGCCGGTTGGGGGCCGAACGAAGTGGACGAGTGCTGCGCGGAAGCATAACCGCGCCCGCGCGGTCCGCCAGCCGTCTGCATACGTATTCAGCCCGCATACGTATGCACCGGCGGCGTGGAACGACGCTGCGATAAGCTTTCCGGCAGAAGAATTTCATGAGCACTCCAGCCCGACCGATCTCCCCGTCCGCGAACGCACCGACCGATCCCTGGTGGCGTGGCGCGACTATCTACCAGATCTATCCGCGCAGCTTCCTCGACACCAACGGGGATGGCATCGGGGACCTGCCCGGCATCGTCGCGAAGCTGGACTATGTCGCCTCGCTCGGCGTCGACGCGATCTGGATCTCGCCGTTCTTCAAGTCACCGATGGCCGACTTCGGCTACGACATCGCGGACTACCGCGCCGTCGACCCGATGTTCGGCACGATCGAGGATTTCGACCGGCTGGTGCGTATGGCGCACGGGCTCGGACTCAAGGTCATCATCGACCAGGTGCTGAGCCACACCTCGGATCAGCACGCCTGGTTCCAGGAAAGCCGGCAGGACCGCATCAATCCGAAGGCCGACTGGTACGTGTGGGCGGACGCGCGCCCCGACGGCACGCCGCCGAACAACTGGCTGTCGATCTTCGGCGGCGTCGCGTGGACCTGGGAGCCGCGCCGTGGCCAGTACTACCTGCACAATTTCCTCAGCAAGCAGCCGGACCTGAATTTCCACCACCCGGACGTCGTGCAGGCATCGCTCGACAACATGCGCTTCTGGCTCGACCGCGGCGTCGACGGTGTGCGGCTCGACGCGATCAATTTCTGTTTCCACGACCGGTTGCTGCGCGACAATCCGCCGCGGCCGCCGCACGAGCGCCGCGCGCGCGGCTTCAACGCCGACAATCCGTACGGCCACCAGTGGCATCGCTTCAACAACACGCAGCCCGAGATGCTGCCCTTCCTCGAGAACATCCGCGACCTGCTCGATGAATACCCGGACACGGTGGCCCTTGGAGAGATCTCCTCCGACGACTCCACGGCCACCGTGGCCGAGTACACGCAGCCCGGCCGCCTGCACATGGGCTACAGCTTCGAGCTGCTGAGCAGCGACAGCTCGCCCCGGCACATCCGCGCGACGGTCGAAAATCTCATGCGGCGCGCGCCGGAAAGCTGGCCGTGCTGGACGATCTCCAATCACGACGTCGAGCGGGTGGTTAGTCGCTGGGGCCGCCATGGTCCCTCCCAGCCGCATTTCGCCACGCAGCTCACGGCGCTGGTGTGCTCGCTGCGCGGTTCGGTGTGTGTATTCCAGGGCGAGGAACTCGGCCTCGGAGAGGCGGACGTTCCCTTCGAAGCGCTGCGCGATCCCTACGGCATCGCATTCTGGCCGACGTTCAAGGGCCGGGACGGCTGCCGCACGCCGATTCCCTGGGACTCGAGCGAGCGGGCCGGTTTCTCCACGAACACGCCGTGGCTGCCGGTCCCGAAGCAGCATCTTTCGATGTCGGTCGCCGCGCAGGAACGCGACCCGACGTCCGCGCTGCACGGCTTCCGCCGCTTGCTCGACTGGCGCCGGGGCCACCGGCTGCTCACGCACGGCGACATCGAATTCCTTGCCGCCACGGACACTGTGCTCGCGCTGCGCCGCTTCGATGACCGCGATTCGATACTCGCGGCATTCAATCTTTCGCCGGAGCCCGCGAGCGTGCAGCTTCCGGGACTCGCGGTGGGTGCGGCGCTGGGCGGCCATGGATTGCCCGAGGGTAGTCTTGCTAACGCTACCTTGACGCTGCCCGGCCATGGCGTTGCTTTCTATCGACTCGCAGCGCGTTGATTTCACAGGGCGGTACGCCCTGACTGGCTTCCCCAGTAGCTTTTGGCGCACGCCCGCGGGCATCATCGGTCCTGCAATCAAGGGGGCCGGTGGCAGCAATGCCGCCGCGGTTCATGCACGACAAACCGACTTCGTTCGACATCGCGTACCTCGCCGGCGTGAGCCAGCCGACGGTGTCCCGCGCCCTGCGCGGCTCTCCCGTCGTCAGCATCGAGACGCGCAAACGCATCGAGGAGATCGCGCGGCAGCTCAACTACCGCGTCGACAAGAACGCGTCGAACCTGCGCTCGCAGCACTCGAACACGCTCGCGCTGCTGCTGTTCGAGGACCCGACGCCGGACGAGTCGCAGATCAACCCGTTCTTCCTGTCGATGCTGGGTTCGCTGACGCGCGCGTCGGCGCGGCGCGGTTACGACCTGCTCATCTCCTTCCAGCAGCTTTCGAACGACTGGCAGCAGGACTACGAGGACAGCCGCAAGGCCGACGGCATCATCCTGCTGGGTTATGGCGATTTCGAGGAGTACCGGCCGCGGCTCGAGAAACTCGTCGCGCAGGGGACGCACTTCGTGCGCTGGGGGCCGGTGCTCGAGGGACAGCCCGGCATCTCCATCGGCAGCGACAACGCGCAAGGCGGCTACGACGTCACACGACACCTGGTCGCCACGGGGCGCAAGCGCATCGCCTTCATCGGCAATGCGACCAGCCACTATCCGGAGTTCTTCGACCGCTATCGTGGGTACGAGCGCGCGCTCGCCGAGGCGCGTGTGAAGACGTCCGCCACACTGCAGGTGGACGCGATCAATCTCGAGGAGGCGGGCTTCAACGCGGTGCGCGAGCTGCAGGCCCGAGGTGTGCAGTTCGACGCGGTGGTCGCCGCCAGCGATCTCATCGCCATTGGCGCGTTGAGAGCGCTTCAGGAGACCGGCATCGAGGTGCCACGCCAGGTCGCGGTCGCCGGCTTCGACGATATCCCCGCCGCGAGCCTCACGAATCCGCCGCTGACGACCGTGATGCAGGACACCCGTCGCGCGGGCGAACTGCTTGTGGAGTCACTGCTGCGACAGATCGGCGGTGAATCGGTGACGAACAGCGTCATCCCGACGAAGCTGGTGGTGCGGAAGTCGGGATAGAAGAAGGTGCCTGGCACGGAAAACCCGGGAGAAGCGGAGCGACCGTGCCGGATTACGCGACTGTCTTCGCCGCTTCTCCCGGGTTTTCCGTGCCAGGCACCTTTACGCGCAACGCCAGCACGCCAGCCAGCAGGAAGCTCGCGGCGCCCACGCCGAGTGCGTGCACGGGCTCGCCGCCCAGCAGGCCGGTGAGGATCGCACCGAGTACGCTCGCGGCGACGAGCTGCGGGATCACGATGAAGAAATTGAAGATGCCCATGTAGGTGCCCATCTTGCGCGAAGGCACGCTGCCCGCGAGCAGCGCGTAGGGCAGCGACAGGATCGACGCCCACGCGAATCCCACGCCCACCATCGAGACGAGGAGCCAGTCGGGATCGCGGATCACGAGGAACGAAGCGAGACCGAGCGCGCCCAGCAGTAGATTGACGAGATGGCTGACTTGCAGCCCGAGCCGTTTCACCATGATCGGGATCGCGATGGCCGCGAGCGCGGCGAAGCCGTTGTAGGCGCCGAACAGCACGCCCACCCAGTTCGCCCCGTCGTTGTACGCCGCGCCCGTGGTGTCGGTGGCGCCGAAATGCGTGCGCGTCACGGCGGCGGTCGTGTAGATCCACATCGCGAACAACGCGAGCCAGGAGAAGAACTGCACGGGCACGAGCTGGCGCATGGTCGCGGGCATGTTCTGGATGTCGTCCATCACGGTGCCGAACATGCCCGTGCCGCGTATCCGCGCGTGCAGGAGCACCGCCCCACCCCAGGTCGCGAACCCGGCGCCGAGTAGATAGAGCTGCTTGTCGAGCCCGAAGCGCCACACCAGCAACAGCGCCAGGACGCCGCCACCCAGCCACGCGAGTCCCCGCGGCGGCGCGCCGGCCGAGGTCCCGGGCACCACCGCCTCGGACGACGGCGTCGCATCGGCGAACGCGTGCAACTCCGTCGGCGGATATTCACGCGAGCCGAGCACCGTCCACAGGATCGCACCCACCATCACGACGGCGCCGATGTCGAAGGACAACCTCACGGATTCGGGAATCGGCGAGTCGCCGCCAGCCACGTTGCTCACGCCCGCGTGCGACAGCATCCACGGCAGCATGCTCGCCACCACCGCTCCTACGCCGATGAAGAACGTCTGCATCGCGTATCCCGTGGGGCGCTGGCGTTGCGGAAGCTGATCGCCAACGAACGCGCGGAACGGCTCCATCGCGATGTTGATGCTCGCATCGAGCACCCAGAGCAGTCCCGCGGCGATCCATAGCGACGGCGAGCGCGGCATGAACACCAGCGCGGCCGAAGCGAGCAGCGCGCCCGCGAGGAAGTACGGCCGCCGCCGTCCGAGCCGATTCCAGGTCCGGTCCGAGTAATACCCGACGATCGGCTGCACGATGAGCCCCGTGAGCGGCGCCGCCACCCACAGGATCGGGATCGTCTCCATGTCGGCGCCGAGCGTCTGGAAGATGCGGCTCACGTTCGCGTTCTGCAGCCCGAAGCCGAACTGGATGCCCAGGAATCCGAAACACATGTTCCAGATCTGCCAGAACGAGAGCTCCGGGCGACTCCGATCGGTGGCGACTGGATCCACGAACTACTCCACGTCGAACTCGGGCTGCGGCCGCGGCTTCGGCTTCACCGGGCGCGGCAGCGTCTTCCCCGACGAGGCGGCCTTGATGGCGATGGCCGTCCCTCCGCCCGGCGCGAGATTCAACGTCAACGTGTCGTACCGCGACACGGGCCGCGTCAGGACGTCGATGGCGTGACCATCGGCATCGTATCCCGCGCCCTTGCCGTCCTGGTAGATAGTCGCCGTGTACTTCCGGTCCGCGTCGAGGAAGTCGAGACTCACGCGCAGCGTTCTCGCGTGTTCATCCGTGATCGAGCCGAGGTACCAGTCGTCGCTGTTGCGATCCTTGCGCGCGATCGTCGCGTAGTCGCCCACCTCGCCGTTCAGCACGCGCGTGTCGCTCCAGTCGACCGGCACGTCGCGGATGAAGCGGAACGACTTCGGATACTTCGCGTAGTTCTCCGGCAGGTCGGCCGCCATCTGGATGGGGCTGTAGATGGTCACGTACAACGCGAGCTGCCGCGCCTCGGTGGTCGGAATGCGGCTGCCGTTCGCGCCGGTCAGGCTGAGTATTCCCGGCGTGTAATCCATCGGCCCCGCGAGCATGCGCGTGAAGACGAGGTTCACTTCGTGCTCGGGCGGATTCTTCGGATTGCCCCAGGCGTTGTACTCCATGCCGCGCTGACCCTCGCGCGCAACCCAGTTGGGGTACGTGCGACGCAGGCCCGTATCCTTGATGGGCTCGTGCGGATTCACCGCGATGCGCCGCTTCGCGGCCTCCGTGACGACCCGCAGGTGATGGCGCGACTGCACCTGGCCGTCGTGCCATTCGAAGCGGATCTTGCCGTTCTCGTCGAGCGCCTGCACCCCGCCGGCGTCAGCGACGTAACCCGTCTTGACGGAATCGATTCCGAGACGCTGGTAGAGATCGAGCGCCGGTCCCAGCTGCCGCTCGTAGTGGGCGATGTTGGCGGACGTTTCGTGATGACCGATCAGCCGCACACCTTTCTTCTTTCCGTAGGCCGCGAGCGCCTCGATGTCGAAGTCCGGGTACGCCTCGGTGAAGCTGAAATCGTCGCCGGTCGCGAACCAGTCGCCGTCCCAGCCCTTGTTCCAGCCCTCTACGAGCACACCGCGAAAGCCGTTCTTCGCCGCGAAGTCGATGTACTGCCGCGTGCGCGCGGTGGTCGCGCCATGTTTCGGTCCCGAGGCCCACGTCATCGTCCCGAGGTGCATGCCCCACCAGATGCCGACGTACTTGTACGGCGTCACCCAGGAGACATCGCCGAGCTTGTTGGGCTCGTTGAGGTTCAGGATCAGGTCGGACATGTAGAGGCCCGGCGCATCCTTCGCGATCTGCAGAGTGCGCCACGGCGTCGCGAACGGCGCCTGGCGGCGCACCTTGGGACCACTCGACGACGGCGACAACACGGCCTTGAGCCGCTGACCCTCCACGCGCCGCAGCCACATGCCCGCGTAATCCACCAGCGCAGCCTCGTGGATCGCGACGTGCGTGCCGCCCGCAAGCTTCAGCGTGACCGGCGTATGCGCCTGCGACAGCTCCGCGATCGGCGTGCGGTTGTAGAGATACTCGTAACGATTCCATTCACCGCCGGGCGTCCACCACGCGGTGCCGGGCTCCGCCAGCGCGAACTCGGTGAGCTCCTCGACGATGTTCACCTGGCCGAGTGCCGCCGGAAACTCGTAACGGAATCCCACGCCGTCGTCGAACAGGCGGAACACGACGCCTAGCTCGCGACGCGCGCCGTTCGTCTCGCGCAGTTTCACGCGCATCTCGTTGTAGTGATTGCGCGAGCGGTTGCGCTCGCCCCAGGGCTGTTCCCAGGTTTCGTCGAGCGATGCACGTTCCGTCGCCACGATCTCGAAGTTGCGCTCGAGCTTGTGCTGATCCGCGAGGATGAAGCCCAGCCGCGACCAGTCGATGATCAGCGCGCCACCCCGGCGGATCGAATACTCCGGTCGCCCCTCCTCGTTCACGCGCACGCTCACGGTCAGCACGTTGCCGGGCGACTTCGACTCGACGCTGCGGTCCGCGGGCGCCTGCGCGGCGCAGGTCCATGTCGCCGCGATGCACGCGACTGCCAGCCACCAGGCCTTCATGGCGCGTCTCCCGTGCAGGCGATGTACCCGAGCGCCGGAATCTCCACGCGCAAACTACCCGGCGCGCTCACCGACGTCGCGCACTGACCGATCAGCGATTTCACGTTTTTCATATTCGTGTCCACTTCCACCTGCGCGACGACGGGCGCGGTGGACGTGTTGAAGGCCACGAGGATCTCGCGGCCCGCGTTGTCGATGCGCGATGCCGCGAACAGCCCCGGCGTGCGCGACTGCGCGCGCAACACCTGCCGTCCGCGCCGCAGCGCCGCGTGCTGCTTGCGCAGCGCCGCGAGCTTCGCGATCTGCTGGTACAGCACATGCGTCGCGTCGAAATTCTCGGCCGCCGTGGTGCGCGTCGATCCGAGCAGTTCCTGGTCGTTGTAGGTCGCCACCTGGCTCGCGAACAAGGTCTGTCGCGCATCCTGGTCGATGCCGTGGCCGATGAAGCCCTGCTCGTCGCCGTAGTAGACCACCGGCACGCCACGCAGGAGGAACATCATCGCGTTCGAGAGTTTGACGCGGGCGAGCACTTCCTCCGCGCTCGCCTCGGGACGCGCCTTGCGCACGAGATACGCGAAGCGGCCGAAGTCGTGATTGCCCGTGAACGTCGGCAGGCGCAGCGCAGCGGGCACGCCGCCGTCATAAAGCCCGTCATCAGCGTACAGGCGTCCCAGCACGTCGGTGCCCGCGTTGCCGGCCACCGTGAGATTCACCGCGCCCGCGAAGCCGAAATCCAGCACCGACGGCAGCCGGTCCACGCGCGTGTGCCGCGCCAGCTGCGCGACGTCGACGCCTTCGGCGGCCACCTCACCGAAGATGTGGAAGTTGGGCACGCCCGCCGCGCGCGCCCGGCGCAGCATCGCCGGCGCGAACGCCTGCCAGAATTCCGGGTTCACGTGCCGCGCCGTATCGATGCGGAACCCGTCGAGGTCGTACTTCGCGATCCAGTCGCCGTAGATCTCGATGAAGCCCTGCACGACGCGGGGGTTCTCGGTGAAGAGGTCGTCGAGCCCGACGAAGTCGCCCATGAGGGAGCTTTCGCCCCAGAAGTCCGAATTGCCGCGGTTGTGGTAGTAGATCGGATCGTTGAGCCACGCCGGCACCTTCACGTTCGCCTCGGCGGGCGGCACGAAGGGCGTGTACGCGAAGTCGATGTCCGTGAGCTTCGCGAAGTTCTGCGCGGTACGCACGTGATCGCCGAGGAATCCTTCGTTGATCGCGGGCCCCTGCGTCCCGCCCTTGCGCGAGTACGGAAACTCGCCGCGCGAACGATAGGCGCAGGCGCTCACCGGGCACTCGCGATACTGGATCACATCGGCCGTGTGGTTCGTGATGATGTCGAGGTAGACCTTCATGCCGCGCGCGTGCACCGCGTCGACGAACGCGCGCATGTCGCGCTCCTCGCCGAAGTGCGGATCGACGCGGGTGAAGTCCGTGATCCAGTAACCGTGGTAACCCGCGCTTTCCTGGCCGGGACCGCCCTGCACCGGCTTGTTCTTGTAGATAGGCCCGAGCCAGATGGCCGTCGCGCCGAGACCCTGGATGTAATCGAGGCGCGCGATCAGGCCCTTGAGATCGCCGCCGTGGTAGAAACCCTTGTGAGCCGGATCGAAACCGGTCGTGAGTCGATCGCCTTCCAACCTTCCACGGTCATTGGCGGGGTCGCCGTTTTCGAAGCGGTCCGGCAGCACGAAGTACACGATCTCGTCCTCGGGCAGGCGATCGCGGTATGCCGGCGTGGCGCTGAATACGACGGGACAGGCGCACAGCGCCAGACATGCCCAGATTCTTCGCATCGTTCCCCCATCGTTCTCCTAGTACGTGACTGTACTTCAGGCCGGCCCCGGCGCGGGCTGCATACGTATGCGCTTCAGACCGCCCTGTGGTGCCCGTCAATGCCCCGGAGGACCACAGGCCCGTGCCGAGCAAGGTGGCGGATTTCCCGGGAAGTAGTTAGCGCCGGCAGGCGGGATTCCCGCGTCTTGATCCCGATCGGCCGACATGTTTACACTGTATACATGGATACCCGGCAAACCATCGTCGAATGCGCGCTCCGCGAACTCGACAGCGAAGGGCTGAACGGCTTCAGTCTGCGCGCGGTGGGCTCCGCCGCCGGCCTGTCCGCGATGGCCGTCTATCGCCATTTCAGGAACAAAGAGGATCTGCTCCGCGCGGTCGGCGAAGAGGCGTTTGCCGCCTTTCTGCTGCGCGTGGCCGGGATTCCGGACGCGCCGTTCCGGGAATGGATGCGCCTGGTCGGCCGCGAGTATGCGGGGTTCGCATTGGATGATCCCGGCCGGTTCGAAGCCTGCTTTGTCTTGCGCACCCAGGTGGAACGCATCTTTCCGCACGATTTCCGCGCGGGAAAGTCGCCCGTCATCTCATTGATGATGGAAAAGATCCGGGCGGCGCAGGCAACCGGAGAACTCGAACCGACCGACCCGCTGGAGGTTGCCCTCTTCTTGTGGGCGCAACTTCACGGATTGGTGATGCTCCATCGTTCGGGGCGATTCTCCCTGAATCGCAACGCATTTCTCGCACTCTGCGACCGCGCGAGCAAATCGCTCGTCGATGGTCTGTCGCGCATGCCGGCCCAGCCAGCCCGCGCGAACAGGAGAACCGGTAACAGGAGATCTCGTTGAACATGAAACCCCGTGTCTCGCTGTTGATCGGATTGTCCGCGTCCCTCGCGGCGGTCGCCGCGATCGCCGCCGAGCCAGACCCGTTGCCCGAACGCCTGGCGATCGAGCACGTGACCGTATTGCCGATGAACAGTGAAACCGCTGCCCTCGCCGACATGACGGTGCTGATCGAGGACGGGCGAATCCGGTCGATCGCGCCGGCCTCTTCGACCCGCGCACCGAGCGGCGTGAGGCGCATCGACGGTCGCGGCAAGTGGCTCATGCCGGGCTTGACCGACATGCACGCCCATCTTGGCAACGTGCGCATGTTGCGCCTGTTCCTGAGGCAGCCGGACCTGGAGCAGTCCATCCTGCGTACCGAGGACTTGTTCACGCCCTTCATCGCAAACGGCGTCGTGCAAATCCTGGACATGCAGTCCATGTCGGAGACCATCGGTCAGCGAGTGGAAGTCGATGCCGGCCGCATGATCGGTCCGCACATCGTCGCCGCGGCGATGATCGACGGCCCCAAGCCGTACTGGCCGATCGGAGCGACTCGCGTCGCCGCCACGCCGGATGACGGTCGCCAGGCGGTACGCGACGCCGCGGCGGAAGGTTACGACGTCATCAAGGTGTACAGCGGCCTGAGCTTCGAAACGTTCAGCGCCATCCTCGACGAGGCGCGTCGCCTGAAACTGCCCGTTGCCGGGCACATTCCCGAGCGAGGCCTGGGCCGAACCAAAGAGTACTTTCAGCCCGGTTTCGGCCTCGTTGCGCACGCCGAGGAGTTCGCGCAACGGGACGCGAAGCCTGATCTGGCGGAGATTCCGCGCTACGTGGACATGATGAAACAGAACGGCGCCTGGCTCACCGCGACCCTTTCGTTGAACGAGCGACTGCTGGAACAGACCGCGGATCCGAAGTCGCTGCTCGCCCGGCCGGAGATCAGAGTGCTGCATCCGCTCATGCGCGACATGGTGCTCGAGCACAATCCGTACGTCGCCCTGGCGAGCCCGGAACGCATCGAGTTCCTGTCACAGATCGTCGAGTTCAACCGCCAACTCGTTCGCGCCTTCGTCGCGGCCGGCATTCCGGTCGTCGCGGGCACCGATGCCAATGTGCCTGGCGTGGTCCCGGGCTACTCGATGCATGATGAACTCGAGGCGTTGACGCGAGCCGGAATGAGCAATCGCCAGGCGCTCGAAGCGGCAACTCGCCTGCCATGCGCGTGGCTCGCCTTGTTGGCGGAGTGCGGCACGGTGGAAGCCGGCAAGCGCGCGGACCTGATACTTCTCGATGCCGACCCGTTGGCGAATATCAGTCATTCGCGACGCATCGCGGCGGTCATTCTCGGCGGCCGGTATCTGCCGCACGCCCTGCTCGACCGACGAATCGAAGCGCTGACCGAGAGTGCACCGGCCCGGTAGGGTCACACCGGCTGGGCGGCCGGCGTGACCTCACCTTCCTCGTCGTCAGCTTCGATCCTGCGATGCTTCGAGGCGAGCAGCGTGTAGAACACCGGCACCACGATCAGCGTGAACAGCGTCCCCACGATCATCCCGGTGACCAGCACGATGCCGATGCTGTTGCGCGCCTCGGCGCCCGGTCCGGAGACGAAGACCAGCGGCATGTGGCCGAATACCGTGGCCGCGGACGTCATCAACACCGGGCGCAAGCGCGTCGATGCGGCTTCGCGAATCGCATCCAGCACGCTCAGGCCGCGCGCCTGCAGCTTGTTCGCGAACTCCACGATCAGGATGCCGTTCTTGGCGATGAGTCCCACGAGCGTGATCAAACCCACCTGCGAGTAGATGTTGATCGTGGTCCAGTCGATGAAGGTGAAGATCAGCGCACCGGATATCGCCAGCGGCACGGAGCCGAGCAGGACGATCAGCGGGTCGCGGAAGCTCTGGAACTGGGCCGCCAGCACCAGGTAGATCAGGATGATGGCGAAGCCGAGCGTGGCGGTGAGCGCCGCGCCCTCCTCGCGGATCTGGCGCGACTCGCCCGCGTAATCGAGCGTCACGTTCGCGCCGGAGGCACGTGCGGCCTCTTCGAGCACCGCGAGTCCTTCCGCCTTGGTCACGCCAGGCTGCACGCCGGCGAACACGCGCACCGCGTTCGCCTGCTGAAAGCGATTCAGCGTACGCGGCGCGACCGCCGTCTCGATGCGCGTGAAGGTCGACACCGGGACCATTTCCCCGCCGGGCGTCTTGATCTTCAGATCGAGCAGCGGATCGAGCGTCGCGCGATCCTCATCGCCAATCTGCGGGATGACCTTGTAGCTGCGCTCGAAGAAGTTGAAGCGGTTGACATACGCACCCCCTAACAAGGTGCCGAGCTCGCGGCCGACGCTCGCGAGGTCCAGCCCCAGGTCCGCGATGCGCTCGCGATCGAGCACGACGCGCGCCTCGGGCAGGTCGATCTTGAGGTCGCTGTCGACGTACAGGAACTTGCCGCTCTGCCATCCGGCGCCGACCACCGCGCCCGCGGTCTCGAGCATCTGGTCGAGCGGCTGATTGCTCAGCATGACCAGCTCCACGTCGTACTGTCCTGGCGTGGGCAGCGGCGGGTCGAGGCGCGGGAAAACGCGCAGACCCGGCACCTGCGATACCCGGCCGTACACCTCGCCGAACATCTCCTCGGTGGAGCGCTCGCGCTCGTTCCAGTCCTTGGCGACGATGCCGCCGAAGCCGCCCCAGTTCGCGGTCAGCGACCAGGTGAACTCGGTTTCGGGCATCGCGACCAGCGATTCGACCGCCTTCAGATGCTCGCGATTGCTCTGCGCGAGCGTCGAGTCCGGCGAGGCCTCGAAGAACAGGCTGATGTGGCTCTGGTCCTCGACCGGCGCGAGCTCATTGCGCGAGAACATGAACAGCGGCCACGCGGCCAGTGTCACGAGAACCGCGACCGCGACGATGCCGGCGCGCATGCCGAGCGCGCCATCCAGCGTGCGCACATAGAAGCGGCGCACCGACTCGAACACGCGGTTCACATATTTCGTCAGTCTGGTTTCATGCCCATGCTCGTGAACGAAGCGCGAGCTCATGACCGGCGACAGCGTGAGCGCCACGAGGCCCGACACCACCACCGCCGCGGCGAGCGTGATCGCGAATTCGAGGAACAGGGAACCGGTGAGCCCACCCTGGAACGCGATCGGCGTGTACACCGTCGCGAGCGTGATGGTCATCGCGATGATGGGTCCGCGCAGCTCGCGCGCGCCGAGCAGCGCGGCCTGCACGCGCGACTTTCCTTCGCGCACGTGCCGCTCGATGTTTTCCACCACCACGATGGCATCGTCGACCACGAGTCCGACCGACAAGACGATGGCGAGGATCGTCAGCAGGTTCAGGCTGAATCCCAGCGCCAGCATCACGATGCCCGCACCTACCAGCGACACGGGCATCGCCACCAGGGGCACGATGGCCGTGCGGATCGATCCCAGGAACAGGAACACGACCAGCGCGACGATCAGCACGGTCTCGACCAGCGTCTTGGAGATCTCCTCCAGCGCGTTGCGCATGAACATGGTGCCGTCCCACACCAGGCGCATCTCGATGTCGGCCGGCAGCGTCGGACGGATGCGCTCCATCTCCGCGCGCAGCGCGCTCGCCACTTCGATTTCATTGGAACCCGGCAATGGCCACACTCCGAGGTACACCGCTTGTTGGTCGTTGTACTTGGCGATCATCGAGGCTTCTTCGGCGCCGAGCTCGACGCGCGCCACGTCCGAGAGGCGCACGATGGCGCCATCGCGCTCGGCGACGATGAGGTTCTGGAATTCCTCGGCCGCGCGCAGATCGGTGTTCGCGAGCAGGTTGATCTGCACCTCGTTGCCCTTGGTCTGGCCCACGGCGGCGAGATAGTTGTTGCGCTGGAGCGCGGCCTGCACGTCGCCGGGCGAGAGATTGCGCTCGGCCAGGCGAACCGGGTCGATCCAGATGCGCATGGCGAGCGCCTGGCTGCCCTCGAAGCTGATGCGCTGCACACCCGCCAGGGTAGATAGCTGAGGCTGCAGGGTACGCGCCAGCCAGTCCGTGATCTGCGGCACCGTGCGTTCGGTGGAGGTGAAGCCCAGGTAGAACGTGGCGTACGGTCGGTCCGCGCGCTGGATCTCCACCACGGGCGGTTCGGCCTCCGCGGGCAGTTCCGAGCGCACCTGCTGCAGGCGCGCGGTCACTTCGGCCAGCGCCTTGGTGCTGTCGTGGTCGAGCTTGAGTCGCACGGTCACCGTGCTCACACCCGCGCGGCTCGTCGACTCGACATAGTCGACGCCGCTGATGGCCGAGACGACCCGTTCGATGGGAGTGGTGAGGAACCCTCGCACGGTCTCCGCGCTCGCGCCGGTGTAGACCGTGGTGATGATCACCGATGAGGATTCCACGTTCGGGAACTGCTGCACCGGCAATTGCGTCAGGGCGCGAACACCGACCAGCACGATGATGAGGTTCACCACGATCGCGAGGACCGGGTGCTTGATGAAAACGTCGGTGAACGCGCGCATGGCGGACTTCCTATCTACGCTGTCGAGAGGTGACTACTTACTTGCCGCCGGCCGCCGCGCCGCCGCCGACGTCGGACTGCGGCCGGGCGAGCGCGACCAGCGCCGCCTCGCGCAGCTTGAAGGCGCCCGAAGCCGCGACGCGTTCGCCCGCTTCGATCCCCGAGGAGACCACCACGGTGTCGCCCTGCAGCGCGTCGACCTTCACCGCGCGCAGGTGCGCGCGCGTCTTGCCGTGCTCGTCTTCCGCGAGCACGAACACGTGATCGCCGCCCGGACCCTTGCGCAGCGCGCTGGCCGGCACCGCAACCACCGTACGCGCCACGCCCACGGGCACTTCCACGCGCACCGAGGCGCCAGGAGCCGGCGCGAGATCCGCGTCCGCGATACGTGCGCGCACCACGGCATTACGCGTCGAAGGATCCACGCGTGCATCGAGGGCCAGCACGGTCGCGGTGATCGGCTTTTCTGATTGAGTGGTGAACACCTTGACGTCGGCGCCCTTGCGCAGGGTCGCGGCCACCTGCTGGGCCACGGTGAAATCGACGTAGACGGATTCATCGACGCCCTGAAGCGTCGTGAGTTGGGTGCCTTCGTTGAGGTACTGCCCTTCGTGCACGTCGGAGATGCCGATGCGTGCGCGGAACGGCGCGCGGATCGTCTTGCGGGCAATGACCGCCTTCGTGCGCGCGATCTGGGCCTGAGCGACGTCGAGCTCGGCCCGCGCCCGGTCCAGCTCCTGGACCGAGGCCGCCTTGCGTTCGACCATGCGCTGCACGCGTTCGAACTGCGTGGCCGCCAGCGCGCGCTGCGCTTCCTGCGCCTGCAGCTCGGCCTCTTCCACCGAGACATCGAGTCCCACGAGGAGCGCACCGCGTTCGATGATTTCTCCCGGCGTCAGTCGAACATAGCGCACCGTGCCGGGAAGCTCGTTGCGGACCGTGATCGAACGCAGCGCGACGACGGTCCCGATGGAAGTCGTGGTCCGCGTGTGTTGCTGCGTTTCGGCGATCGCCTCGGACACCAGTTCCGCCGGTTCCGGCTGATTCGCGGCCGCGGCGTTGGAGTCGGAGATGGACGCGCTCTTCCAGCCCGCCATGGCGACACCCAGCGCAAGCGTCGAGGCCACGAGAATAACTGGCCGCTTCCAGTTCTGTCGGCGAGTAAGTCCCTGCGGTTGATCGCTGTTCATCTGACGGCTCCGGAAAGTGATTCCCAAGGGCGTCAGAGTAGGAGTTCGGCTATCGGCCGGCATCGCCCGGCGGGGTCAGGAGCGCTGCGCCCATGGGCGATGGCGCCCTATCTCCTTTGAGAGAGAAGGTCCGGGAGCAATTCGGCTCCGTAAGAAAAAGCCCGCGCGAGTTGCCTCGCGCGGGCCTTCGATTCGATCAAACCTCGATCAGACGAAGCGGTTGACCAGGTTCTCCAGATACTCCTGCCGCCCCGACTGCGGCTTCGGGTTGATGTTGGCCGCGACCGCCGCGTCGGAGATCGACGCGAGCGTCGCATCCTTCGCGTGGATCTTCTGGCCCGCATCACCCGCCCACTTCGCGTAGCGCTGCTCGACAAACTTGTCGATGCCGCCGTGCTCGATCAGCGCGGCCGCGGACTTGAGCGTACGGGCCAGCAGGTCGAGACCGCCGACGTGGCCGTAGAACATGTCCGCCGGATCGATCGACTGGCGACGCACCTTCGCATCGAAGTTGAAGCCGCCGGTGGTGAATCCGCCCGCCTTCAGGATGCGATACATCGCCAGCGTCATGTCGAGCGGATCGTTGTGGAACTGGTCGGTGTCCCAGCCGTTCTGCGGATCGCCGCGGTTGATGTCGATCGAGCCGAAGATGCCGAGCGCATCGGCCATCGCGATCTCGTGATCGAAGC
>JAEZCR010000206.1 GCA_023433465.1 Pseudomonadota bacterium | reverse complement strand
CGCCTCGCCCGCCGCGTAGACCTCGGTCACGAGCAGCGAGTCGCCGGTGGATAGAACGGTCGCGAAGTCGTCGAGCAGGTCGCGCGTGCGCGTGTAGCGGTGCGGCTGGAACGCGAGCACGACGCGGCGGCCGGGATATCCCTGGCGGATGGCGTCGAGCGTCGCCGCGATCTCGGTCGGGTGGTGCCCGTAGTCGTCGATGATGGTCACGGGATTGCCGCCGACCTCGGAAGAAAGGTGCACGTCCGCGACGTGCGTGAGCCGACGATCGATGCCCTGGAAATTCGCGAGCGCGTTGCGGATCGATTCGTGCGCAATGCCGATCTCGAGCGCCACGGCGATGGCCGCCAGCGAATTGAGCACGTTGTGCAGGCCCGGCAGGTTCACGGTGACCGGCAGGCGCAGCCCATCCGCGCGTCGCACGACTTCGAAGTGAGTCTGCAATCCCTCGCGCCGCAGGTTCTCGGCGCGCAGGTCCGCTCCCTCGGAGAATCCGTAGCCCACGATCGGGCGATTCACGCGCGTGAGGATGCTGCGGACGTGCGCGTCGTCTACGCACAGCACCGCGAGGCCATAGAACGGCAGGTTGTGCAGGAACTCGACGAAGCTCTGCTTGAGCCGCTCGAAGTCGCCTTCGTGCGTGCCGAGATGATCGTTGTCGATGTTGGTGACGATCGCGATCATCGGATTCAGGTGCAGGAACGACGCGTCGCTCTCGTCGGCCTCGGCCACGAGGTAGCGGCCCGCGCCGAGACGCGCGTTGGTGCCCGCGCTCTTGAGACGGCCGCCGATCACGAACGTCGGATCTTCGCCGCCTTCGGCGAGAATCGAGGAAGTCAGGCTCGTCGTGGTCGTCTTGCCGTGCGTGCCGGCCACGGCGATCGCGTAGCGGAAGCGCATGAGCTCGCCCAACATCTCGGCGCGCGGCACGACCGGGATGCGCCGCGCGAGTGCGCTGGCCACCTCGGGGTTATCGGTCGACACCGCGCTCGAGGTGACAACGACGTCCGCGTTGCCGACGTTTTCGGTTGCGTGGCCGATCATCACGCGCGCGCCGAGCTTCGCGAGGCGATCGGTGACGGGATTGGGCCTGAGGTCGCTGCCCTGCACTTCGTAGCCGAGATTGACCAGCACCTCGGCGATGCCGCTCATGCCGCTGCCGCCGATGCCGACGAAGTGGATGCGATGGATGCGGCGCATGCGGTCGCTCATGCGGCCTCCCCCATTCGCGGAACGCCGAGTTCCTGGAGGCACAGGACCGCGAGGTCCTCGGCCGCGCGCGGCTTCGCCACCATGCGGGCGCGCTCGGCCATCGCGAGTAGTTTGCCGCGGCCCGCGCACAGGGATTTCAACTCCGCCGCGAGTCGTGCGGGCGTGAGCTCGCGGTCGGGAATCAGCACCGCGGCGCCTTCGCGCGTGAGGAACTGCGCGTTGAACGTCTGGTGGTCGTCGACCGCCGCCGGGAACGGCACCAGCACGGCGGCGACGCCGACCGCGGCCAGTTCCGAGATCGTGAGCGCGCCCGCGCGGCAGATCACGAGGTCCGCGTCGGCGTAGGCGCTCGCCATGTCGTCGATGAAAGGCGAAACGTCGGCGGAGACCTTGGCCTCGGCATACGCGGCGCGCGCCGCGTCGTTGCCGCGTTCGCCCGCCTGGTGGCGCACGCGAAGTTCGAGGCCCGACTCGCGGATCGCGAACGGCACCACGGTGTTGAGCCGCGCGGCGCCCAGACTACCGCCGACGACCAGCACGCGTACCGCTCCCTCGCGGCGCGCGAAGCGCTCGGCCGGCGTCGGCTGCGCGACGATTTCGGCGCGCACCGGGTTGCCGACGACGCGTGCATCGATGCCGCGCGGAAACGCATCCGGGAAGGCGGACAACACGTGGCGCGCGAGGTGCGCGAGGCAGCGGTTCGAATAACCCGCGATCGCGTTCTGTTCGTGGATCACGAGCGGCCGGCGCGTGAGCCAGGCCGCGACGCCGCCCGGTCCCGTGACGAAGCCGCCGAAGCCCACGACCAGGCCAGGCTTGCGACGGCGCATGACGGCGAGCGCCTGCCAGATCGACTGCGCGAGCTTGAACGGGGCGGCGAGCAGCGTCGCCACACCCTTGCCGCGCAGTCCGCTCATCGACAACCACTCGATCGGAAAATTCTCGGCCGGCACGACGCGCGCCTCGAGGCCGCGCGCGGTTCCGAGCCACACGACCTCGACCGACGCCGCGCGCAGCAGCCGCGCGAGCGCGAGCGCCGGGAACACGTGGCCGCCGGTGCCGCCGGCCATGATGAGGACGGGTGCGCTGTTCAGCGTGGCGCTCATGCGGCCGACTCCGCGAGCCGCCCGCGCGATTCTTCCCGGCGGGTGCTCGCCATGCCGCGCGAGGCATGCATCGCCTCGTGGTACACGCGCAGCAGCAGGCCCACCCACGCGAGCGTGACGATCATGCTCGACCGTCCGTAACTCATGAGCGGCAGCGTGAGTCCCTTCGTCGGCAACACACCCATGTTCACGCCGATGTTGATGAGCGCCTGCGCGCCGAGCCACAGGCCGAAACCCGCGGCTAGATAGGACTGGAACTTGAGTCCGGCGCGCGAGGCGAGCTGCGCGATCCAGAAGCTGCGCCACACGAGCGCGATGAACAGCGCGAGCGTCGCGGCCACGCCGACCAGGCCCAGCTCCTCGGCGAGCACGGCGAACAGGAAATCGGTGTGCGCCTCGGGTAGATAGAAGAGCTTCTGCACGCTCTCGCCCAGGCCCACGCCGAACCACTCGCCGCGGCCGATCGCGATCAGCGACTGGGTGAGCTGGAAGCCGCTGTTGAACGGATCCGCCCACGGGTCGAGGAACGAGGTGACGCGCGCCATGCGGTACGGCACGAGCATCACGAGCAGCGCCATCGCGGCGGCGCCCGCCGCGGCCATCAGCAACACCCAGCGCAGCCGTGCGCCGGCGATGAACAGGATGCCGAAGCCGGTGAGGAACAGGACCGAGGCCGCGCCGAAGTCCGGCTCCGCGAGCAAGAGCAGCGCCATGAACACCAGCAGGCCCATGGGCTTGATGAGTCCCATCGCCGTGGTGCGCAGCTCGACGTCGCGCCGCACCGCGTAGCTGGCGATGAAGATGAGCGTCAGCACCCGCGCGAGCTCCGAGGCCTGGAAGTTGAAACCGAGCAGTCGGATCCAGCGGCGGCTGCCGTTGACGACGTGTCCGACGCCGGGAATCAGCACGAGGAACAGCAGTACGACGGCGGCGATCAGCAGTGGCCACGCCATCTTCTCGAGCAACTCGGTGCGCACGCAGAACACGATCGTCGCGAGGATGAAACCCGCGACGCACAGGATGAGCTGGCGCTCGAGGTACGAGAACGCGTTGCCGGATTCCTTGCTCGCGATCGAAATCGACGCGGACGTGACCATCACGAGGCCGAGCAGGACGATCGCGGCGACCAGCGAGAGCGCGACGACGTCGAGGTGGAGGGCGCGGCGTGTGCTCATGCAAGGAGCTCCTTCACCGCCGCGGCGAACACGTTGCCGCGCTCGGCGTAGTCGCGAAACATGTCGAGGCTCGAGCAGGCGGGCGACAGCAGCACTGTGTCGCCGGGCTGCGCGAACCGCGCGGCCGCGCGCACCGCCTCTTCCATCGTGCCGACGCGCACCGTGTGGCAGATACCCGCGAGCGCGGTCTCGATGAGCGCCGCGTCACGGCCGAGCAGCACCGTCGTGCGCACCTTGCCGCGGAACGCTCCCGCGAGCGGCGCGAAGTCCTGTCCCTTGCCATCGCCGCCCGCGATCACGACCAGCGGCCCGGACAAACCACCGACCGCCGCGAGCGTCGCGCCGACGTTCGTGCCCTTCGAATCGTTGATGTATTTGACGTTGCCGATCTCGGCTACCCACTGCGCGCGATGCGGCAGGCCGGGAAAGTCGCGCAGCTCCTCGAGCATGGGCGCGATCGGCAGCCGCAACGCGTCGCCGAGCGCCAGCGTCGCGAGCGCGTTGGCGGCATTGTGCCGGCCGGAAATCTTGAGCGCGGATAGCGGCAGCAGGGCCGAGCCGCGGCGCGTGAGCCACGTGCCGCCGCCAACGGTCGGCGTGGACAACGTGAAGTCCGAGCTCGCGTTTTCCAGGCTGAAGCTGATCACGCGTTGTCCGGCCCGCGGCATGCGGGCGACTTCCGGATCGTCGGAGTTCACGACCGCGGTTTCGCTGTTCGCGTAGATGCGCGCCTTGGAGGCGGCGTACGCGGAGAGCGTCGCGTAGCGGTCCATGTGATCCGCGCTCACGTTGAGCACCGCGCTGGCCTTGAGCTTGAGCGAATGCGTGGTGTCGAGCTGGAACGAGGACAGCTCGAGCACGTAGAGATCGGTCGGGCCGCGATCGAGCAGGTCGAGCGCGGGCTGGCCGAGATTGCCGCCGACGCGTACACGCACGCCGGCACGCTCCGCCATCCTGCCTAACAACGTCGTCACGGTGCTCTTGCCGTTCGTGCCGGTGATGCCGACGACGGGTGCGTCGGCCGCGCGCGCGAACAGCTCGATGTCGCCGACGATGTCGAGTCCGCGCGACCGCGCCTGCGAAAAGAACGGATCGTCGAGCGGCACGCCCGGGGACGTGACGACGATGTCGGCTTGCTCGAGCAGGCGCGCATCGAAGCCGCCGGTGCGCGTCACGACGGAGGCGCCCAGCGCCTTCACGCCCTCGAGCTCCGGGGGCTGCTCGCGGCTGTCGGTCACCGCGATGCGAAAACCGCTGCGCTGCAGGTGGCGCGCGACCGAGAGCCCCGTGCGGCCCATGCCCACGATGACGGCGTTCGGTGCGGTGCTGCCTTGGGTATTCATTCTCATCGCAGCTTCAACGTCGCGAGTCCCGCGAGCACGAGGATGAAAGAGATGATCCAGAAGCGCACGATCACCTTCGGTTCGGCCCAGCCCTTGAGCTCGTAATGATGGTGGATAGGCGCCATGCGGAAGACGCGTTTGCCGGTCATCTTGAACGAGGCCACCTGGATGATCACCGAGGCGGTCTCGACCACGAAGATGCCGCCCATGATCAACACGACGAGTTCCTGGCGCACGATTACGGCAATGGTCCCGAGTGCGGCGCCGAGCGCCAACGCGCCGATGTCGCCCATGAACACCTGCGCGGGATAGGTGTTGAACCACAGGAACCCGAGGCCGGCGCCCGCGAGCGCGGCGCAGAAGATGAGCAGTTCGCCCGAGCCCGGGATCGCGGGGATCACGAGGTACTGCACGAAGTTCGCATTGCCGCTCGCGTACGCGAACACGCCGAGCGCGGAGCCGACCAGCACCGACGGCATGATCGCGAGTCCGTCGAGGCCGTCGGTGAGATTCACCGCGTTGCTCATGCCGACGATCATGAAATAGCTGAGCGCGATGAACGCGACCGCGCCGAGCGGCAGCGCGAAGTTCTTGAAGAACGGCAGGAACAGCGTGGTCTCGGCCGGCGTCTTCGCCGTGTAGAACAGGAAAACCGCCGCCGCGAGTCCGACCAGCGACTGCCACGAATACTTCCAGCGCGGGATGAGCCCCTTGGGATTCTTCTTCGCGAGCTTGAGGTAGTCGTCCCAGAAACCGATCACGCCGAAGCAGAACGTCACGACCAGCACGACCCAGACGTAGCGGTTCGTGAGATCCGCCCACAGCAGCGTGCTCACGAAGATCGCGATGAGGATCAACATGCCGCCCATCGTCGGCGTGCCCGCCTTGGAGAAGTGGGTCTTCGGCCCGTCGTCGCGCACCACCTGGCCGACGCGGCCGAACTTGAGCTTCTCGATCATCCACGGGCCCATCATCAACGCGATCGCCAGCGCCGAGATGACCGCGAAGATCGCGCGCACGGTCAGGTACGAGAAGACGTTGAATCCCGAGTAGTGAGGCGTCAGCAGTTTGGCGAGCCAGTACAGCATCTGGTTAGTGAACCTTTCCGACCAGCGTATCGACCACGCGCTCGAGCCGGGCCGAGCGCGAACCCTTGACCAGCACGCACACCTCGCGCGTGAGCTCCGCGTTCACCGCGCGCGCCAGCGTCTCGGTGTCCGCGAACCACTCGGCGCCCGCGCCGAACGCCTCGACCGCGAGCGCCGAGAGCTTGCCGGTCGCGAACAGCCGGTCGATGCGGTGCGCGCGCGCGAACCGCCCGACTTCCTCGTGACTCTCGGGCGCGTGATCGCCGAGCTCGCCCATGTCCCCCATGACGAGCCAGCGGCGCGCGTCGACGCCCGCGAGCACCTCGATCCCGGCTTTCATCGAGCTCGGGTTCGCGTTGTAAGAGTCGTCGACGATCCAGGCGCCACTCGGCGCGGTTTTGAGCTGCAATCGGCCAGGAACCGGGCGCATTGTGGCGAGACCCGCGCGCACGTCGGCGAGCGAAGCCCCTGCCGCGATCGCGGCGGCCGCGGCGCATAACGCGTTCTGCACGTTGTGCGTGCCTGCGAGATGCAGCTCGATCGGCGAATTGCCCTGCGGCGAGCGCAGCTCGAAGCGCGTGACGAAGCCGTCGGCGCCGATCGCGGTGCGCACGTCGTTTGCGGAGTAGTCGGCCGGGTTGCCCTGACCGAAGGTCACGACCCGCGCGCGCGTCATGCCGCGCCACATCGGCAGGAACTCGTCGTCGGCATTCAGCACCGCCGTGTGATCGGGTTCGAGGTCCGCGACCATCTCACCCTCGGCGCGCGCCGCGCCTTCGATGCTGCCGAATCCTTCGAGGTGCTCCGCACCGGCGTTCGTGATGAGCCCCACGGTCGGACGCGCGAGCTTGCACAGATCGGCGACCTCGCCCGGGTGATTGGTGCCGATCTCGATCACCGCGAAGCGATGCGTCGGCTCGAGCCGGTGCAGCGTGAGCGGCACGCCGATGTGGTTGTTCAAACTACCGCGCGTCGCGAGCGTCGGGCCGGCCTGCGCGAGGATGGCCGCGGTCATTTCCTTGACCGTGGTCTTGCCATTGCTGCCGGCGACGCCGACCACGGGCAGCGCGAACTGCGCGCGCCAGGCGGCTCCGGATTGCTGCAGCGCCTGGAGCGTGTCCTTCACGACGATTCGAGCGATGGATCGCTCGTCGACCGTGTCCACCACGGCGCCCGCCGCGCCCGCGCTCTCCGCGGCCGCGACGAACTCGTTCGCGTTGAAGCGCGGACCGCGCAACGCGACGAACAATTCGCCCGGCTTGATCGACCGTGTGTCGGAAGACACGCCCGTGTACGTGCGATCGGCGCCGCGCAACTCGCCGCCGCAGGTGCGCGCGAATTCGGAAAGCGTGCGGTTCATCGCGCGCCTCCCGCGCGCGCCACGAGCGCGGCGGCCACGACTTTCGCGTCGCTGAACGCGCGGCGTTCGCCGCCGACGATCTGGTAATCCTCGTGACCCTTGCCCGCGACCACGACGACGTCGCGCTCGCCCGCCTCGCCCACCGCTTCGCGGATCGCGCGCTCGCGATCGTGCTCGATGCGGTAAGGCTTGCCGGCCGGTATGCCCGCGGCGATGCCCGAAACGATGTCCTGTGGCGACTCGGTGCGCGGGTTGTCGTCCGTCAGCACGATGTCGTCCGCGAGTTCCGCGGCGATGCCGCCCATGATCGGACGCTTGCCGGGATCGCGGTCACCGCCGCAGCCGAACACCACCGCCAGCCGGCCGGGACAATGCGCGCGCGCCGCGTGCAGCGCCTTCCGCAGCGCATCCGGCGTGTGCGCGTAATCGACGACCGCGAGCGGCGCATTGACGCCGCCGAAGGTTTCCATCCGGCCTGGAGCCGCGTGCACGCGCGCGAGCGCGCGCGTCGCGTCCTCGGTAGTCAGGCCCCAGTCGAGCAGCACCGCCACCACGGTCAGCAGGTTGTCGACGTTGAAGTCGCCGACCAGGCCGGAGGAGATCTCGCCGGAACCCCAGCTCGAATCGAATTCGATCCGGATGCCGCGAGTGGACAACTCTACTTGCATCGCGCGCACGAAACCGTCCGCGCTGCGCACGCGCGTCTGGTGCCCGCGGCTGGTCACGACCAGCCGTCCGCGGCCGCGCGGATCCATCGCAAGCTGCCGGCCGAACGGGTCGTCGACATTGACGATGCGCGATTCGAGTCCGGGCAGCGCGAACAGGCGTGCCTTGGTCGCGCCGTAGTGCTCCATCGTGCCGTGGTAGTCGAGATGATCGCGCGTGAGGTTGGTGAACGCGGCGGTCCGGAATCGGACCGCGCCGACGCGCGCCTGGTCGATGGCGTGCGAG
>JAEZCR010000191.1 GCA_023433465.1 Pseudomonadota bacterium | reverse complement strand
CTGCGGGGTGGGCCCCCGCGCCGGCCCCCACCGCGCCCTCGACTTCTTCCTCGAGGTGCGCACGCGCCTCACGCGCAAGCCGCCGTCCACCGCGGAGCTCATCAATTGGCTGCAGTCCCTGAAGGCTCACGGATTCAGCGGTAGCCAGAATATCCTGGACAATCCGACCGCGCTGCGTGCGTCTCTCACCGCGCTGGCCAAAACCAAGGACGACTCGGAAGAACTCGAGCGACTCGTGAAAGCGAAGCTGGGTGGCTGACGGGACGCAAGAGCCCTCGCCATGCTTTCCTCGGTAGATCTCGTCGACCTCGGCGAAGAACTGCGCGGCGCGGGCTTCAAGCTCGCGACGCACCAGTATTTCTCCGCGCAGCAGTTGCTGTTGCACGTGGCGGCGCTCGGGATCACGGACAAGCGGCGCCTCGCCACGTTGTTAGGGCCGATCTTCTGCAGCTCGGTGGCCGAGCAGCGGCGGTTCGGCGAGTTGTTCGATGCGTGGATCGTGCGCCGATTCCCGGACGTGCCCCCGACCACGAAGGCGGATGCGTCGCAGGCGTCGACGCCGAAGCTGGGTTCTGCGCACGTCCATCGCAATGTGTTCGCCGCGGTCGCCGCGATCCTGCTTGCCGCAATCGTCGGATGGGCGTTCTGGCAGATGCAGCAGCCGCGTGCAGTGGTTGGCTCGATCGTCTCGACGCAGACTCTCGAGCCGATTGCGGGCGCGACGATCGAGTTCGAAGGCGGCAAGGGATCGAGCGATGAAAGCGGGAATTTCCGGATCGAGACGACGACCCGCAGCTTGCCGGCCAGACTCAAAGTGTCGAAGGAGGGGTTCGATACTTTCGAAGTCACGGCAGGCGAGGATTTCGAAGGCCTTCGCAAGCACCTCTATCTGTGGCCGCGGCTCCCCGCTGCGGTTCCAGTCGCGATCGAACTCACACCCAGCGCGGCCAAGTCACCCTCCGCGGAGATCCAGATCGAGTTTCCGGCCGCGGCGTCCGAGGAGCCCGTTCGCATAGGAGATCCGCAAGTCATAGACATCAGCGAGGCATTGCCACCGGTGTGGTTCTGGCATCGCCTCATCTGGCCCGATGTCGCGCTGGTGTCGATTCCCCTCGTTCTGTTCGGGCTGTGGCAGTTGTGGGCGCTGTTGCGGCGACCGGCCTTGCAGCGCCTGACCAGCCGCACTCCCAGCAAGATCAAGGAAGTCCATCTACCCGGCGGCGTGAGCCCACCTACCGCCGCGCTGCCTCTCCGTCGGCTCGCGCAGGAATTGCGCCGACGCCGCTCGGTGGTCTCCGATCAGCTACGCGTGCGTTCGACCATCGACGCGACGCTGCGCAATGCCGGACTGTTCACGCCCGTGCGCGGCTCGCGCATCGAACCGGATTACATCGCGCTCGTCGACGTCAACTCGCAATCCGATCACCAGGCACGGCTCGAAGACGAGATCGTGCGGCACCTGCAGCGCAGCGACGTGTTGATCGAGCGTTACTCCTTCCACGGTGACCCGACGCTCTGCACGCCTGCTGCCTCGGCCACACCTGCCGCCGCCGTGCGACTCGAGGAATTGCAATCGCGCTGCCCCGACCATCGACTGCTGCTGTTCTCGGACGGCGATCGGCTGTTCAACCTTTTCACGGGCACGCTGACACCGGCCGCGGAAATCCTGCTGCAGTGGTCGATGCCCACGCTGCTGACGTCGAAGCCTCTCGAGCAGTGGGGCGAGATCGAATGGGCGCTCGACCGGCGTGGATTCACGGTGCTGCCGATCTCGCGCGCGGGCCTGACCGCCTTGATGGGCGTGTCCAACGGCGCGCCGATCGAGCGATTCCTTTCTGATCCCGGACACGCGCGACTGCGAAGCTACGAGCGGAATTCGCGCCGCTTGCTCGAACGCGACTCGCCCTCCTCGGCCGACATCGAACGACTTTGTAGCGAGCTTCGCGAAGATTTCGGGGAACGTGGCTTCGCCTGGATCGCGGCGTGCGCGGCTTACCCGGAAATCCACTGGGGCATCACGCTGCGCCTGGGCGCTGCGTTGGTTCCCGACGTCCGCGACCAGGAACGACTGCTGCCGCGCATCGCGCGCCTCGCCTGGTTCCGCGAAGCGTATTTTCCGAATTGGCTGCGCGAAGCGTTGCTCGAGCGCCTGTCCGCCAGTGACGAGGCGACCACCCGCGCGCTGCTCCACAAGGTGCTGGCGTCGCTGTCAGGAGAAAAGGGACAGGAGATACCGCTGCGCATCGCGCTGGGCGCGCCGCGCGCGGATACCTGGTGGAAGCGAGTCGGGAATGGCGTGCGGGAGTATCTCGAACGTGTTCGCATCTGGCGGACATCCGAGCGATTGATCCATGCCTCGCCGCCGGATAGTCCGCTGCGTGATTACGTGTTCCTGCGTTTCATCTCGGGTAGTTCGGTCGGGAAGCTTTCGCTTTCCGCGCCGAGCACGTTGCTCAAGCTGTTGTTTCGCGGAGGAAGCCCGTTGCTGGGGTTTCAGCCGGCAATCGCATTGGTGTTCACGTTGCTCGCGTCGGCGGCGATCGCGGTCGCGGTAAAGCCGCTGCATGACGGTAAGTTGAGCACCATCGCCATAAGGCCCGCGATCACGGCAAGTGGTTCGATGCTTTCGATGTTCGGGCGCAGGCTCGAAGAGTCGACTGACGATCTGGAAAAGATGATCGGAACGGGGATCCTCGAAATGTATCCCGACGGACAACCTGGTCGTGTCCTGTCAATCGATTTGAATGATGCGGACGAAGGGAATTTCAGCCCGACCGGCCGATACTTCGTGATAATCAGTAACGATCACAAGCATTTGGCACTGCACGAAACCGGCTCCGGTCGTGTCGTGCTGGAACGCGATGTCGAATGCACTCACGAACAGGTCTGCTTTGAATTTGCGAGAGATGACACGTTACTCGCTTATTGGGAGCGTGCGTCGAACCCCAGTACCGCCGTGGAGAATCTCGAAAGCGGATTTCGCACATCGATTGGATCCAAGGCCCCGCAGGGGCTAGTTAGCAACTTTGCAATCCGCGGCGACGGCAATCAGTTGGCGGTGACATCGGGCAATGCCACCGATATATGGGATCTGACAGGTGGACAACCGAGTCTGTCGCAGCAACTGCCTTTCGTTGCGTTAAAACTGAAGTACGCAGAAGACCGCCTGCTTGTATTCGAGCGATCGGAGAACCTGTTTCGCGAAGTCCGTGAAGGTCTCCTGAATTTTGAGATCACGGAGGAGCGTCCAGAGCCTGTTGATTTCGCCGCGAGCAAGGGCAAGCCACTCTTGGCGGCCCTTCGCTCGGTCGGCGAGAAAGGGGTGCTGGACTTGATGGATCTGGATAGCGGCGCGAATCTCGGCCGTTTGTTCCCCGCACCGCGAAACGATTACTCCGGCGTCGCGTTCTCGCCCGACGGCAATCGGCTCGTTGCGACGACAGAGGCGGGCATTCTCGACATCTGGTCGATTCCCGATGGCTTTCCATCGCCGCCGCGGGCGGGTAGATCGTTTGCGCTGATCGTTGGCATCGACTACACGGAAAGCCAGTCTCCCATCCCCAACGCAATCAGGGACGCCAAGGCATTGGCTGCGATGTTGACGGAAAGATTCGGCTTCGGAGTCACACTGATTCTCGAAGATTCACTCTCCGCGTCGAGCCTTACACAAACGCTCGAGCGGTTTGGAGAGATATTGAATCCGGAGGATCGCTTCCTGTTCTACATGAACGGATATGCAACGGTGTCGAATGATTCCCGAGAGTTTCAATACATTACCCGTTACGACGCAAAACCCACGGAGGTTGTCGACGGCGCGACGCTCGCCAGACTGCTCAAGAATTTGCCGGCAGAATCAGTTCTCGTGATCGCGGATACGGCCGAATCACGGTCACTGGCTTCCGAGTTTGATTCGCAAACGACCTTGATTGGCCGGCGCAGCAAGGAATTGATCGGATCTTCGTCCGATGGGCCTCCAATCGATGTAGCGCGCGGCGGGAATTCTCCGTTCATGGTTTCGCTTCTCAAAGCGCTCGCATCCGCGCGTGGTGATCTCACGGCGGAATCGCTCTACCAGGAAATCGACCGCTACATGCGTCGCAACCCAACGCGAGTAATTGACAGCGTTCAGACGCCCTACTACGCCAGGCTTCCGTCTTCGGAAGGCAGCGGGCAAAGATCGTTTGTTTTTCCCCAACCGCTCACGGCACCTGCGACGGATGTGGTCGCGCAGAGGCCGACGCCTCGACCGACCGCGCCGCCGATACAGATTCAGGAGGAGGAGCAACAACAGGCTCAGCAGCAACCACAACAATCTGATCCGTTATCAGAGCCCCCACCGGTTCGCACATTGAATGACGACATCACTCTCACGGTCCCCCCGGAGCTGAGGTTTTCGTACGCTGGCCGTTCGATGACGCAGACGTTCACACTGGTAAATCCCGGGCCGTATCGCTGGAATCTCGTCGCGAACATCGAAGGACCCAACGCACGCGACTTCCGGGCCGAGGGGTGTGAACTCCTGCGGGAAGGTAGCGAGTGCCAATGGCAGGTGACGTTTAACCCCACCAACGAGAGGGCTTTGGAGCGTCAAGCAACGCTCGTCATCGCCGGTTCGGTGGAGCGTCCGCAAGGCACCTTGTCGGCGCGGATCGCGCCGATCCCGCTGCGGGTGAAAGCATCGGAGGCACCTTCGCGCTTGACGTTGTCTGGCGACGGCGGCGAGGTCACCGATACGCAGCTTTCCAATCGCCGAGTGTTCCCTCAGTTTGAAATCGCGGGCCGGGAATCGAGGGGCCTTGTGCGCGTCGAGGTGGGAAATCCTCTCGAGACCCCGTTGCGATTGGCCATTTCCAGACCGTGGACTATCGGCGGGGTCGAACTACAAGTCGAAAAGGAAGACTGCACGGGTCGAGAACTTCAGCCGGAGCGAACTTGCACCCTCATGGTCCGGTACAGCCTCGATTCCTACCGGCAGACGCGCGGCGTCCCATCGACGGCGGAGAATCCCTACGGATTCATCGCGCTGTTCGAAGAAGGCGATACCGAAACCGACCCCGACGATCGCGATCTGGCGCGCATCGTCGTGAGAGGGCCACGCGCCGAAGCCGGCAGCCGCGGGGCGACCGCGAACTGACTACCTACAACAGTCTCTCCCACATTACCCAGAACGTCTGAAGAAGCTTGTCCTTCAACGGCCGCTTCTTCCACTCATCCAGCGAGATCGGCACCGCGGCGGCGAGATCCGATTCGAACATCTCCAACATCTCGCGCGCGAAGCCCTCATCGATGATCACGATGTTGAGCTCGTCGTTGTTGGCGAAGCTGCGCCAATCGAGATTCGCCGAACCCACGCTGCTCCAGATGCCGTCGACCTCCAGCGTCTTCGCGTGCAGCAGCACATCTTTCTGCTCGAAGATCTGCACCCCGCCCTTCAGCAGCTTCGTGTAGTGCGCGCGGCCCGCGTGCATGATGCCGCTGAAATCCGTGAGGCCCGGCAACAACAGGCGCACGCGCACGCCGCGGCGCGCGGCGTCGAGCAGGGCGTCCTCCACCTGGTCGTCCGGCGAGAAGTAAGCCATCGTGAGATCGATAGATTTACGCGCGAACGTGAGCGCGGACAGCGCGCTGACGTAAGTTTCGTTGCGTTTGGTATCGATCGACGTGGCGTCGACGCGCATCAGCATCCTGCCGGCCGACCGCGCCTCGGGTAGATAGTTCGCCGCCTGCGGCTCGGGGCACTTCTGCTTCGACCAGCTCTCCAGGAACAGGCGTTGCAGTTCGAGCGACACGGGGCCTTCCACCTCCACCTGCGTGTCCCGCCAGCCTTCGGTGACCGGATCGCGCTTCACACTGCCGCGCGATCCGCTCGTATACGCGGAACTGAAGTTGATACCGCCGGCGAAACCGTGGCGTCCGTCCACCACGACGATCTTGCGATGATCGCGCTGCACGTACTTCGACGTGCGGTTGTCTGCGGGGTTGATGGGATTGAACTCGCACAGCCGCACGCCGACGCCGCGCAGCTTTTCCCAGACTTCGTCCGGCGTGGCGGATGAGCCGAGGCTGTCGTAGATCACGTTGACTGCAACACCCTTTGCAACCACTTCGGCCAGCAAATCCGAAAGCTTCCGCCCCTCGTGCTGCGCCTCATCGAAGATGTACATCTCGATGTTGACGCTCTCGCGCGCGGCCGAAATCGCGGAGAACATCGCTTCGTAGGTTCTTGGGCCATCCACCAGCAATCGCGCCTGGTTGCGCGCGATCAGCGGTCCGCCACCCGCGGCCTCCATGGCCAGCAATGTCTGCGCGAGCAGGTTGTCCTCGCCGAGCTCCATGAGCCTTGCGGACACGCGAGCGCGCGTCGCGGGATCGATGCGGCCATCCGGACCGATCATCGACAACGGCGCGATGGCGTCGGTGGGCTGGGGACTGGGTGGTTTGGGCAACGGGCGCATCGACGCACAGCCGCCCAGAACGGCAAGACTTGCGGCCAGCAACGCGCAGCGCTGAAAGGTGTTCACGAGTACGCACGAGTATGGGCGAGCGCACCGCGCGCGCCTGTAGGCCCGCGCCGAAAATGGGGTCAGACCCCATTTGCTAGGAATCGGGGTCTGACCCCATTTAGGCTCACCACATGGCAGGCAGGATCTATGTGGGTGTCGGGGGCTGGAACTTCGCGCCCTGGCGCGGGAGCTTCTATCCAAAGGGCCTGACGCAATCGCAGGAGCTGCACTACGCAAGCCGGCAGCTCAGGTCCATCGAGATCAATTCGACTTTCTATCGCCTGCAAAAGCCTGCCACGTATCGGAAGTGGGGCGACGAAACCCCTGACGGCTTCGTCTTCAGTCTCAAGGCGCCGAGATTCGTGACGAACCGCAAGAAGCTCGCGGAAAGCGCCTCGAGCGTCGAACGATTCCTGGCAAGCGGGATCCTCGAGCTCGGCGACAAACTCGGACCCATCAACTGGCAGCTTCCGCCGGAAATGAAGTTCGACGCGAAGGACCTGGCGGCATTTCTCGAACTACTCCCGCGAAAGCTCGGCAGCCGGGCTCTGCGCCACACACTCGAAGTGCGTCACGAAAGTTTCGACAACGACGAGCTGATCGCGCTCGCAAGCAGACACGAAGTCGCCGTCGTCGAAGCCGGCGATTCTGAATACCCCCGCATCCAGGCGCGCACCGCGCGTTTCAGTTACCTGCGCGTCATGGGCACGAAGGAAAGCGCGCCGAAGGGATACGCACCCGCGGCCCTCAAACGCTGGCGGGATCACGCCACGAAGCTCGCGCGCGCGGGCGACGTATTCTTCTATTTCATCAGCGGCGCGAAAGTCCGCAATCCGCTGGCGGCACGCGCGCTGATCGACTCCCTGCCCTGACGACAGTCTGTCCTCCCTCCTGCCCTTACGCCTACCACCGGTTTCGCTCTCGGACGACAGCGCCCCGCCCACGGTGAGGCGATCATCGGACCATGGGTGGTAGTGAGAACAACAACGGCGCCGCACGACGGCTGATGCTTCTCGTGGTCTCCTCTTTATGCGCTCCCGCCGTGCTCGCGCAGACGCCGGCAGCGGCTGCCCCCGAAGATCCCGACGTCACGATGCAGATCATCGTGAATCCCGACGCCACGCTGCCCGACGAAATCGTGCGCAAGATTCCTCCGCCGAAGGCCAAGCGGCCGGCCGGCGCGTCGACCGATTCGACGAAGGATCTCGCCGATCCGCGCCGGAACACGAGCGGCGACGGGCCTGGATCCGCGCTCGATCCCGTCGCGCCCGATCCGACTCCTCTTCCCGATCCCATCGCGCCACTCGACCCCGACGGCCCCACCGATCCTGGGGGCCACGGCCCGGGCAGCACGCCGACTCCGCGCGAAGCGCCGCCCGCCCCCGATCCGCGCGGCCCAGGCGGACCGAAACCCGGTCGGCCCGATCCGCCCGGAAACGAGCCGCGCTCACCGCCCAATCCACCGGGCGAACCGCGGGGACGACCTCGCGACGATCCGCGCCCACCGCCCAACGACGGCCCGCGCCGTCCGCCCGACGATTCGCCGCGCC
>JAEZCR010000175.1 GCA_023433465.1 Pseudomonadota bacterium | reverse complement strand
GTCATCGACGGACTGCCGGCGGACGTCGTGACGCTTGCGCTGGCCTACGACATCGACGCGATCGCGGAACGTGGCAGGATGCTGCCGCGCAACTGGGAAGAGCGCTTGCCGCACAACAGCGCGCCGTATGTATCGACCATCGTCTTTCTCGTTCGCGCCGGGAATCCAAAGAACATCCGCGACTGGGGCGACCTGATTCGCGAAGACGTGCAGGTGGTCACGCCGAACCCGAAGACTTCCGGTGGCGCGCGCTGGAACTACCTCGCCGCGTGGGCGTGGGCCGAAGCGCAACCCGGCGGCTCGGAAGAAACCGCGCGCGAGTTCGTGCGCAAGCTGTATCGCAACGTGCCGGTGCTCGACACGGGCGCGCGCGGTTCGCTGACGACGTTCGCCCAGCGCGAGATCGGCGACGTCGCGATTTCCTGGGAGAACGAGGCGCACCTCGCGCTGCGCGAAATCGGCCGCGACAAGCTGGAGATCGTGGTGCCTTCGGTCAGCGTGCTCGCCGAGCCGTCGGTGGCCGTGGTCGATCGCGTGGTCCTGCGGCGTGGAACGCGCGCCGTCGCGCAGGCCTATCTGGAATTTCTCTACACGCCCGAGGGACAGGAGATCGCCGCGCGGAATTACTACCGGCCGCGCGACAAGGCGGTGGCGGAGAAATACGCGGCGCAATTCGCGGACCTGGACCTGGTCGACATCGACCACTTCGGCGGCTGGAAGGTCGTGCAACAGACGCACTTCGCGACCGGCGGAGTCTTCGACCAGATCACCGCGAACGGAGTCACATCGAAGCGCGGCGAGCGCGGCGGTAGCTAGCCTGCGGCGTCGCGTCGATGGCCCCTGGCCGCTCGTCGGCCTGCGCGAGCTGGCGCGAGGGTTCGAGTCGTGCGGCCGGGCGACACCCTGTTCGCCCACTGTGGGCGGGTGGTTTGCGCCGCTCCTTGGCCGGGGCCGGGCGTGCGATGCAGTATCGGCGATGAGAGGCGACGCCGTCGATTCGGATGGGTATGAATCCGGTCATGCCGCGCGCGGCTCCAGAACTTTTTCCGATCATTCGCGACCAAGACGTGCGCACTATGGGAATAAGGAGACACCGCATGCGTTCGCCCTTGCCGCTCGGCCTGGCGCTGACGATGGTTATCACCGGGGCCGTATCGGCGGCGCCGGAAAAAATGCGCGCGGTCGAGATCCGGCAGACCGGCGCGCTTACCGTGGAAACCCGGCCCGTTCCCAGGCCCGGTCCCGGCGAGGTCCTCGTCAAGGTGCGCGCCGCCGGTGTGAACCCGGTGGACTGGAAGAGCGCGGGCCGGCGCGTCGGGCTCGTGGCGGGCACCGACGTTTCCGGAACCATCGACACGCTCGGTGAAGGCGTGACCGGATGGAAGGTCGGGGATCCCGTGCTCGGATTCGCGCGCATCAGTGGTAGTTATGCCGAATACGCCGTCGTTCCGGTGACCTTGCTCGGCAGGAAGCCGAAGTCGCTTTCGTTCGAAGAAGCGGCGGGCATTCCGATCGCCGCGGAAACCGCGTACCGCTCGCTGCACGAGACCGCGAAGATCGCGCGCGGCCAGACCGTGCTCATTCATGGCGCCGCCGGCGGCGTGGGCTCGGCGGCCGTGCAGATCGCGAAGGCCGCGGGCGCGCACGTCATCGGCACGGCGTCGGCCGACAATCACGATTTCCTGCGCTCGCTCGGCGCCGAGCAGGTCATCGACTATCGGAGCCAGAGGTTCGAAAACGTGGTGAAGGACATCGACGTCGTGCTCAACACCGCGAACGCGGAGACCAACATGCGGTCGATCGCCGTCGTCAAGCCGGGCGGCGTGCTCGTTTCCATCGTGGGTCCGCCGAATGCCGTGGCTTGCGCGGCCGCGAAGATCCGCTGCGGGCGACCAGACCGTGCAACCGGCCCGAGCGTCGCCGACATCCTGGAGCGCGTCGCCGAGCTCGCCGACGCCGGCAAGCTCAAGGTTCCGGTGCAGGAAGTCTTTTCGATGGAAGACGCCGGAAAGGCGTGGCAGAAATCCCGCGCGGGCCACGCGCGCGGCAAGCTCATCATCAAGGTTCGCGCGCCCTGAAACGTCCCAAGGTCGCGGTTTCCGGCCTGGAGTGAGTATCCGATACCCTATGCGTCGTGGAGACCCAGGCCGCACCGGATACGCACCACTGCCAGACACCACGCTTCGACACGGGTAATCCGCTCGCGGAGCGGGGCATCCGCCGCGCGTTGTGGCTGACGGTCATCATGATGATCGTCGAGATCGCGGGCGGCTGGTGGTACAACTCGATGGCCGTGCTGGCCGATGGCTGGCACATGAGCTCCCATGCGCTCGCGCTGGGGCTGTCCGCCTTCGCGTATTCGTTCGCGCGCAACCAGGCGGGTGATCGACGTTACGCGTTCGGCACGTGGAAGGTCGAGGTGCTGGCCGGATACACGAGCGCGATCTTCCTGCTCGGCATCGCGGCGCTCATGGTCTTTCAGTCCGTCGAGCGGCTCCTGCGGCCGCAGACGATTCATTACACCGAGGCCATGGTCATCGCGGCGGTCGGACTCGCGGTCAATCTCGTGTGCGCGTGGTGGCTGAAGGACAGCCACGGGCATTCACACGACCATGGGCATGATCATGAACACGCGCACGACGGTTCGCATGCACACGTGGACCTCAACGTTCGCTCGGCCTACATGCACGTGCTCGCCGACGCGGCGACGTCGGTGCTCGCGCTGATCGCGCTCGCGGGCGGGCTCTATTTCGGCGCCGCCTGGCTCGATCCGGTGATGGGACTCGTCGGCGCGGCGCTGGTGTCCGCGTGGGCCTGGGGCCTGCTGCGCGACTCGGGTCGTATCCTGCTCGACGCCGAAATGGATGCGCCCGTCGTGGCCGAGATCCGCGATGTGATCGAGAAGGGAGCGATACCCGCGCGAATCACCGATCTGCACGTCTGGCGCGTCGGCCGCGCGCAGTACGCCGTGGTCGTCACCGTGACCACCCCGACTTCGGAGACCGGTGAATACTTCCGCCGCGCCCTGTCCGTGCACGACGAACTCGTCCACGTCACCGTCGAGGTGGACCGCCCGGTGCCTGAGAAGATGGTGCCTGGCACGGAAAATCCGGGATAAGCGGAGACGATATCGAGCCTGGCGCGGACATCACGTCGCTAATCCCGGATTTTCCGTGCCAGGCACCGTCTTCCGGAGAGTACGCGGCATCCTGCCGCGCACCCACTAACTATTCGTCATGCGTCCATGCCGGATCGGCATCACTGCGCGTAGATCTGGTCGAATACTCCGCCATCACCGAAGTGTTCCTTCTGCGCCTTGGCCCAGCCGCCGAAGTCCTTGATGGTCACGAGCTCGAGCTTCGGGAACAGCTCCTGGTGTTTCGCGGCCACCTGCGGATCGCGCGGGCGGTAGTAGTTGCGCGCCGCGATCTCCTGGCCTTCCGGCGTGTACAGGTACTTGAGGTATTCCTCGGCCACCGTGCGCGTGCCGCGGCGCAGGACCACCTTGTCGACCACCGCCACCGAAGGCTCGGCGAGGATGCTGATCGACGGGATCACGATCTCGAACTTTCCGACGCCGAGCTCCTTGGTCGCGAGCCAGGCTTCGTTTTCCCACGAGATGAACACGTCGCCGATGTTGCGCTGGGCGAAGGTCGTGAGCGCGCCGCGCGCACCCGTGTCGAGCACCGGCACGTTCTTGAACAGTTTGCGCACGTAATCCTTCGCCGTGGCCTCGTTGCCTCCCGGCTGCTTGAGCGCCCACGCCCAGCCCGCGACGTAGTTCCAGCGCGCGCCGCCCGAGGTTTTCGGATTCGGCGTGATCACGCTGACGCCCGGCTTCACGAGGTCGCCCCAGTCCTTGATGTTCTTCGGGTTGCCCTTGCGGACCAGAAAAACAATGGTGGATGTGTAGGGCGCCGAGTTGTTCGGCAGACGCTCTTCCCAGTTCAGGGGCAACAGCTTTCCGTTCTCGGCGATCGCGTCGATGTCGCCCGCGAGCGCGAGCGTCACGACGTCGGCCGCGAGTCCGTCGATCACCGAGCGCGCCTGGCGGCCCGAGCCGCCGTGCGACTGCCGGATGGTCACGTTGTCGCCGGTCTTCTTCTTCCAGTACTCGGCGAACGCCTTGTTGTAGTCGACGTACAGCTCGCGCGTCGGGTCGTACGACACGTTGAGCAGCGTGACGTCGGCGGCCTGCGCGGCGG
This sequence comes from Pseudomonadota bacterium, assembly GCA_023433465.1. GTDB lineage: Bacteria > Pseudomonadota > Gammaproteobacteria > Steroidobacterales > Steroidobacteraceae > CADEED01. Next base: position 30,899 of record JAEZCR010000175.1, on the reverse strand, counting down.
TGCCCGCGCCGCCGATGAATACCGCGCTTGCGATGGCAAGCAGCAGCCGGCGATTCCAGTTCGGTTTATTCATGTCCTTGGTCTCCAATGCTCAGAAGTTGATGGCGAAGCGCGAGAGCAACGCCTGTTCGTCGGCGCGGTTGCCGGTCGCGGCGCCGCCCTCGAACTCGGTCAGTTCGTAGTTGATCGACAGCTTCACGGTGTTCCACGGATACCAGTTGAGGCCGACACCATAGGCCGTCGCCTTGCTCACCGCCGTCAGCGTATTCGCAAAGGAAGCCGCGCCGCCGGTGAAGGCGTCGTTGTCGACGTCGAGCACGTGGTAACGCGCGACCAGTTCGAACGCGCCGCTGCCATCCTTGCCGGGACGGAAGGTGCTCTTGGGCTTGAAGCCGCGGAACGCCTGGTCTTCACCCGTCAGGAACCACGCGAATTGCGCCTGCCACGCGGTGTTGGTCAACGTGTCCGAGCGAACCGATCCGGCGACGTTGCGCGAGACGTCCTGTTCCACCTGGGTCCATTCACCCAGCAGGCTGAACTGGTTGTACGAGTAGTAGAGCTGCGGAGCCAGGCGCAGCCGTTCGCCGTTGGCGTAGGTCGCGTTGTTGGGCGCTCCCGCCGCGGCGCTGTTCGACCGATAGCTGAAGATGCTTTGCTGGCCGGGCGACCGGTACGCCGCTAGATAGGTCGTGCTGGCGCTGCCGGCCACGTCCTGCCAGGTGGCGCCGAGGCCGAAGCCCAGGCCGCGCGCGCCGAAGTTGTCGGAGTTCAGGAAGGGCTGGAAGAACACGCGCGCGGCGAAGTCTCCGCCGGTGTCGTGTTCGACATCCGGACTCGGCAAGCCTTCGCTGCTGCCGCCATCCGTGACGCCATTGAAGTATCCGATCTGGTAACTGAACGCGCTGTCGGCGATGTCGCCCGAGAGCTGGATGCCGATATCGCGGTTGGGTACGAGGCTCGTCGGCAGGCCGCGCTCGATGAACCGCAGGTCCGCGCCGCTCTGCAGGCGCTCGAGACCGACGGGCGGCTTGAACTTGCCCACCGTGACGACGGCCGCGGGATTGAAGCGCGCGGCCACGTACGCGTCGATGATGACGCTGCGGCCGCCGCCGAAGTCCGGCGTGAAGCGGAAGTCGTAGATGTTGCCGAACGTGCCCTCGAAGGTCGGACGAACGCGGCGCAGGAGGAACGTATCGGCCGTCTCCGGCACCGAATCGCCGCCGTAGGCGCGATAGTCGGCATGCAGCGTGCCGCGGAAGCGCACGAAGTTTGCGCCGTCGGCCGAGCCGATCCGGAACTGTGTGGCGTTGGCGGTGATCTTCGGCGCGCTGCTCGCGGCAGACTTTGCGGCTTCCTCGCTGAGCTCGAGCTTGCGCTCGAGGATCGCGAGGCGCTGCTTCTGATCTTCGATTTCGCGTCGCAGGTCGTTATCGGCGGTTGAGGCGTCCTGCGCCTGCGCCAGCGCGACTCCCGCAAAAGGCAGCAGCGCCGCAATGGAGGCTTGCGCTGCCGCTCGTCTGATTTTCACTCTCGTTCTCCTGGTTTCGTGTGTGCCACAAGGCCAGGAGAGCGTAGAAAGGAGGGGGTTACGGGGTCAGTCGAGTGGCGGTGACGAGGTGGTTACGCGAACGAAGACGGTGCCTGGCACGGAAAATCCGGGATAAGCGGCGCGATGTCCGAACAAGGCCCGACCGCGTCTCCGCTTATCCCGGATTTTCCGTGCCAGGCACCGTCTTCCTTCACCAGTCCCGGAGCGATTCCGCGTAATTCGCGAGCAATCGCGCCGTGCGGCTGTTGTCGCCCAGCGGTACGACGCTGCCGCCCGCGCCGAGCGCGGCGAACAGTAGTTTGAGATCGTTGACCAGCGACAGGCGCAGATGGCGATCATCGTTCGCGGCCTCTTTCGAAGAAAGGTTCAGGGACGCCTCGACGTCCAGGTCCTCCAGGGGTAGCGGGCTGCCGGCAAACGGCGACAGTCTCGCCCCGAGATGGGCCTCGACGGTGCCGGGAATGCAGTTGCGGGTGCTCATATAGATGTCTCCATCGGCGAAGTTGCCATGCGCACAATCTGAGCTAGAGTGCCCGGGCGAACAAACGCGCTATCTGAAGCGCCCATAAGGAAATCTGACGTGTCGACCGCTTATGCCCGGCTGCCATTGAACGCACTGCGCGTATTCGAGGCGGTGGCCTCCCGCCTGTCGTTTGCCGATGCCGCCGAGGCGTTGCACGTGACGCCCGCGGCGGTCAGCCAGCAGGTCAAGTCGCTCGAGGACTATCTGCAGGTGCAGCTCTTCAAGCGCGCGGGCCGCCGCATCGAACTCACGGCCGAGGGCCAGCAATTGCTGCCCGGCGTACGCCGCGGCCTCGACGAGCTCGAGACCTCGATGCAGCACCTCAAGCAACACCGCGCCGAAGGTCCGCTGCAGGTCACATTGTTGTCTTCGTTCCTGCAGCGCTGGCTGCTGCCCCGCATCGGCAGCTTCAACGCGCTCGATACGGGCGTGGAATTGCGCTTCCATACCGGCCGGGATCCGGTCGATTTCTCGCGCTCCGAAATGCACGTGGCCATCCGCATGGGCCTGGGTCGCTGGTCCGGCCTTTACGTCGAAAAGCTGCTCGACGAATGGGTCATCCCGATCGCCTCTCCGGCCTTGCTCGCGAAGTACGGGCCCGTTCCCCGCGGCCAGGACCTGCAGAATTTTCCGCTGCTGGGCAGTGACGACGAACCCTGGCAGGCCTGGATCGAGAAGGGCCAGGAAGGTAGCTGGCTGGCGCGCGCCCCCCTCATCGACGACTCGGCCGGCGTCATCGCGGCGGCGGAGGAGGGTATCGGCTTCGCGCTCGCCCGTTGGTCGCTGGTGCAGCGCGCCCTGGAGCAGGGGCGCGTGGTGCTGGCCGGCGACGCGATGCTGCCGTTCCGCTTCTCCTACTTCTTCGTGTGCCCCGAGCCCTACCTCGTCATGCCCAAGGTGCGCCGTTTCCGCGACTGGATCTTCGACATGGCGAAATCCTTCCCGAAGCCGCATTCGCTGTTCGAGAAGAAGGCGGGCCCGATCAAGGGCCAGGTCAAGGACAAGAAGAGCGCCTGAAGTCCTTAAGTTTTCCTGATACCGGATTCACGCACGCCGTTTGTTGATTCGCGCGGCGGCGCGCAGCATCCGCACATGTTCTTCACTCTTTCGGAGTAACCGACATGTGCATCGAGAAGATAGTTAGAAACGCCAGTTTCGCGCTGGCGGCTTTCGGCGTGGTGGCGGCGCTCGCGGCCACCATCGAGTTCCTTCCCGTCGTCAATGCGCTGGCACGTTGAACACGTGCCCGCGCAGGGAGACCGCCTTTATGAGCGCCCAGACCTGCATGTCCGCCGCGATCCCGAGTTCCTGCGCCGCGCCGGCGGTGATGCGGGCGAGCAGCGTCGCCGCGTGGCCGATATCGAGCTCGACGAGCACGGCGCGGCCGACGTCCGGCGTGACCGATACGACGCGCGCGGCCACCGCGTTGCGCACCGACAGCCCTCTCGGCGATTCGGTCGCGAGCATGACGTCGCGCGCCAGGACCTGGATCTGGATCCGCTGACCGACCACGGCCGCTTCATGTTCGACGTTGAGCAACGCATCGCCGATCCGGATCTGCGCGAGGCCGCCGCCGTTGATTTTTTCGACGACGCCGGCCACCACCGCGCCGACCGCGTCCGGTCCCACGATGGCGCGCAGCACCGGGTCGCGGCTCACCGTCGCGAGGTCGCCGTGCGTCACGGCGCGCCCGTCCTCGAGCAGTACGACGCGGGTCGCGAGCCGCAGGACCTCATCGAACTCATGGCTCACGTAGACGATCGGTACGGCGAAACCATCGCGCAGCCGTTCGAGCCATGGCAGAACCTCTTCGCGCCGCGCGGCGTCGAGGGACGCCAGCGGTTCGTCGAGCAATAACAGCCGCGGCTGACTCAGCAGCGCGCGGCCGAGCGATACCCGCTGCTTCTCGCCACCGGACAGCTCATGCGCGCGGCGCGCGAGCAACGTGTCGAGCCCGAGTAGTTGGACCACGTCATCGAACCGGATATGGCGCGGCGCGGCGCGCGGCACCCGTTTCATTCCGTATTCGAGATTGCCGCGCACGTCGAGGTGCGGAAACAGCCGGGCTTCCTGGAACACGACGCCGACACGGCGATGACGCGCGTCGACGTCGATTCCGCGCACCGTGTCGAGCAGGACGTCGTCGCCGACCTGCACGCGTCCCGCATCGGGCGCGAGTAATCCGGCAATCAATGAGATCACCGTCGACTTGCCGCACCCGGAGCGTCCGAACAGAGCGGTGACGCCTGGCATCGGCGCGTCGAATTCGACGTTCAGCCGGAAATCTCCGCGCCGTTTTTCGAGCTGGACCGCGAGCATCAGGCGCGCCCGAGCCGCAGGCGCAGCCGCCGCGCGATGAACTCCGAGGCGAGCAGTCCCGCGAGTCCGAGCGTGAACGAGATGAGCGCGAGCCGCGCCGCGAGCGCGTCGCCGTCCGGTGTCTGCAACGCGGTGTACAGCGCGAGCGGCAGGGTGCGCGTTTCACCCGGGATATTGGACGCGAACGTGATCACCGCGCCGAATTCGCCGAGACCCGCGGCGAACGCGATGATGGCGCCCGCGAGGATACCGGGCGCGATCAGCGGCAGCGTGACGGAGAAGAACCGGTCGATCGGGCCCGCCCCGAGCGTGCGCGCGGCATCCTCGAGTCCCCGATCGACGGTCTCGAGCGAAATGCGGATCGAGCGCACCACGAGCGGAAAGGACATCACCGCCGTCGCGAGCGCGGCGCCGGTGCCGGTGAAGGCGAGCTGGATGCCGAAGTTCTCGTGCAGCCATCCGCCGATCGGCCCGCGCACGCCGAACAACACCAGCAATAGATAGCCCACCACCACGGGCGGCAGCACCAGCGGCAGGTGCACGAAGGCGTCGAACAAGGTGCGGCCGGCGAAACGCGTGCGGGTCAGCAGCCAGGCGACCAGCACCGCGAACGGCAGGTTGAAGGCGACGCTGCGGGCCGCGACGGACAGGCTCAGCGAGAGGGCTTCGGATTCCGCGGGGGACAACATCGCACGCAGTATATCTATTACGCCCTCACAACCATCCGGCCTTGCGCAGCCGGAAGAAGATGTACAGGTCCACACCCACCATCGCGGCGATGGCCGCGAGGTAGCCGTACTTCCACGAGAGCTCCGGCATGTGCTGGAAGTTCATGCCGTAGATGCCGGCGATCAGGGTGGGCACGCCGATCAGGGCGGCGTAGGCCGCCAGGCGTTTCATGGTTTCGTTCTCCTGCAGCGAAACCATCGAGAGGTTCACCGAGATCGCGGTGACGACCGAATCGCGGATGGACTCGATCGCGGTGTTGAGGCGCAGCAGGTGGTCGTAGATATCGCGGAAGTATTCACGCAGGTCCGCGCACAGCGCCGGCACTCGCGCGCCCGACAGGGTCGAGATGGCCTCGAGCAGCGGACCCACCGCGTGTTTGACCGTCGTCAGCCGGTTCTTGAGCTCGTAGAGCGCCTGGATATTCGCGCGTGGCGAGCTGTCGGCGACGAACAGGCGCTCCTCGACCCGGTCGAGTTCCTCCTCGAGCGAATCGAGCAGCGGGAAGTAGCGGTCGACGATCGCGTCGATGAGCGCGTACAGCACGAACCCCGAACCGATGCGCAGTAGTTCGGGCTCGCGCTCGCAGCGCGCGCGCACGTCCTGGAAACCGCGCTCGGCCTGGCTGCGCACGGTCAGGATGTAGTTGCGGCCGGCGAATACGGCGACTTCTCCCGTGCGGAACTCGTCCTCGCCGGGCTCGACCACGTGCAACACGGCGAACAGCGAATCGCCGTAGTCCTCGATCTTGGGACGCTGATGTCCATGGCGCGCATCCTCGACGGCGAGAGAGTGCAGTCCGAACTGCGCCTGCATGTGCGCGAGCGTGTCGGCGTCCGGATCGCGCAACGCGACCCAGACCAGGATGCCCGGCTGATTCACGTAGTCGCGGATTTGCTCGACGGGGATGTCGGCGAGCTTCTTGCCGTCCTTGTATGCAACGCAGCTGATCAGCATGGTGGACTACCCCTTCGTTCGAACTACCGCGGCGAACACTAGGTACCTTCCGGGTTGACCTGCGTATCGCGCCCCGCGACTGCGCGCGCCCGCTCGGGCGGCACGCCCAGGCTGCGCAGCGAATATTCGAGCATCCCGCGCGCGAGCTCGCGTTCGCCCATCACGACACGCCCGACACCGAGTTGCTCGAGCTTCTCGAACTCGCTTTCCTTGTGCGTGCGCACGACGATGTCGACGGTGGGATTGAGCGCGCGCGCGACCTCGACGATGCGGCGTGCCTGGAAACTGTCCGGCGTCGCGACCACGAGCAGGCGTGCGTGCGCGATGCCCGCCGCGCGCAGGATGGCGGGCGAGGAGGCGTCGCCTTCCACGGTGGGCACGGACTGCGACTGCGCGGTGGCGAGCATGATGTGGTCGCGTTCGATCACCGCGAACGGCAATCCCTGCTCGTGCAGCACAGGACCGATCGCGCCGCCGACGCGGCCGTAGCCGACGACGATCGCGTGGTCGCGCAGCGCGAACGCGTTTGCCACGGGTGTGCGGTGCCGCTCGGCGCCGCGCCGTTCGAGCAACGCGAGCAGCCGTGGATAGGAATGAAAGAACCGCGTCATGGGCGCGATGCCGGCGAACGTTATCGGGTTGAGCGCGATCGACAGCAACGCGCCGGCCAGGATGAGGTCACGGCCTTCGGGCGGCAGCAGTCCGAGCGTCATGCCGAGTCCCACGAGGATGAACGAGAACTCGCCGATCTGCGCCAGGCTCGCCGAAACGGTGAGCGCGGTGCGCAGCGGATGGCGGAACGCCAGCACGATCAGGAATGCCGCGAGCGACTTGCCCACCATGATCACGGCCAGGACCGCGAGCACCGCGAGCGGTTCGCGGATCATGATGCCCGGGTCGAACAACATGCCCACCGACACGAAGAACAGCACCGCGAACGCGTCCTTGAGTGGTAGCGAATCGTTACCGGCCTGGTGGGAGAGTTCGGACTCGGAAAGGATGACGCCCGCGAAGAACGCGCCCAGCGCGAACGACACGCCGAACGCGGCCGACGAGCCGTATGCAATGCCGAGCGCGATCGCGAGCACGCACAGCGTGAACAGCTCGCGCGATCCGGTATGCGTGACGCGCATCAGCAGCCACGGCAAGACCCGGGTGCCGACCACGAGCGCCAGCACCACGAACACCGTGACCTTGAACATCGTGAGCACGAGGGTGAGCCAGGTGGACGAGGCGGTCACCGGAACCCGGATGCCCGAGGTATCGCCGCCGAGCGCGGGAGCCAGCGCGGGCAGGAGGACCAACGCCAGCACCATCGCGAGGTCTTCGACGATCAGCCAGCCGACCGCGATCTTGCCTTCCGAGGACTGAAGCGCGTTGCGTTCCTCGAGCGCGCGTAGAAGCACGACGGTGCTGGCCACCGAGAGCGAGAGTCCGAAGACCAGTCCCTGGCCGAACGACCATCCCCAGAGGTGGGCGATCCCCGCCCCGATGGCCGTGGCGGTCACGATCTGTGCGACGGCGCCGGGCAGGGCTATCAATCTGACCGCCCTGAGATCCTTGATAGAGAAGTGCAGGCCGACGCCGAACATCAGCAGGATCACGCCGATTTCCGCGAGCTGGCTCGCAATGCGCGGATCGGCCACGAAGCCGGGGGTGAAAGGCCCGACGGCGATGCCGGCGACCAGGTAGCCCACGATGGGCGACACCTTGAGCGCGCTCGCCAGCAATCCGAACAGCAATGCGAGCACGAATGCGATGGCCAGCATCGCGATCAGCGGCGTGTCGTGCAACTCCTCGAGCATGGCCGCAGAGTACCGAAAACCGTGGTAAAGCTGCACGGCGATCGACTCGCGGGGGCGATCTCGCGAATTTCAGAAAATGCAAGTGGCGGCGCGCATCGGCGTCGTCCGACTAGCTAAGTTCCGCGGCAATCCATGGGCATACGCGGGCCGAGGTCGACACGGCCCGAAACCGCCCTCGCGCGGGCTTAGAATGCGCGCCTTCATGAAGGCTCAGCAGGCTTTGGGACCCGCGTTCATCGGCGCCATCGGCGTCGTGTTCGGTGACATCGGAACGAGTCCTCTCTATGCATTCAAGGAATCGCTGGGTGCCGCGGACTATCACCCCGGCGACGAGGCGACGGTGTTAGGACTGCTGTCGCTCATCTTCTGGACGCTCGCCATTGTCGTGAGCGTCAAATATCTCGCCGTGATCATGCGCGCCGACAACGAGGGCGAGGGCGGCATCCTGTCGCTGGTCGCGCTTGTCCAGAGGCACTTCGGCAGCGCCGAGCCGTGGGTGCGGCGCGCGGTCGCGCTGGGCGTGCTGGGGGCGGCGCTCTTCTATTGCGACGCGTTGATCACGCCCGCCATCTCGGTGTTGTCGGCGGTCGAGGGTCTCGAAATCCTGGATCCGCAATTCCGCAACGCAGTGTTACCAGTGACGCTGGCCGTGATCGCGGTGTTGTTCGCGATCCAGCGTCGCGGCACCGAGCGCGTTGGACGCCTGTTCGGGCCGGTGATGATCCTGTGGTTCGCGACGTTGGCCGTGCTGGGTGGTATCGAGATCGTCCACGCTCCGCGCGTGCTCGCGGCGCTGAATCCCTGGTACGCGTTGAAGCTGTTCGCGACGCATCCCGGTCTTTCGCTCGTCATCGTGGGCGCGGTGTTCCTCGCCGTGACGGGAGCCGAAGCGCTGTACGCCGACATGGGCCATTTCGGCAAACGTCCCGTGCGTCTCGCGTGGCTGGTGCTCGTGTGGCCCGCGCTCGTGATCAACTACTTCGGCCAGGGTGCGCTGCTGCTGTCGTCCGGCCACGCGATCGCCCATCCGTTCTATGGGCTCGCGCCGCCCGGATTGTTGCCGGCGCTCGTGCTGCTGGCGACCGCCGCGACGGTCATCGCGTCGCAGGCGACGATCTCCGGCGCGTTCTCGGTGACACGGGAGGCAGTGCAGCTCGACCTGTTGCCACGCGTGCGGGTGTTGCAGACGAGCGCCACGACGGTCGGGCAGATCTACGTGCCGGCGGCGAACCTGTTCATGTTCGTCGCGGTGGTGATGTTCGTCATCGGGTTCGGCAGCTCGAGCGCGTTGTCGGCGGCATATGGCGCCTCCGTGGTCGGCACGATGTTGATCACCACTTTGTTGGGCGCGCTGGTCGCCCGTGCGATCTGGAAATGGTCGTGGCAACGCACCGGCGCGCTGTTCGGATCTCTGCTGCTCGTCGATCTTGCGTTCGTGATGGGAAACTTCACCAAGATCGACGATGGCGGATGGGTGCCGCTCGCGATCGCGGCAACCATGTTCGCGATCTTCGTGACCTGGCGAGATGGCCGCCAGGCGCTGCGATCCGAGCTCGAGCTGCGCGCGGTGCCCATCGCGAAACTGCCCGAACTGCTGTCGGGGGTGGCCACGCGGGTCCCGGGTACCGCCGTCTTCCTCGTCAGCCAATCCGGCTTCGTGCCCACCGCGCTGCTGCGCAATCTCGAGCACAACAAGGTGTGCCACGACCGGATCGTGATCCTGCATCTCGAATTCCAGCGCCAGCCTCGCGCGGATGCCGCGACCCGAGTGGCCTTCACCGAGCTGCATCCCGGCGTGTACGACATGCGTGCGCGGTTTGGTTTCATGGAAACCCCGGATATAGGCGAAGCGCTGCGCGCCGCGCGTCGCCAGGGGCTCGACGTGTTCTCAGGGGACTCGTCGTTCTTCCTCGGATGGCACCTGGTGCGTGCGCGGCCACGGCCTGGCATCGCGGGCCTGAAGTCGCGCGCATTCGCCTACTTGCAGCGCCGCAGCGCGCAGGCGGCGGAGTTCTTCCGCATGCCGGCGCGCGGCGTGGTCGTGCTCGCCACCGACATCGAACTGTAGCCTCGGTAGCTAGGGCGCCGCGCTGCGGTGCATTGTCCCGCATGTCCCGGATCGGCTGTCCCCGTTGCGCCGCACGTGTCCCGCGCGGAAGAACCCGTTGCGCGTTGCCGTCGATTTCTTCAGCAGGACGCGCGCTCGCGCCGAATGCGCGCTGACAACGTTGTCCGGTGGAAAACCGAGAGTGATTTGCCGCTTTTCGCGTGCCTAACATGCGTTCGTCCGCGTAACGCTGCGCGGTCACTTCACTTCGCGGATTCCTTGGATAAGGGAGTATTTATGAGAATCGGCGCATTTCGTTCGATTGCCTGCGTCCTTGCGTTTCTGCCCATGACGGCGCTCTCGCATGGACTGATCCAGGATCCACCCGCGCGCAACTGGTTCTGCGGCGCCATCACCAAGCCGGATCAGGTGGCCAATGGCACCGCGCAGTATCCGGTGTGCGGCAACGCGTTCAGCGCGCCGGGCATTCCATTCGAAGCCGGTTACAGTTTCATGAGCGTGCTCACGCACACCACGGGCCGCGCGGGCGTGGGTCCGCGCGCCAACGTGTGCGGATTCAATTCCGAAACGTGGAATGGCGCGGCGACCGTGTGGGACCAGCCCATCGACTGGCCCACGGTGCCGATGACGTCCGGGCAACGTACGTTCACCTGGAACATCTCCTGGGGTCCGCACTTCGACGACACGCAGGAATTCAAGTACTGGATCACGAAGCCCGACTTCGTGTGGCAGACCGGACGGGCGCTGTCGTTCAACGACTTCGAGGAGCTGCCGTTCTGTTCGCTCAACTACAGCGATGCGAATCCGAACGCGAATCCCGACGTGATTCCGAACAAGGCCAACCAGTCGTTCACGACGCGCTGCACGATACCGTCGCGCACCGGACGCCACGTGATCTACGGCGAGTGGGGCCGCAATCACTTCACGTACGAGCGTTTCCACGGCTGCGTCGACGCGCAGTTCTCGGGCACGCCGCAGCCGACGGTCACGGCCAACATCGCGCTGAATCCGAACGTCAGCACGTTCACCGGCCCGGGTTCGATCGCGCTCGACGGCCGCACGTCGGTGGGCAGCAATCTCTCGTACTCGTGGAGCGTGGAATCGGAGAATCCATCGCTGTACTCGATCACCAATCCGACCGGCGCGCAGGCGACGCTGAACCTCGGTACGCCGCAGGCATCGGGTAACGTCACCGTGAGGTTGCTCGTGACCAGTGGCAATGCCTCGGATACGGAGACGCGCTCGATCCTGCATCAGCCGGCCGTGTCCAACCCGTGGTTCGATCTCGGCGCGCTCACGGTCGATCCGCGCACGCTCGTCGTGGGCGATCGCGTGAACGTGCGCACCGTTTCGAGCACGGGCCAGGATGCGTTCTGGCCGTCGACACCCATCACGATCACGTCGGCGAACACCGGCGCGACACAGTGGCCGGTGACGCTGGCCAATGCGGTCAACGCGTTGAACGGCGCGGTGCGCATCGGTGTGCTCAACTCGCAGAACCAGGTCGTTCCGCAGGCGAGCGCGACGGCGAACCGCGTCTATGCGCAGACCTCGGCGAACCTCGCGAGCGCGTTCCTGCAGATCGTGCCGGGCGCGGTTCCGCCAGCGCCGACGAATCTCGGCGCGACGCCGGGTAATGCGCAGGTCAGCCTGGGCTGGACCGCGGCCTCCGGGGCGACCGGCTACAACGTCAAGCGCTCGACGACGAATGGCGGTCCGTACACGAACGTGGCCACCAACGTGTCCGGGACTTCCTTCGTCAACACAGGCCTCACGAATGGCACGACTTACTACTACGTCGTGACCGCGGTGAACGCGAGCGGCGAGAGCGGCGTGTCGACGCAGGTGAGCGCGACGCCCTCGGCGTCCGGCGGAGACGGCGTGACCGTCACGAGCGCCGTCGCCAGCGCTAGTCCCTGGTACAACGAGCTGCAGGTGCGCCTCGGCAACTCCGCGCCGATCACCGCGCTCACGGTGACGGTGGTCGTGCAGCGCACGACCGGTGTGAGCCACAGCGGCCAGTACAACACCGTGGGCGGGCAGATCACCCAGAGCAACTCGAGCACGGCGTCGGCGGTGACGTACACGTGGACCCTGGCCGCGGGCCAGACGCTGAACGCATCGACGATGCGCACGTTCGCGGCGCAGCTCGGCGGCACGGGCACGGCGCATCCGACCTCGGGCGACACGTGGACCGTTGCCTACACCACGGGCGGCGTGGCGCGGACGCAAACCGGAACGTTCTAAGAGGCAACCGGCGGCGCGGGCGTCGAGCCGCCCGCGTCGCCCATCCGTTACGCCCGTTCGCCAGGGAAGGAAGCCCCGGGCAGGGATGCCCCTTCCTCCGCAATAATGCAGCCCCATGGCAGGTCTCCTGCGTAGAGACTTCCCGAGGAGGATGCATGCCGTATTCGAAGGCCCTGGTGCTGTCCGTGCTCGCGCTGCTCGCGAGCGTGTCGACTTTCGCGGCGGAGAAGGCGGTGCGGGTTCCCGCGCCGGCGGTGGATGACCGCGCCCAGTCCGGTCCGCTCGAGACCGCGGTGCTCGCGGGCGGCTGCTTCTGGGGCGTTCAGGGCGTGTACCAGCACGTGAAGGGCGTGAAGAGTGTGTGGTCCGGCTACTCGGGCGGCTCGAAGCAGACCGCGAATTACGAAGCCACGACCCGCGGAGACACCGGCCATGCCGAGGCCGTGCGCATCGTCTTCGATCCCGCGCAGGTCACGTACGGCCAGATCCTGCAGGTGTTCTTCTCGGTCGTGCACGATCCGACGCAGCTCAACCGGCAGGGCCCCGACGTGGGAACGCAATATCGTTCGGCGATCTTCTACGCGAACGAGGGCCAGCGAAGAATCGCCGCCGAGTACGTGAAGCAGCTCGACGCCGCGGGCGTGTTTCCGAAGCGCATCGTCACGAAGATCGATCCGCTCAAGGCCTTCTACGAGGCCGAGGCCTATCACCAGGACTACATGATCAACAACCCGCGACAGCCCTACATCGCGATCCACGACCTGCCGAAGCTGCGCAATTTCGAGCGCTTGTTCCCCGCGCTTTACGCGGCGACGCCCGTCACGGTGCGGGGAGAGAAGTCGGCGCCCGCCGCGGCGCCGGCCATGGCGCCGACCGCGATGCGCGCGGCCGAAACTCCCGCGCCGGCCGGCGGCGCGATGATGATGTCGGCGCAGGGCGCGGAAGGCGCATCGAAGACCGAAGGTCCCATGCCGCCGCTCACCGGCGCCACGGGCTGGCTCAACAGCCCGCCACTAACTACCGAGGGCCTGCGCGGCAAGGTGGTGCTGGTCGACTTCTGGGCCTACTCCTGCATCAATTGCCTGCGCACGATGCCGTACGTGAACGCCTGGTACCGCCACTACAAGGACTCGGGCCTCGTGATCGTGGGCGTGCACTCGCCGGAGTTCGCGTTCGAAAAGGACACCGGCAACGTGCTGGCGGCCGTGAAGAAGTTCGACATCCGTCATCCGGTCGCGCTCGACAGCGAGCTCAGGATCTGGAAGGCGTTCAACAACCGGTTCTGGCCGGCACACTACTTCGTCGATGCGAAGGGCCAGATCCGCGGACATCATTTCGGCGAGGGCAAATACGCGCGCTCGGAACGCATGATCCGCAAACTTCTGACCGAGGCCGGCGCCACGAATCTGCCGGAGCCGCTCGACGACGCGGCGGGTGAGGGCGTCGGCGCCCCCGCGGACATGGCGAACGTCGCGTCGCCGGAAACCTACCTGGGCTACGGACGGGCCGAGAACTTCGTCTCGCCCGGGGGGTTCGCGCTCGACGCGATGAAGAGCTACGCGGTTCCGAAATCGCTCGCGCTGAACCAGTGGGCGTACGCAGGCCCGTGGCAGGTCGGGAAAGAGCATGCGCGCCTCGCCGGCGCGCCCGGGCGCATCGCGTTCCGCTTCAAGGCGCGCGACCTGCACCTCGTGCTCGGACCGGCGTCGGCTGGCAAGCCCGTGCGCTTCCGCGTGACCATCGACGGCAAGCCGCCCGGCAAGGATGCCGGCATGGACCTGGACGCGAACGGCAATGGCACTGTGCGCGAGCACCGGCTCTATCAACTGGTGCGGCAGAAGGGTCCCGTGGCCGAGCGCGAGTTCGTCATCGAGTTCGCCGACCCGGGTGTCGACGCGTATTCATTCACCTTCGGTTGAGGAGTTCGAACGTGGACGTATCGAGAATCACCCGCAGGTTCTTCCTGCTCGGCGCATCCGCGCTGGGCGTCGCCGCGCGCGCGAACGTGCCGGCGAAGCCCGCGGGCGACGTGGTCATCGAAAACTTCGACGCCGCCGGCAAGAGCCTCGGCAAGGTGACCGTGCCGCGCATCGTGCGCAGCGAGGCGGAGTGGAAGAAGCTGCTGCCGCCCGAATCCTTCGTCGTGACCCGCAAGGACGGCACCGAACGGCCGTACTCGGGCAGGTACAATGACAACCACGCCGACGGACTGTATCGCTGCATCTGCTGCGAGACCGCCCTGTTCGATTCGAAAACCAAGTTCGAGTCCGGCACCGGCTGGCCGAGTTTCTGGAAGGCGATCTCGAACTCGAACGTCAACGAGACGTCGGATCGCAGCCTGATGGTGGAGCGCACCGCGGTCTCGTGCCGGCGTTGCGACGCGCATCTCGGCCACGTCTTCGACGACGGACCGGATCCAACCGGGCTGCGTTACTGCATGAACTCGGTCGCGCTCACGTTCGTGCCGCGCGGCAAGTAGTCAGACGACGCGATCAACGCGGGAGCGCCCAGGCGAGGTACACCCCGCCGCCGGAGCCGCCGCGTTCCTTGCCGCCGCTCGCGTATATCGCCACGTACTGGCGTCCGTCGACCTGGTAGGTGATCGGCGTCGCGTCGGCGGAAAAGGGCAGCGCCGCCTCCCAGAGCAACTTGCCATTGCGCTTGTCGAAGGCGCGAAGCTTGCGGTCGTGGATCGTGGCGCCGATGAACAGCAGTCCTCCCGAGGTCACGAGCGGGCCGCCGTAGTTCTCGCTGCCCGTGTCGCGCATCCCGCCGGCCGCGAGCTCCGGGAATTCGCCGAAGGGAATGCTCCATGCGACGCGGCCGGTCGTGAGCTCGATCGCGTTCAGCGTGCCCCACGGGGTGCGAACGGCGGGGTAACCCTCGGCGTCGAGCCAGCGGCGGTAACCCGTGAAGCGGTACTCCTGGTTGTTGGGCGACGTGTCGGGTTTTCCCGCGGGCGGGTCCGAGCCATCGATCAGGTACGCACCGATCGCGTCGATGGCTTCCGGCTGCAGGTGCGGAAAGGCGGGCATACGTCCGCCGCCCTTGCGCACGACCTCCGCGAACCGGTCGGCGGTCATGCGATCGCGGAAACCGGCGATGGTCGGGAACTGCGGCGGCGATCCGTGCCCGGTGTCGCCGTGGCAGGCGGCGCAGTCGCGCAGGTACAGCGCCTTGCCGCCGCGGCCGCGGTCGTTGCGCGCCAGCGAGCCCAGCCAGGCCATCTCGTTCGAATTCACGTAGACGATTCCCGTGCCCGGATCGTAGGCAGGCCCGCCCCACTCGGCGCCGCCATCGAATCCGGGGTAGATAGTCGTGTCGACCCCGATGGTGAGCGGCTTGAATGGCCCGTCGCTGCGGATGGTGGCGAACAGTTCGCGCACCTGGCGCGCCACCTCCGGCGTGCGCGTGGTGAGCTCGTTCGCATCCAGGCGCTGGCGCGCGAACGGCGCATGCAGCTTCGGCCGCAGGTAGGTGGGACTCGACACCTCTCCCGGTACGTCGGTCGGAGGCGCCGGAACCTCCTCGATGGGGAACACGGGCTTTCCGGTGTCGCGGTCGAGCACGAACAGGAAGCCCTGCTTGGTGGTCTGGATGAGCACGTCCGTGCGCTTGCCGCGGACGCGGATCGTCGCGAGCGTCGGCGGGGAAGGCAGATCCCGGTCGAGCAGGTCGTGTTTCACGAACTGGAAGTGCCAGAGCAGTTTGCCCGTCGTCGCGTCGAGCGCGAGCAGGCAGTTCGCGTACAGGTTGTCGCCGAGCCGGTCGACGCCGTAGAAGTCCGCGGCCGCCGAACCCGTCGGCACGTACACCACGCCGCGTTTCTCGTCGAGCGTCATGCCGGCCCAGCTGTTCGCGCCGCCGATGTGTCGCCAGGCGTCCTTCGGCCAGGTGTCGTGGCCGGGCTCACCGGGCTCGGGAATCGTTCGAAACGTCCAGCGCAACGCGCCGCTGCGCACGTCATAGGCGCGCACATGGCCGGGCGAGGCGGGCAGGGATTCACCGACGCGTCCGCCGACGATCATGAGGTCGCGGTAGACGACGCCGGGAGTGGTTAGCCGGACCGACTGCGTGGCCGGCTCGCGCCCGAGGTGCTCGCGCAGATCGATGCGCCCCTCGCGCCCGAACGAGCCGATCGGCTTGCCGGTCGCGGCATCGAGCGCGTACACGAAGTTCTCGACGGCGGAAAAGACCCGCGCGTCCTTGCCATCGCTCCAGAACATGAGCCCGCGATTGGCGCCCGTGCCCCTGACGCCGGGGTCGAATGTCCAGAGTGGTTTGCCGGTCGCCGCGTCGAGCGCGAACGCCTTGTGCTCGGGCGTGTAACCGTACAACACGCGACCGACGACGATGGGCTGCGTCTGCGTATCGCCTTTCTCGCCCGTGTCGTACCGCCAGGCGAGCTCGAGCTGCTTCACGTTGCCGCGATGAATCTGCGCGAGCGTGGAATGGCGGGTCTTCGCGTGGCTTCCGCCGTAGGCCGGCCAGTCGGCGTCCGGGCCTGCCTGCACGACTGCGGCACAAACAAATCCCAGGCACAGCGCGGCAGCGCGCTGCAGTCGTCGATTCATGATTCCCCTCGCCGGATGCCGTGGCGCAATCTACGGCAACGCGGCGCCGGGGTCACGCCGCGTGCGAGGGTCGCGGATCGTCAGCCGGATCGACCCGGATATTGCAGGAACATCTCGGTCACGGCTTTGTCGACCGCGGTCCTCGGATCCTTCATCACCTTGTCCGTGAGCCGGCCTTCGATGATGCCCTCCCAGACGAGTTGCTTCTTGGCCGCATCCACGACGTCGATGTTCGCGGTTCCGACCTTGTAGCGCACGGTCTCGACGTCGGAGCCACCGTAACCGTACATGCCGCCGTACATTCCGCCGCGATATCCGTAGTAGCCGTAAGTCGGCGCGGGCGTGCTGCGGATGTCGACGTTCTCGCGCGCGTTCGCGTTGAAGTTCACGAGCAGGTCCGCCTCGCCGCCCTCCACGAAGCGATACCCACGCGCGTCCATTTCACGGCGGATCGCCTCCTTGAAGTAGCCGGTGAGGGGCGTCGAGACACCGCCACGATCCGTCCCTGGATTCGTGACGAAGGAGTACGTGCGATAGGCGGAAAGATTCGCGGAAGGGGCCGTATTCGAGCGGACCTCGGGTTTGGAGGCGCAGGCTGCCAGCAGCACCAGCGAAACGAGACCGAGCGGCGGAAGAATTCTCATGACGGTGCTCCATCGACATTGTCAGGCGGAGGCCGGGAATTCTCGGTCGCCGCCGCGCAACGGGGCATGGGACGTTGGTCGGATCAGGATTCCGCCGGAGACCACGCCTCATCGATCGAGAAGCCGACCAGCGCGAGCGCGCGCGCTTCGGTGTCTTCGCCGAGATCCGCCTGGTAGACCTCGCCTTCCTGATTCACGAAGAACGTCATGACGCCGCTCGCACCGTATTCGGCGGGATACGCGACGAAAGCGAATCCCTTGCCCGCGGAATCCTTGGCGGAAGCGGGCAGCGAGCGGTAGTAGTAACCGTGATAGGGAGTGGGTTTCCGGCCGATGTCATATCCCTCGGCCGCGGCGAGCGCGAGCAGCGGACCCGCGGGGGAAGTCGCTTCTCCAGGCCGCGCCTCCCAGTACAACCCATTTCGCTTGCCGAGGTCGCTGATCACCTTGTCCGCGTACCGTCCATTGTTTGCCACGTATTCGAGCTGCGCGGCGACGACGCCGTAACAGACATCGATGGCCGCGAGCTCGTTGCGTCCGATGCGCCGCAAGACCAGTTCATCGGCGCCGCCCGCGGCATCGAATTGCCAGCTCCCATCGCGATTCACGATCGGGATGGGCAGCGGCCAGCGCTCCAATCCGACTTCGAGCCTCCTTGCGTCCGGGCTCGCGCCGACGAGTTCATGCTGCTGGTCGAACGCGTGAAGGAACGTCTCGCGTTCGCGCGTTGACTGGACTTCATCTCCGGACTCGAGCAGCGCATCCGCCTCGGGACCGAGAATCTCCCGCAGCGCGGCGCGATCGTGGCGCCGCAATGCATTCACGAAGGCATCGACAGCCGCTTCGGGGGTCTTGAATCGACCCATCTGCGCGACGGGCTCCTGCTTCGCGCATGCCGACAACGCCAACACCGCGCAAGCCAGCACCACGCGCAATGTGTTCATCGGCCTCTCCTCGCGCGATTGCCGGCGCTCTGATGGCCGCGCTGGCTCGCCGCGTGCTCGCGCGATCCACGCGAGACGTTCGACAGCGCGCCGGAGCCCGTGGCGCCTTGCCGCGAAACCGATGCCGCGCCGGATGACGCGGCGGCTCCGGAGTCGAAGCCACGATCGGCTCGAGGCTGACGCGTGCTCGCACCGGTGCCTCCGACGTGTCGCTCGACGTCCCGTGGCGCGCCGGTCGACAGGCGCTCGCCGTCACGTTGTGTATTTCCGCCCGCGACACGCTCGGCCGCGTCACGGCTCGCGCCGCGATATTCCCCCGCGCCGGGCTGGTCGTTCGGACGCTTCTCGCGGTGCTCGCGCTCGTCCGAGCCGCGATAGGCATCGGTTCGGGGGCGTTGTTCGGCGCCGCGGGCGTCCGCGGCGCGCCGGTAGTCATCCGTTCGCGTGCGATCCTGGGCGGCGGGGACGGGAACGCTGTCCACGCTTCGGTCCTGTCGGCCCGCCTGTGAACCGCGGTAGCTGGACTGGCCACGCCACTCGTCCGGATCCGTCGTCTTGCGATTGACCGCCCGCTGGTTATGGGTCACTCGATTGAAATAGTCGTCGTTGCCGACGTTGATGTTCACGTCGCCATTGATGTTGTTGTAGCTGTGGCGATAGTTCACCGGGCGCGTGTACGCACCCGCGGGGCGATAGCCGGGATAGACGGGGCGATATGGCGGCGGATAGTAGACAGGACCGCCGCCCCAGTGCGGATAGTAATAGTCGTCGTGATCATCGAAGGCTTCGTTGAGGATGATGCCCGCGGTGAATCCAATGAGCCCGGCGGCTACCATGTCGCCGGTGTCGTGACCTTCCTGCACCACCGTAGTCGTCGCCGGCGCGGGCGGAGGCGTGGTGTACACGACCTGCGGATTGTATTGCGGCACGTATACCACCTTCGGATCGGCGGGCTCGACGACGATGACCTGCTTCCCGGATTCCTCTTTCTCTTCCACCTTCTGTTGCGGGGTGGATTTCAGGTTGCCGACAGCCGCGGCCTGGGAACGCAGGCGCTGGATCGAATCGAGCACGCCGCGCTGATCGGCCGTGAACGCCTGGCCGACTTCCCGGGTCCAGTCGAGTTGCGAACACATCATGTCGACGACATCGGGAAAGTGGACCAGCGAGCGCACCGCCGGTCCGAAACCTAACTTCTCGGTGGCAGCGTCGAGGTCCGCGCCCTTCAGGTCCTGGTTGTCGAGCAGCCAGTTACCGGCGTCGAGAACCTCCTGAGCATTGGTCGACGCGGCGAGTATCTGGCCCACGAGCGCATCGGGATACAGCGCGATCGGTGCGAGCAGGTCGTCGAGCGCGGAAGGTTCCCACGATTGCGCCGCCTGGGTCTGCGCCGCGCGTGCTGCCTGCGCGGCCGCGGGGTCCGGCCGCGCGGTGGGTGACGGTGATGACGCCACGCTCGTGGTTTGCGGTGATCGGTTGCAGGCGGTCAGTGCCAGTGCCGCCAGGCAGGCGCCCGCCGCAGAGACGATCAGCTTGACCGGGATGCCGGAGGCGATGCGTCGCGGGACGGATGCGCTCATGGCGGCCGACGCTAAACCGAATGCACGGTATCGCCAATGCAACCTTGGTCCGACGGGGCTGGCGACCGCCCGACATCCGCACAGGCGCCGCGCGACGGTGCGCGGATTCAGGCGAAGCCGATCGCGTCCTTGATGGAGCGGATCAATATGTCGCCGCGCAGCGGCTTGCGCAGGTACGTGCTCGCGCCGTCGGCGATGCACTGGTCGCGCATGCTGGACTCGTCGTGCGCCGTGACGATCACGATGGGTAGATAGACGTTGGCGGCCGCGAGCCGCCGCTGAACTTCACGCCCGGTGATGCCGGTCATCTGCAGATCGAGGACTACGCAGTCGGGGCGGCCATCCTCGAGCGACTTGAGGAAAGCCTGTCCCGAAGGGTACGCCTCGACGTCCATCTCCGAGGCGCGCAGCAGTCGGACCAGGGCCCGTCGGACGGATTCCTCGTCGTCGACCACCGCGACGAAAGGGCGCTTCTTTTGCATGCGAGGGGAGTAGGCGACCGCGAGTGGTTGGATGACAGTGGACTTTCGTCTCACTCGGGACGAGACGACTCGCCGAGCTGTGCTGCGAGGCGCACGAGCTCCGCCACCGAGCGCACCTGCATCTTCGTCATCACGCGGCCGCGGTGGACCTTCACCGTCTTCTCGGCCGCTCCCAGCTCGGCCGCGATTTGTTTGTTCATCTTGCCCGCGACCACGAGATTAAGGACCTCGCGCTCGCGGGCCGTAAGGGCAGTTAGTCGCGATTCGACCAACGCGCGGCTCGCGCGCGATTTGCGCATGGTCGCGTCGCGTTCGAGCGCCTCGCGGATCGAGTTGACGAGTTCGGCCAATCTGACGGGCTTGGGCAGAAAGGTCACGGCGCCGGCGCGCATCGCGTGCACGCTCATCGGTATGTTGCCGTTCGCGGTGATGAATACGATGGGCCGGATGCAGCCACTACGGGTGAGCACCGACTGCAGCTCGAGTCCATTCGTGCCGGGCAGGGTGACGTCCGCGACCAGGCAACCCGGGGCTTCCGGATCGTGATCCGCGAGGAAGGCGTCGGCGGATTCCCAGGAGCGCACCGCGAATCCTTCGGCCGTAAGCCCGCGGGTCAGCGCGGTTCGCACCGAGGTGTCGTCGTCCACGAGGAAGACCGTCGGCACGCCGTCGTTCCTGTTCGCAAGAGAGTTCATGGCAAACCTCGATCGATAGGTAGTTTCATGTGTAGTTCGGCCCCGCGGCCCGGCGCGTTCTCCGCCCACAACCTGCCGCGATGGGACTCCGCGACCGATCGGCAGATCGCCAGGCCGAGTCCAAGTCCGTTCGCCTTGGTCGTGACGAAGGGCTGAAAGATGCGTTCCAGCTCGCCGTCCGGGATGCCGCCGCCGCTGTCGCGGACGATAATCTCGACGGCGGCTTCGTTCGCCAGGAGACGCGACGCGACGTCGATCTGGCGCGTGTTGCCGGCCGATCCGGCAATCGCCTCGCAGGCGTTCATGATGAGATTCAGGACCACCTGCTGGATCTGGATGCGGTCGCCCATCACGAGCGGCAGTTCGCCGTCGAGCTCCACTTTCACGGACACATTGCGCGACACGCATTCGCTGTGCGTGAGGTCGAGCGAATCTCTCACGACCGCGTTCACGTCGACCGGCTTGCGCTCGGTCTCGCCTTTGCCGAGCAGCGCGCGCAGGCGCTGGATGACCTGCGCGGCGCGTTCGTCGTCCTGCACGATGTCGTGCAGGATCTCGCACAGCTCGGCCGGATTCTCCGTGCCTTTCTCGAGCATGCTGAGCGCCGCCTCGGCATTGCCGAGAATGGACGTGAGCGGCTGGTTCAGTTCGTGCGCGAAGGCGCCCGACAACTGTCCGAGCACCGCAGCGCGCGCGAGGTGGGTGAGCTGCTGCCGCTGGTTGCGCGCCTCTATCTCGGCGAGCTTGCGCGCGGTGACGTCGGTGCGCGTGATGATCGCGCCGCCCTCCGGGCGACGCAGACGTTCGATCGAAACCTCGATCCACGCGGGCTCCGCTCCGTCGGCCTCGCGGTATTCGAGTTGGCAGCGCACACCGGTGCCGTCGAGGATGGTGCGCAGGGCGCGCAGTTGCTCGACGGCGCCGCGTTCGCCGCGCTCGGCCGCGCGTGCGCAGGTCTCGAGCAGGTTGTCGCCCGCGGACACGCGATCGAAGCGCGAGTTGTGCGTCGATTCGACCGCGCGCCGCCACGAGTCGTTTACTTCGATCACGACGCCGGCGCTGTCGATCACCGCGATCTGGTCGTGCAGCGACGCGAGCACTGCGGAATGCAGCGACTCCGCGTGTTTGCGCTGGGTTTCCGCGCGATGAAAGGCCGAGAGGTCGAGCACGTAGATGACGCCGCCTTCGTCGGCGGGAAAGCGGCAGTGTCCGAGAATCACCGGTACGCGGCGGCCATCCGACAGCGCGAGCTCGTGTTCGGCGCTGTCCAGTTTGCCGAACAGCTCGCTCGAATGCGTGGTGGGTGTGCCGGTTTCACGCGCGAGCTGGTCGAGACGCAGCTTCCCGCTCTCGATGTCGGCCCAGCTCAGTCCCGTGAGACGCAGGAATGCGTCGTTCGCCTCGCTGATGCGCATGTCGTCGCGCCAGATCGCGGTCGGGATGATGTTGTTCTCGAAGATGCTGCGGAAGCGCGCGCGGCTGACCACGAGCGCGCGGCCGGCGTTGCGCCACTCCTCGAGCAGCGCGGCAAAGGTCACCACCGTGCAGCACACGATCACGTTGAACGACACTACGCCGAGCGCGTTCTCGATCGGCGTACGTCCGGCGAACGGGCCGAAGCCGTTGACCATGCCGTACGTTGCGACCGCGCCGACGAGCAGGCCGGATCCGCACGCGCCGGACACGCCGAAACGCATCGCGGCCCAGGCGAGCAGCGGCAGCGGCGCATATAGAAGTATCGGCGTGTGGTCCGGGGTGCTCACGGGCATCGCGAACACCATCACGCAGATCGCCGCGAAGGGAATTCCGAGCGTGGCGGCTTCCACGGTGCGAGTGAGGGAGAAGTGCAGGTCGCCGCGCCGCAGGCGATCCACGGCGTTGGCGATCAGCGGCACGAGCGTGACCACGGCGAAGGCGTTGGTCAGCGTGCGCACGACCACGGTGAGCCAGAACTCGCCGGAGACTCCGAGCAGCGCGAAACCCGCCGCGAGTCCCATGCTCGTGACGAGCGGCGCGAGCAGCCCGCCGAAGAGGATCAACGTGAACGCGGTGCGGATCCGGTTGAACGACAGCGGCGCCGGCGAGAATGCGTGCACGGACACGGCGCCGAGCACGGCGAGCGCGACGTTGGCGAGATACTGGATCGCGACGCGCGGGAACGGGAATGCCGGCCACTGCGCGGCGAAGTGGAACGGCACCAGCGCCAGTAGATAGAGCCACCAGCGTTGCCGGGGCGTGACCAGCAGCGCCGCCATGAGGATCGCGTTTGGTGCCCACAGCGCAGAGACGGGCGCGGAGGGAAACGCCAGCAGCTCACCGAGATGCGCCGATAGTACGTACGCCATGCCGACGCCCGCCGGCGCGGCGAGTTGCCCGGCGAGCCGGCGGGGCAGACTAACCACCCGCATGCGAAGGCCGTGCGAAATGCGCATCCACGTACTCCCGGAAAGCGGGTGGCAATCGCGGAATTTCCCGTCGAAATCCGAACATCGACAGCTCTCCCTGCACCAGAACCTGCATATGGACCAAGCGTCAGGACAAATGCGATCGAGCTCCCGGCCCGCGCGCGTTGTCAGCGCACACGCACCCGGAACCGTCCCTTACAGTTCCGCGGGTCGAGCAAGCAACCGGCGGATTATGGCGTCTTGCCCTAAGACGTGCCACCAAAGCTTTTTTCGTTCGCCGGATCGGACTTTGGTCCGATGACTTAGTTAGAGGCAGATGGGATAGTCGGACCGCCCGGGCGTGCGCCTGCCCGGCGATCGTCGTGCTGCACGTGCTTGTGCGGCGCAAGCTGCAACTTTTTCCTAGGGCCCACGTTTTTGCAAACCGGACCGGCGTTGGCCCGGCGCAACGTGGGCAGAGGTCCCATGAGAACCATCCGCAGTCCCGCAAGCCGCGTTGCGACCCCCCTGGTCGCGCTCCTCCTGGCAGCGGCCTGCGCCACCAAACTACCCGAGGCGCTGACGAGCCAGAGGCT
Source organism: Pseudomonadota bacterium (assembly GCA_023433465.1). Lineage (GTDB taxonomy): Bacteria > Pseudomonadota > Gammaproteobacteria > Steroidobacterales > Steroidobacteraceae > CADEED01. The sequence continues at coordinate 6,806 of JAEZCR010000175.1, read as the reverse complement.
GATCGAGAGCCCGGCGGTTGTTACCGGTATCGACGCTTCGTCGCGCCGCTTGACCGTCACGACGGGGGACGGCTCGCGTGCCGACGTAATGCTGGACCCCACCGTGAAGAACATCGACAGGATCCAGGTCGGAGATCGCGTGGTGGTCAGTTACTACCAGGGGGTCGCCGCCGAAGTGAAGGCGCATGGCACGGGCGCTCGCGTGGACGAAACCCGCGGTTCGATGACGACGCCGGGCGCCTCCCCCGGGCCGCTGCGCACCACGGTCACCGTCGTCTCGGTCGATCCCGGGGGCAACGCCATCACCGTGCGCAGCGCGGATGGCCGCACGCGCACGCTCAGCGTAGTTAGGGCGGAAGGGCAGCAGTTCATCGCCGGCCTGCGCGAGGGAGATCAGGTGGACATCGCCTTCACCGAGGCCGTCGCGGTCGGCGTGCGTCCGGCGCAATGATCCATTTCATCTCTCGATGCGGAAGTTGATGCCGCCGCGTTGATCGTTGGGAGAGTCGACGGCTTCGAGCGACCAGTGCTCGGAGATTGCGTAACGCAGCGTGATGACCGTGCCTGGCTGGAAGAGGCCGACGCCGTAGCTCACGAAGAATCCGGGCGAGAGGTACTTGCCGACGGTGAACGCGCTGCTGCCGAGTTCGTCGCTCTGTTCGACACCAACGTTGTCGATGCCGAACTTGCCCGCGATGCCGCGCGCGAGCCGGTCTCCGAGCACGCCGCCGAGTGACTGCGCCGCCGCTTCGACGCGTTCACCCTCGGTGCCGCGCAGGTCGCTCATCGACTGGCCGGTGAGTAGATAGGACATGGCCTCGGTGGGGGAGGTGGACGGATCCGTGAAGACGTCGAGTTGCGGCCGGCGCGCGCTGCCGGTGACGCGCAGCTTGGCGGTGATGTCGGGCATGCGGCGCGTCGCGAGCACGTCGAGCTGCGGATTGTCGAGCGGGGAGTTCGCGAACAGCATCTGCCCGCGCTCGATGTCGAGCTTGCGTCCGAAGGCCTCGTAGGTTCCATCGAGACGGATCTCTCCGGAGCCGGTGCCCGGACTTCCCGGTCGCTCCACGACGCGAAGCTGACCGGACACCGCGGCATCGAGACCGAACCCGGTGAGTTTGACGTCGCGGCCGAGTACGACGCGGACGTCGGTATGCATCGCGAGCCGACGGCGCGCCTGCCGCTCCGGCCGGTCGATCACGACGACGTCCGGCGAGATCTGGGCGCCACCCTGGTTGGTCATCTTGTCGAGGTCGACGCTGGCCCGCGGAATCGTGATCGATCCGCCGAGGGACAGGTTGTCCGGGCTTCCGGCGAGTGTGAGCTCCGGGCTGACGATGAGATGCGCGGCGGGGAAGTTGGCTGCGAGGACCTGGTCTCCACGAATCGCGAGATCGATCTCACGCAGCGAGGCGCTCCGGCCGCTGACCTCGAGGACGCCCCCGCCTGAGGTCACTTGCGCGCGCGTATCGAAGGAGCCATCGCCCGCGAGGCTTGCCATGAGCTCGCCCTTCTCGAGCTGGATTCCGAGCGTGGGTACGTCGGCCTGGAAATTCCGGAGCGCGAGCCGCGCTGAGATCGCGGGTTCACGCGGCGATCCGCCGAGCGTCGCCGTGAGCTCGCCCGTGCCCGAGACGCGCGTGAGTTGCGGAAGCATCCATTCCACTGGGCCGAGATCACGCATCTCGACCTTGAGTTCGCCCTCGAGCGTCGGATCGTCACCGAGCAGATTGGCGACGGATGCGTCGCCGCTGATGCTGCCGTCCGGATCGAGAGTCGCCGAAACGCTCGCGTTCGCAGTGTTGCCGGCGAAGGTGCCCTTCAACTCGAAGGTGTGGTAGTCGAGCCGCAGTTGCGGATCTTCGCCGCGTCGTGCGATTGACCCTGATGCGGAGGTGAGCGTTGCGTTACCCGCGACCGAGCCGTCGCGCTCGCGTTTCACGCGGCCTTCGCCATCGATGCGTCCGCCGATCGCGAGATCGTTCGTGGGATGCGCGAGGCGAACGAGCATCTCGAGGGGCAGGGCGCGCAGCGAATAGTTTGTCTCGAAGCGGCCGTCCGCCGCGGCGCTGCCGGCCAGGCACAGTCGGATGTCGCCGCCGGAGAGGCAGGCCTGGCCGAGCTCGAATGCGTCGGCGGCGAGTTGCAGCGGCGCGGGGTTTTCGAGCGCGAGGGTCTGGACCTCGTTGACGAGCTTCAACGTGTCGATCTCGCCGCTCCAGCGCCGATTGGAATACGCGCCGTGCAGCTTCAGGTCGAGACCCAGGGGGTGGCCACCCGCATCGAGGGACAGTTGGTGAGCGGCTTCGGATCCGGACGCCGCGATCGAAATGGTGTCGAATCGCATGCCCGACAGCGCCGCGCCGCGCGCCTTCGCGACCAGCTCGAAACGCGGCGTAAGCGGCGAACGCAGCGTGAGTTCCATGCTTACTTCGTCGATACCGTCGTCCGCGAGTTTCATGCCCTGCGCATTGGCCGCGACGGTGAACGTCGTATCCGGCCAGCGGCCGGTCGCCTCGAGGCTGACCTGCGCGCGTCCCTCGAGGCTGGAGGTCCAGTCGGCGAACGAGGCGACGTCGAGTTTCGCGTCGATACGCGCGGTCGCGCCATGTGTGCCGGTGACGTCGAGCGAGACCGCGCCGGATTTCAGGCCTAACTGCCCGCCGAGCCGCATGTCGGGCTCGAGCGAGAGTTCGCCGCCGCCGGACACCGGGCGATCGCGCAACCGGCCACCAAGATCGCGCAGCGTGAGGCGCGCGCGCGGTCCCTCGGCGCTGAGCTCGCCGTGCGAGTCGATGCGGAAATCGAGCGCGCCGGGCCAGCCCGGCGCGAGTCCCGAGGGATCGAATCCGCGAGCCGCCGCCGCCAGGCGCCAGCTGACCGGACTCTCGAGGCCGACCTCCCCGGTGACGCTGAGCTCGCCTTTCGCCTGGGACACACGGCCTTCGCGCAGATGGATCTTCCGGCGCGAACCATCGGCCTTCCACGCGATCGACGAGAGCAAACTACCGCGCGCCACGTCGACCGCACCGTGGGACTCGAACCGCTCGAAGTTGCCGTCGACGAAGGCCTCGCCGGAGATCGCGAGCGGCCCGCGGACCCAGCGCGCCGGCAGGTCGAGGGTGTCGGCCTGCAGGTGCGCGAAGACCGCGGACTCGGAGCCGTCGAGCCTGATGCGCGCGCTGCCACGCAGCTCACCCGGCATGTCGGCGATGCCGACGCGCAGCGAATCGATCGAAACCTGCCCGGGGGACAGGCTCAATGCGAGCTCGCGGATGGACAGGCGCTCGTCGTTCAGGTCGACGTGACCGTTGACGTTCGCCGTGTTCCCGGCGCCGTGGGCCTCGAGCTCGGCCGCGAGCGCATCCAGCTTGCCGTCCGGTAGCAACACTTCTCGGGGATCGAAACGCGGTAGTTCGATCCGGAGACGCCACGGCCGCTCGTCGCCCCGCGCGATCCAACCCTCGAGTCCGAGCGTGAAAGGCGAGTCGAGCCCGCCTCGCAGTGAAATGCCCGCGGGTTCCTCGAGCGTCGCGAAAGAACCTTTCCAGCGCCGTTGCGCCTCGCGCCACTCGAAGGCGCCGCTCGCGTGTTCGATCCAGGGCGCCTTCGTCCCGAGACGCGCCTCGAGACTGATCTTTCCCTGCGGCGCGATCACGCGCGCATGATCGACGGCGATTCCAGCCTGCGTCCATTCACCCGCCAGCACCGCGCGCTCGATCACGAACGGCGCCGCGCCGTCGCGCTGCAGCTCGCCGCGTTCGAGCGTGAACGCTTCGACGATGATGTCGAGCGGTGGCTCCAGCGAGGCAGGCCCATCCGGCTCCGGCCTGGCTACCGTCCTGAGCTCCACGGATACGTCACGTACCGCGAGCGCGTTCAGCCGCAACGTCCCGTGGATCAACGCGCCGTACGCGAGTGTCACCCGCAGGCCGCCGGCGTATACGTCGACGCCGGCGTCTGCATCGCGCCACCGGACATCCGTGGCACGCAGCCCACGCGCGATGGAGCCGGAGATCGCGCCGGTCGACAATCTTCCGTCCAGGAATCGCGTCGCCGCGCCGACGGCGAAACGCGCGCCGCTCTCGGTGTGCAGCAGCCAGATGGAAGCAATGAGCAGGAGCGCCAGCAGCGCGGCGATCGACAGCAGGATGCGGCGCAGCGCGATCACAGGTCGGGCCCGAGCGTGAGATGGATGCGAAAGGACTGTTCGAGATCCGTGTGCACGGGATACGCGAAATCGAGGCGCAACACGCCGACGGGCGATTTCCAGCGTAGCCCCATCCCCACGCCCACGTTCGCGGCGAAGTCATCGCCGCGAAACGCGTCGCCCGCATCGACGAACGCGGCCGCTCCCCAGTCCTTCTTGAAGTAGTGCTCGAATTCCACGCTGCCTTCGATCTTGTTGTTGCCGCCGATGATGTCGCCGGCCTCGTTCGTGCTGCCGATGGCCTGGTAGTCGAAGCCGCGGATCGAACGATCGCCTCCGCAGAAGAAGCGCAGGTCGGGCGGTAGCTCGTCGAAGTCGTCCACCTGCATGGCGCCGAGCGACGTGCGCAGCAGCACGCGTGAGCGATTTCCGATGCCGCGCAACCAGCGCGCGCGGAATCCGACGCCGGCGAACCTCGTGCTCGTCACGGTGGATGCGGGTGCGACGCGCGCGCCCAGGTACAGCGAGTAGCCGCGCGTCGGAAAAGCCGGATCGTTGGAGCGGCTGCGGGCGAGCCCGCCCTCGGCGTACAGCAGCGTCGAATTGCCGCGCTCGCTGCCGATCTCGAAATCGCCGGAGAGGAAGTTCACGCTCAGCGTGCGCGTGAAGCCGAGCCATTCTCGCGACTCGCCGACGACCAGTTTCTGCGTGCGCGATACGCTCGTGTCCGTGGTCTCGTCGCGATAGGTCGCGCCGAAGTTCAGGCTGTGTTTGTCGCGGCCGGGCAGCGGCACGCCATAGGCGAGTTCGCCCGCCTGCAGGCGCTGCGCGATGTCGAGGGTGCCGCGGAACTTGTGGCCGCGCCGGTTGAGCCAGCGCCGTTCGAGACCGAGCTTGACGCCGAGGCCCGTGTCGGTGCTCGCGTACAAACTACCCGTGTAGATGTTGCGTTTCGCGGGCGTGAGCTCGATGTCGACCGGCACGGTCGTTTCGCCCCGCGTGACGCGCGGCTGGACGATGACGCTCGAGAAGTAATCAGCCTGCACGAGCCTCCGCTGCAGGTCGATCAGTTCCTCGCTGGCGAAATAGTCGTCGGGTTCCCATCCGACGAACCGCTGCAGGAATTCCGGCGGGAATTGCGCCTCGGAGAAAGCCGCCTCACCGAACCGATGGCGCGGTCCGCTTTCCCACGACAGGTCGATCGCCGCGCTGTGCGTCGCGGTGGTGACCTCGACCCGGTGCGTCCGGAGTTCGGCGGCGAGGAACCCGTGGTCGCCGAGCGCGTTCTGGATCGCCGCCTTGCTCGATTCGTAAGTCTCGTGATCGAGGCGTTGACGCAGCCGCGGCGTGAATTCGCGCAGCGCGCGCCGCACGGCGGGCAGGTTCTCCGCTTCGCCGACGACGCGCACGTCGCTCGATTGCACGAGCACGGGTTTCCCGAGCGTGACGGCGTAGATAGCCCGCAGCCGGTCGGGCCCGGTCTCGAGCCGGCCGGCCACCTCGACGTCGTAGAAGCCATGCGCCTCGAGTGAATGCCGGATCTGGTTTTCGCCGGGAACGAGCAGGCGCCGCGCCTGCGCCTCGTTCACCTCGCGGCCGACGAACTGTTCGAGCGTGACGTTGGCGCGTACCGTCTGCTCGAACTCCTGTCCCACGCCCTGGATATCGAGTTCGAATTTCGATTCGGCGAATGCGCTGGCGGAGAGAAGGGCGAGGCACACCGCGACGATGGTGTCTCGCGCGTGCATGTCGGTCGCTGTCGGCCCGAAGGTTGATCGCCCGGGTGCGCGTCAGAACGACGCCGTCACGAAGATTCGGGCGCCGCCATAGCTCCATTTGAGGCGGCCGCGGAAGTTGTCGTCGTCGACGTCCACACGCGTGGTGAAATCGTTGTATCCCACTCCGAAGCCCACGTGGCGGAGGGGCTGCCACACGAATGATGCGCCGACGTCGCTGAGGCGTCCTTCGTAGGGGTCGTAATTGATCCGGAAGAACTGCGCGAGCGCCTGGACATAGAACTTGTCGTTGATCCGCCAGGTGGCGCTCAGGCCGATCATCGGCAGCGGGCCGTTGGCCTCGGCGGTGCGTGACTCCGACAGATTGACATTGTTGCCCGTGACATCGAGCCCCAACCTGAACTTCAGGTTGTGTATGCCGATGGACGCGCCGAGTTCGTAATTCTCACCGCGCAGGAATGCGAACTCGTAGGCGAGTTCCGCCACCGTCGTCTCGAAGGTGGTGCGGATGTCGGTGTTGATGTTGTAGATCTCGTCCTGGAACACGATCTCGCGATCGATCGTCGTGTTCTCGGTTCGCTTGGTGTCGAAGTACATCACGCGGAGCTTCTGGCGCGGCGTGAAACGCCAATAGCCGTCGACCCGGAACCGGTCGATGTCGTCGAAGCCGAAGTCGTTCTCGAGATCGATCACGGTGCCCTGCGCACTTTCGCCGTCGACGCGCACCTCGGTGTCGGTGTTCAGCAGAAAGCCGCCGAGGCTTAATGAGAAGCGATCGTTGAGCGGATCCCCCGCCTCGGCGTGGGCGAAGTTCGAAGACAGCGCGCCGAGCGCGAACAGCAGCAACGACAGCGAGAGTTTGTTGAGCATGTGCGCGGCTTCTTGTTTGGATGCCGTTGAAGTTCGCACTTCAACGGCGC
>JAEZCR010000151.1 GCA_023433465.1 Pseudomonadota bacterium | reverse complement strand
GCGCACACTTTTCACACCTTTTGCTTGAGTTTCCGATGAGTCTCAATCGCGATCAGATCAACTCCATCGCGCATCTCGCGCGCCTCTCGCTGACCGATGCCGAGGTGCCCGTCTACCAGGACAGCCTTTCGAAGATCGTCGATCTCGTCGGGCAGCTCGACGCCGCTCCCACCAGTGGCGTGGAGCCCATGGCTCATCCCCATCCGGGCCTGGCGCAACGCCTGCGGCCCGATGTCGTGACCGAAAAGGACCAACACGAGCTGTACCAACGCAACGCTCCCCAAGTGGAAGCCGCGCTGTACCTCGTCCCCAAGGTCATCGAGTAAGAAAATGCATAAGTTGACGCTGGCGGAGCTTGCGAAAAAGCTCCGCGCCAAAGAGTTTTCCGTGACGGAGCTCACGAAGAGCCTGCTCGCCCGCATCGAGGCGTCGCAGCCGAAGTTGAACGCCTTCATCACGGTCACCCCCGAGGCCGCCCTCGAACAGGCCAGGGCCGCGGATGCGGCGCTTGCCTCGGGACAGGCCGGGCCTCTTACCGGTCTGCCTCTGGCGCACAAGGACATCTTCTGCACGAGCGGGGTCCGTACGAGCTGCGGCTCCCGGATGCTCGACAACTTCGTCTCGCCGTACGACGCCACGATCGTCGAGAAGCTCGATGCCGCGGGCATGGTGACGCTGGGCAAGACGAACATGGACGAGTTCGCCATGGGTTCGTCGAACGAGACGAGCTGGTACGGGCCGGTGAAGAATCCCTGGGACGTGAAGTTCGTCCCCGGCGGTTCCTCGGGCGGCTCGGCCGCGGCGGTCGCGGCGCGTGTGGCGCCCATCGCGACGGCGACGGACACCGGTGGTTCGATCCGCCAGCCGGCGTCGTTGTGCGGCGTGACCGGCATCAAGCCCACCTACGGCCGGGTTTCGCGTTACGGCATGATCGCGTTCGCGTCGAGCCTCGACCAGGGCGGGCTCATCTCGGTATCCGCCGAGGACGCCGCCATGGTGCTCGGCGCGATGTCGGGCTTCGACCCCCGGGACTCCACCAGCGTCGACACGCCGGTGCCTGACTATCTCGCGGAGCTCGACAAGCCGCTCACGGGCCTCAAGATCGGGCTCATCAAGGAATTCTTCGAAAAGGGCCTGGACGCATCGGTCGAGAAGTGCATCCGCGAGGCGCTCGCGGTGTACGAGAAGCTCGGCGCGAAGCTGGTCGAGGTCAAACTACCGGCGCTGCCGCTGTCCGTGCCGACCTACTACGTGGTCGCCCCGGCGGAGTGCTCGTCGAACCTCGCGCGCTTCGATGGCGTGCGCTACGGATATCGCTGCCAGGATCCGAAGGACCTGATGGACCTCTACAAGCGTTCGCGCGGCGAGGGCTTCGGGGCGGAGGTCAAGCGGCGCATCATGACCGGCACGTACGTGTTGTCGGCCGGTTATTACGATGCGTATTACCTCAAGGCGCAGCGCGTGCGGCAGTTGATCAATCAGGACTTCAAGCGCGCGTTCGGCGAGGTCGACGTGCTGATGGGGCCGACGGCTCCCGACGTTGCCTTCGAAATCGGCGCGAAGGCGTCGGATCCGATCCAGATGTATCTCAACGACATTTACACCATCGGTGCGAATCTCGCGGGTGTGCCCGCGATGTCGATTCCCTGCGGCTTCGTGCGCAACCTGCCCGTCGGCCTGCAGATCTGCGGACCGCATTTCGCGGAGGCGCGGCTGCTCAACGTCGCGCACGCGTACCAGAAAGAGACCGACTGGCATCGCCGCATTCCCGCGGCGTACGAGCCGGAGAGGCTGTCATGAGCTGGGAGACAGTGATCGGACTCGAGATCCACGCGCAGCTCTCGACGAAGTCGAAGATCTTCTCGGGATCGTCGACCGCGTACGGCGCGGCGCCCAATTCTCAGGCAAACCTCGTCGATCTCGCGTATCCGGGCGTGCTGCCCGTGCTGAACGCCGAAGCCGTGCGCATGGCGGTGAAGTTCGGCCTCGCGATCGGCGCGCAGGTCGCGCCGCGTTCGGTGTTCGCGCGCAAGAACTACTTCTACCCGGACCTTCCGAAGGGTTACCAGATCAGCCAGTACGAGCTGCCCATCGTGGCGAAGGGGCATCTCGACATCGTGCTGGATGACGGCACGAAGAAGCGTGTCGGCATCACGCGCGCGCATCTCGAGGAGGACGCGGGCAAGTCGCTGCACGAAGGCCTGCCGAAGCAGTCCGGCATCGACCTCAATCGTGCGGGCACGCCGCTCATCGAGATCGTTTCCGAGCCGGACATGCGTTCGGCGAAGGAGGCCGTGGCGTACCTCAAGAAGGTGCACACGCTGGTGCGTTATCTCGAGATCTGCGACGGCAACATGCAGGAAGGCTCGTTCCGCTGCGACGCGAACGTGTCCGTGCGCAAGGTTGGCGCCGAAAAATTCGGCACGCGCGCCGAGATCAAGAACATCAACTCGTTCCGCTTCGTCGAGAAGGCGATCAACTTCGAGGTCGCGCGCCAGATCGACGTGATCGAAGGCGGCGGCAAGGTGGTGCAGGAAACGCGGCTCTACGACCCGGACAAGGGCGAGACGCGCAGCATGCGCTCGAAGGAAGAGGCGAACGACTATCGTTACTTCCCGGATCCGGACCTGCTGCCCGTGGAGCTCGACGCCGCGTTCATCGACGGCGTGCGCGCGACGCTGCCGGAGCTGCCGGACCAGAAGGCCGCGCGTTTCGTCGCGTCGCTGGGCCTGTCCGAATACGACGCGGGCGTGCTGACCTCGTCGAAGGAGCTGGCCGCGTACTACGAGGAGACGGCCAAACTACTCGCGGGCGGCAAGGAACCTGGCAAGGAACAGGCGAAGCTCGCCGCCAACTGGGTGGCCGGCTCGCTCGCCGCCGCGCTCAACGAGCACAATCTCGAGATCACCGGGAGCCGCATCGACGCGCATCGTCTCGCGGGCCTGCTCGCGCGCATCACCGACAACACGATCTCCGGCAAGATCGCGAAGGACGTGTTCGAAGCGATGTGGACGGAGGGCAAGGACGCGGACTCGATCATCGAGTCGAAGGGCCTCAAGCAGATCACCGACACGGGCGCGATCGAGAAGGCCATCGACGAGGTGATGGCGAAGAATCCCGGCCAGCTCGCCGACTACCGTTCCGGCAAGGACAAGCTGTTCGGCTTCTTCGTCGGCCAGGTGATGAAGGCCACCGGCGGCAAGGCCAACCCCGCGCAACTCAACGAGCTGCTCAAGAAGAAGCTCGCGGGCTAGGCTGCGATGACCAGCGGTTCCGACAAGGTCCGGCGCTTCGTCCTGGAACAGCATCCCATTCGCGGGCACGCCGTGCGGCTCGCGCGCTCGTGGCTCGAGCTGCGCGAGCACCAGGACTATCCACCGGCGGTTCAGCAGATGCTCGGCGAGGCCGTGGGCGCCGTCGTGCTGCTCGCGGCGACGCTCAAGTTCAACGGCACGCTCACGCTGCAGCTTCAGGGCAAGGGCCTCGTGAACCTGCTGGTGGCGCAGTGCACGCACGATTTCAAGGTGCGCGGCATGGCGCGGCACGATCCTGTCCAGTCGACTGAAGGGGGCGATGCGCCCGGGTTCAGATCCCTGGCCGGAGACGGCCAGATCGTCGTCACCGTCGAGGCCGCCGACCGCGCGTCCAGCTACCAGGGCATCGTGCCGATCACCGGCAATTCGCTGGCCGAATCACTCGAGGCTTACTTCGTGCAATCGGAGCAACTGCCCACGCGGGTCGTGATCGCCGCCACGCCGGGCGTCGTGTCCGGCATGCTCGTGCAGAGAATGCCGGGCGAGGGCGGCAAGCAATCCGTCGATCCCGCGGCGTTCGAAGCGGCGTGGATGAAGGCCGATCTCGCGATGGCAGCGCTGTCGCGCGATGTCTTGCTCGAGGACGACGTCGAACAACGGCTGGTGAACATGTTCGGCGTGGACGAGGTGCGCGTGTTCAGCGGGCACGACGTGACGTTCGAATGCCGCTGCTCGCGCGAGCGCGTCGCGAACGTGCTGCGATCGCTGGGCGTCGACGAGGTGCGGTCCGTCATCGCCGAGCTGGGCGCGTGCACGGTGACCTGCGAGTTCTGCCAGAAGCCTTACAAGTTCGACGCCATCGACGTCGAGCAGCTATTTGCTGACGCGGCTCCAAAAGGAAGCGACACTATCAACTGATCGTCCGCCAGGGAGGTTGGCCGTGAAGTTACTCATCGCCGCATGGGCCGCGCTGGCCGCGGCAAGCGCTCCTGTATCCGATTCCGAGTATCTCTCCCGACTCGCTACCGCCGAGCGTGAACTCGCCGCCGCATCCCGGGGCGGCGCGGACAAGTCCGAAGAACACCGCATGACCATGTCGCGTGCGCTGCAGAGTCTCGGGGACGTTCGTTCGCAGGTCGGCGATCACGCCGGCGCGCTCGAAGCCTACGCGTCGATGCAATCGCTTTTCCTTGGCTCTGCCGTGCCTCAAGGGGTACCGGGGGACGGGCACCGTGCGCACGTGTCATCAACGCTCGAACGATTTGCGCCGGAGTCCGCGATCGACGCGATAGTTCGCGCCACGCAGGGCCGGCGGATCGTCATCCTCAACGAGGCGCACCACGTTCCGCGCCACCGCGCCTTCGGGATGCGCCTCGCGCTCGAATTGCGCAAGCAGGGCTTCACGTACCTGGCGATGGAAACGTTCTCGCCGGACGTCGACTCTCTCGCGCGCCGCGGATATCCGACGGTGGTCGACGGCTATTACTCGGATGAACCTCTGTTCGGCGACTTCATCCGGCAGGCGCTGCGCGCGGGATACCGTCCGATCGCGTATGAACAGGAATACGACGCCATTACCGAATCGAGCGACATGGTGGATCGCATCGAGTCGCGCGAGGAGGCGCAGGCAAACAACCTCATCGAGCGCGTGTTGAAGCGCGATCCCGATGCAAAGCTGTTCGTGTACGTGGGTTATTCCCATGCCTTCAAGGGATACCAGGAGATGCCGGGAAACCGCCGCACGGCGTGGATGGCGGAGCGCCTGCGCGCGAAGAGCGGTATCGATCCGCTGTGCATCGACCAGACCACCATGATCGAACCGCAACCCGGGTCGCGCGATCGCGCGTTGCTGGATGCGATCTTCGCGACGCGCTCCGACGATGCGGTGGTGCTGGTGGACAAGACGGCGCCGGGCGCGTTCAGCTCTCCCGATCCGGCGCGCATTGAAATGCAGGTTTTCCACCGGCCGACGATGCCGCTGCGCGGCCGACCCGACTGGCTCGCGATGGACGGCTACCGTGAGCCGCACGCGATTCCGGGCAAACTACTGCCGAAATCGGGGCGGCGACTCGTGCAGGCATTCGTGGCGGGCGAATCGGCCGACGCGGTGCCGATCGACCAGGTTCTCGTGACGGCCGGCGAGCCGGTGCCGGTCTTCATGCTGCCGAGAGGCAAGTATCGTTTCGCGACGCAGGACCAGGACACGCCCTTGGCGGCTATCTACTTCGGTACGGAACGGGCCTTCGGAGGTTCCGTCGGATTCTCGAGCTCCTCCAGATAACGCGCGCCACCCAGGCCGCGCATCTGCGCCATGATCTGGTCGCGGCGGGCCACGACGTAGTTGGACGGCTTGTTGGCCTTGAGTCGCACGGGGCTCGGCAACACGGCCGCGAGCGTCGCGGCCTCGTATGGATTCAGCCGCGCGGCGGGCTTCTTCCAGTAGCGCTGCGCGGCGGCTTCGACTCCGTAGATGCCGTCGCCGAACTGCGCGACGTTGAGGTACACCTCGAGGATGCGTTCCTTGGGCCACGTGAGCTCGATCAGCAGCGTCAGGTAGGCCTCGAGCCCCTTTCGCAACCACCCGCGGCCCGGCCACAGGAACAGGTTCTTCGCGACCTGCTGGCTGATCGTGCTCGCGCCGCGGATGCGGGGCCTGCGCTTCGTCGACTGCTTCTCGTTGTGGCGCACGGCCTCGCGGATCGACTTGAAGTCGAAGCCGGTGTGGAACGGGAAGAGCTGGTCCTCCGACGCGATCACGGCGACCGCCGCGTGCGGCGAGATCTGCTCGAGATCGGCCCAGCGATAGTCGGTGCGGTAGTTCGACTTGCCCGCGCGCGACGCATCGAGCGCCGCGTCGAGCATGAACGCGCTGTACCACGGATCGACCCAGCGCATCGCGACGATGGGCAGGGCGGTTGCGAGGAACACGGCGACGATCGCGGTGAGCGTCCACCGCGCGACCCGCCGCCGCCAGGTTTTCTTCACGCCGCTTTGCGGAATGCCCTGGTGATCGTCACGTCCTGCGCGGGCACGTTCTGGTGGCCGGCGCGGTTCGTGGTGCTCACCTTCGCGATCTTGTCGATGACGTCCATCCCCGAGGTGACCTTGCCGAACACCGCGTAGCCGTAGTTAGCCGGGCCGGCGTGGTCGAGGAAGTCGTTGTCCACGAGATTGACGAAGAACTGCGCCGTGGCGCTGTTGATGTCGTTGGTGCGCGCCATCGAGAGCGTGCCGCGCTCGTTCTTGAGGCCGTTGGTCGCCTCGTTCTTGATGGGCGACTTGGTCTTCTTCTGCTTCATGCCGGGCTCGAAGCCGCCGCCCTGGATCATGAATCCGGGGATGACGCGGTGGAAGATCACGCCGTCGAAGAAACCATCTTCGACGTAACTCAGGAAATTCGCGCTCGAGATCGGCGCTTCCTTCTCGAACAGTTCAACCTCGAACGTGCCGAGATTCGTCTCAAAAACCAGCATGGTGGGAAAGCCTCATGGCCATTTGCCTTCAGTGACGCGCTCGTGGCCGGCGAGATCGCGGTGCGAGGTTACGTGAGTGAAGCCGCGCGCCACAAGC
>JAEZCR010000091.1 GCA_023433465.1 Pseudomonadota bacterium | reverse complement strand
TGTCCTTGAGCCAGGGCACCAGGAACGAGGTGTCGAGGCCGCCGGAATAGGCGAGGACGATGGGTTTCTGATCGGCATTCATTTTTATTCAGACTCCGAAACTATTACGCAGATGCTCGAGCACCCGTGCCTGGGCGCGGGCATCGGCCGTCGCGATGAAAATCGTGTCGTCGCCGGACACGGTGCCGGCGACTTCTTCCCATCCGGCCTTGTCGATCGCCGCGGCCACGGTGCCGGCGGAGCCGATCGTGGTCTTGACCACCGTGATCGAGGGTCCCGCGGTCCGCACCTCGAGCACGAAGTGCGCGATGGTACTGAAATTGTCCTGCGTTCTCGCGGAAATTTCCGCGCTGTCGGGCAGTACGTATCCATCGCTGGCCTTGAGCACGCCCAGCTCGCGCAGGTCGCGGCTCACGGACGATTGCGTGACGGCATGACCTTCGCGCTTCAGCAACTTCACGAGCTCGTGCTGGCGGCGCACCGGCGAATGGCGCAGCAGCCGCACGATGGCACTGCGGCGCGCTTCGCGGTGATGGTCGGTGAGCATGGGATTCGCCTTGTGAATAAAGAGCGCGCATGGTGCATAAAGATGCAGCGCCAGTCAACGAAAACATGCTCCTTCCGTGAGGCGTGCCGCGTCCGCCGGGAAGGGGGTCAGAGCCCGGGAGGCAGAGGATGCGCCGCGCCGGGTCCCACCACCGTGGTCCATTCGCGCACCACCCAATTCGTGACCAGTCCGCCGGTCACGTACGGATCTTCCCGGGCGAACCGCTCCACGACGGCGGGCGAGGGCACCGAAAAGAACAGCGCCGCGCCGTCCACGGGATTGGCGAAGGCGCCGGCAAGCTGTAGTTCGCCGCGCTGCACGGCGGCACGCGCATGGGCGAGGTGTGCGCCGCGGAATTGCGGCCGGCGCTCGAGCACGTCGGATACATATGTATAGAAGAGCAGGTAGTGCACGGCTTCACGCCTCGCGGCCTTGATGGCGCGTGCATGATATTTCAGCGTTATGCTGGTCGTCGTGCGTATTCAACTCGCCTGGATACTCCCGCTCGCCGCGATCGCCGGCATCGCGCGCGAATCCATCGCGCAGACGCCGGGTCTCTCGATGGAGCCGCCGCGGGTGGCGTATCGCGCGCCGGCCGAAGTACCCAAGCTGCCCGCCGGGCCGAAGCGTTACGTGGCGCCCACCGGTTTCGCCGGCTACGAGTGGGGTCAGCATCGATCGGACTTCGACAAGTTGCCCGAGACGCCGGAGGTCGTGCTCGCGACGTGGACTCGCGGCAAGCCGAAACCACTTCAGGAGCTATGCAGCGGCAGGTGCACGGTGCTCGAACTTCTGCAACGTGCCTCCTTGACGATGCACGACGGCGACGGATTTCACGTGCTGTCGGAGCACCTGTCCGAATCCCAGGGTTTCAGGTTCCCGGCCACCGGAGTCGTGCTCCATCCGATCGTCTACCAGTTCTGCGCGAACTGGCACGGCGTCGCCCGAAAGGTCCCGAAGAACTTCGAAGATCTGAACCGCTTTTGCGGCATGCGCATGCTGTTCGAAACCGAGACGCGGGCGCAGCTCCGCGAGCTACCGGAGGACCACGTCACCAATTTCGACCTTGTGCTCGCCGAACTCATTTCCCGCTACGGCAAGCCGGCGAATTTTTCGTGGCGGGGCCGGGTGACGGTCGAGGCGGTCGGATACACGACCGCGACCGTGCCGCGCGACGAGCGGAAATTCAGCACCTGGCGGTGGTGCCCTGCGCCGCGCGACGGGCTCATGACGCGGTGCGCATCGAGCATCGTGTTGTCGATCGATCCGGACCTGGGCCGCGGCATCGTCCTGATCTCGACGCCGACTGTATGGGAGTACGCGTGGTCGCGCGAGAACAGCGACGCCGAGCCCGACCCGCTCTACACGTTGCTGCACGCGCTCTCGCTCAAGGACCGTACGGCCTACGCCCGGCGACAGGCCGAGAGCCGCAAGGCCGACAGGGAGAAGCGTGAACGGAAGGCGGCTGCGAAAGACGCAGGCGAGCCCGCGCCCGCAAGTCCGCCGCCGACGAAATCGAACACGGCGCCGATGTGATTCGGACGATCGCCTGTTTCTTGTCGCTCTTGCTTGGCGCGGCCGGACTCCGCGCCGCGCCGGTGCTGCGCGACGGTGACATCATCTTCCACACCTCCCGATCCGGGCAGAGCCTCGCGATCCAGCGCGCGACCCACTCTCCCTGGAGCCACATGGGAGTGATCTTCCATCGGGATGGCAAACCCTATGTCTTCGAGGCGATCGCCACCGTGCGTTACACGCCGCTCGACCAGTGGATCGCGCGCGGCGAAAAGGGGTACTACGTCGTGAAACGGCTCGCGAAAGGATTGTCGAAGGAGCAAGCCGGGAAGCTGCGGCGCGCGGCAGGGGTGTACGAAGGCAAGCTTTATGACCTGTACTTCGAATGGTCGGACGACCGCATCTACTGTTCCGAGCTCGTCTGGAAGATGTACCAGCGCGCGCTTGGAATGGAGCTCGGCGGTCGCCAGAAGCTCAAGGAATTCGATCTCTCCGATCCGGCGGTTCGCGCCAAGATGCGCGAGCGATATGGCGACAAGGTGCCGATGATGGAGCCGGTCATCTCGCCCGCCGCGATGTTCTCCGCGCGCGAGCTCGTGACCGTGAAGTAGTCAGCGTGCGTGCCGGAAGGTCAGGTTGTAGCGGTACGGCCCGGTGACGGGATGCATGCCGGACTTGATCGGGCGCACCGCGTGATACGCGAGACGGGCGGGCCCGCCCCACACGAGTACGTCGCCATCGGTCAGCGCGACGCCGCGCCCCTTGCCGCCGCGCGTGAGTCCGTAAAACGCGAAGCTCGCCGGCAGCCCGAGAGACACCGAGACGATTGGCTGCGCGAAGTTCTGTTCGTCCGCGTCGCGATGCGCGGTGAGGCGCGCTCCCGCCGCGTAGCGGTTGACGAGACAGGCATCCGGAACGAAATCAGCAAAGCCGCACGTCGCCGCGGCCGCGAGCGCCAGACGCATGAACTCCGCGGGCATCGCCGGCCAGTCGCGTCCGGTCTGCGGGTCGCGCGAACTGTAACGGTAGCCGCTGCGATCGCTGACCCAGCCCAGCGGCCCGCAGTTGGTCATGGCGACCGACATGGTCTGCCCGCCCGGCGTCACGAGATGACGGAAAGGCGAGACACGCGCGATGTCGTCGATGAGCGGCATCAAGGTCGTGCTGTCCGCGAAACCGCGCAGCCACGTGATGCCGTCGTCGAGGCGGATCGCGTCCGCCGCGCCGTCGGCGAAAGGCAGTTGCAGCGTGTTCATTTCTCGATGGTGAAGACGAGATCCGCGGCGCGTTCCTTGCCCGCCTCGGTCTTGACGGTCCAGTGATCGTCGAGCGTGTATCTCATCTTGATCGTGTTGATCGATTCTGTCAGCGAGATGCCATAACTCAGGTACAGGCGCGGCGAAAGGTATTTGCCGAGCACGAGCGACGTTCCGATCTGCTCGTTCGACATGTCGAAGTCGGATTCCACGCTGATCTCGGGAAGCCCGAGCCTGGTGCCGAGTTCGGCGGCCAGCAGCGCGGCCGCCTGGCCCGCGACCTCCGCGCCGGCGGTCGGCGCTCCCCCGGGACGATTCGCGTTCTGCGCCGTCTGCAGCGACCCGCCGGCGAGGATCAGCGACACGATCTGTGACTGTGGAATCGACGGCTCGGAGAAGAACGACAGGCGCGGCTCGCGCAACGAACCGCGAACGTTGACTCCGGCCTTCACGTCGGGAAATTCCTTCACGGCGCGGATGTCCACGGCGGGATCCGCGAGCAAGCCGCCGCTGAAGATCAACCTGCCGCGCTCGATGTCGAGCTTGCGGGCCAGCGCGGTGTACTGGCCGTCCTTGACCTGCAACTCACCAGTGGCGCGCGTGGGTTCGCCGGGCAACGTGCGTTCGGTCAGGCTGCCGGTGAGATGGCCGGTCAGGCCGTAGGTGTCGATCCTCACCTTGTCGCCGAGCGTCATCGTGATCTCGCTCGTCACGCGGAACGGATCCTCGGCGATTTCCTTCGTCTCGCCGACGAGCACCTCGTCGGCGGAGGGCAGCACCGCGTTGGTGAGGTCCGCGGGCTCGATGCGAGCCTGCGGTAGTTTGACTTCTCCCTTCACGAGGATGTCGCGACCCGAGATGTGGAAGTCCAGGTCGGGCGACGCGTCGATGCGCGCCTCGGGCACGTCGACCAGGCGCAGGTTCTCGCCGTTGAGCCGGATGTCGCCGTACGGCAATCCTTCGCGCCACTCTATCTTCCCCGAGCTCGCGAGCTTCCCAGGGCCGGCGGTCGCGGTCGAGGAGAACTCGAGATTGTTGGAGACGATGCGCGCTTCCATCTCGAGCTGCCGCAGCGCGAGGTTCAGCTGGTAGAGATCGAGCTCGGCGCGGCTGAGCTTGATCACGCCACTCGCGCTCGGACGTCCGAGCGTACCCGCGAGCGAGAGGTCGACGTCGAAATGCCCGCTCACGCGGTCGATCTCGGGCACGTACAGTGTGATGAACCCAAGCGTTCCGGTTGCCATCTGCAGCTGTCCGCGCATGGGCCAGTTGGCCATGTCGGCCGCGCTGCGTTCGGCGCGCAGTCGCCCGACGATGAGCCCGCGCGCCGCCGCGTCGAGCCGGAGCTCGGCCCTCATGTGATCCGGCTCGCCGTTGAGCGTGAACACGCCCGAACCGAAATGGATGATGTCGGTGCGGCCGCTCGCGAGCCGATGCTTGATGGCGGCATCAACGAGATCGACGCGCGCTTCGCCGATGAACGGAGCGCCGCCGCTGCTGCGCGCACGCGCGGTTGCGTTCACGGTGCCCTGGTATTCGACCTTGGGCGTGAGCCCCGCCGTCAGCGTGCTGATCGGCAGGTTGAGCGCGTCCGCGCTCGCGCTCCATCCCGAGGGATTCCAGTCGCCTTCGCCGCACAGGCGCGCGACCTTGCCGTGCAGGCACAGCGGATCGATCCTGAACGAATCCGCGCTCACCACGACCGGAGCTGGCGCATCGAGCTGCAGGTTGAGGTTGGCGTCATCGTCGATGAGCAGGTTGTCGATCGAGCCCTTCCACGCCGATTCCTCGAATCTGCCCTTGCCGCGCAGGTGGGCCGTGGTCTTGCCGGCGAAGGCATCGATGCGCAGCGAGTGATCGGCCGCGGTGCCTTCCATCAGCACGTTGAACTGCGAAAGCTCGCGCTCGCCGTACGTGAAGCGCGAGATCACGATGTCCGCGTGCGACGCCTGCTGCCCGCGCCAGTCGACGTCCACGTTTGCGGACAACTTGTCGATCTTGAGATCGCCGTGCTCGACGCCCGAGCCGCGTGCGGTGAGCTTGACCACCGGCGCCTCGGCCGTGCCGATGATGAAGCCGCTCGCGTCGAGCTGGCCGCGCGCGCCTTCGGCCAGCAACCCGAGATTGTCCGCGTTCAGGGTGAAGTTCACGTCGAGCGCCTTCTTCGCGCCCAAGGTGCCGTCGAGCGAGAGCCGTGTGCTGCCGGCGCGCAATCTCAGATTGTCGAAGGTCCAATCCTCGCCGCGTTCGAGCAGCACCCGGCCGCTGCCCGACGCGGGGTTGTCGCGCAGCGTGCCCACGAGATTGGCGACGGCCACATCGAGCACCTGCTCGCCGTTGAATGGCTTGCCGCGTGCGCGCAGCCCGAAATCGAGCGCGCCACGAAATCCGGGGCGGAGCTCGGCGGGATTGAACCCCGTGACGTCGCCCTCGAGTGTCCAGCTTTGCTCTGGTGTCCAGCGCGCCTCGCCGGCGAGCTTTGCGCTGCCACCGAATGCGCCGAGACCGAGATCGGCGATCAGCAGGTGGTCTTTATGCAGCTCGCCGCGCATCGCGACGTTCATCGGCTCGAGACGCGGCACGAGCAGCTCGCCATCCAGGGTGAGTTCGTAGGGCCACACGCCCTCGAGCCGGTACTTGCCGGTGGGACTGCCGAACAGCTGCGGCGTTTCCGCCGTGAAGCGCGCCGCGAGCGGCCATCGCAGCCCGTTCCATTTTCCGCCGAGGACCAGCTTCGGGCCGCCGTCCACCGCCTGGATCGTGCCTTGGCCGTCCACCGTGCTGCCGGTCGCACGATGAAGCACGGAGTAATGGGTGGCGTTGACGATGCCGTCCTCGTAGTTGCCATCGAACACCACGTCGAACGGACCCGCGCCGAGTCCCGGCACCGCGAGCGGGCCGCGCGCGTGGAACGCGTTCATTTCGCCGCCGACGTCGAGTTTGCCGCTCACGATGCCGAGTGCGTCGCCGCCGCCGAAGGCGCGCAGATCGAAGTTGTGCACGTTCGCGAAGCCCTTCCAGTGGAAGTTGGTCGACAGCTCGAGCAGTTCGCCCTCGAGGTCGGCGCGGAAAGGCGCCTGCAGCTTGCCGGTCAGCGGCAGCCTGTCGAGATCGCCGTCGAAGCTCGCGTCGGCGCGCCATTCCGGCTGGCCTTCGATGATCATGCGCGTGGTCGTTTCGCCGCTGAGCTCGAGCGGATCGGCGGCGCGCAGCTCGCCGATGGCGCGCGCGTGCAGCACGCCGTAGACGATGTTGCCCTCGAAGACGCGGATGTACTTGTGGGCGACGATGCCGGCGCCGGTGACGTCGTCGAATTCGACGCGGCGACCATTGGGCGCCACGATCACGAGTAGTTTGGCCGCGGCGTTCTCGGCGCCGATGCTGAGCAGCCGTGGCATGAATTTGGACGGAGTCTTCGGACGATCCAGGGGTTTCGGCTTGACGTCGACCTGCACGAGATCCGCGTACGCGCGCCGCACCGAGATGCGTCCGACGAGCAGGGGCCAGAAATTCACGCGCGCCCGGCCGCCCTCGACGCGCACGTGGGTGACCTCGTGATCGACATCGACGACGCGCGCGCTGAATCCGCCGGCGATCGTCCCCTGCACGTCCTCGATCACCAGAGTGACCTTGCCCATCTTCTGCGGCAGGCGGTTCACCGCGAACCGGAGCCCGGCCTCGGTGTAGATCACCCAGGCGAGCAGCAGGACCAGGGACAGGATGATCGACCCAAGGACGAGCGCGGCGATCTTGAGTTTGCGTCTCATCACAACTTGGGCGAGAAATTGAGGTGCAGGCGCGGTCCCGGCCGGCTCGTCGAACCGGGCGGAGTCGTCAGGCCCTGGGCCACGTCGATGCCAACCGACACGATAGGCAGGCGCATGCGGATGCCAAGACCCACCGAGTACATGAGCGGGTCGCCGAACTGGTCGAACGCGTTGCCGACGTCGCCGAATACCGCGACCGACAGGTTTCTCCAGGGCAGGTCGCGGATCAGCTCGACCGATCCGGTGGCGAGGTGTTTGCCACCGACTTTCTGGTAGGTCGTTTCACCATTCTCGTCGACGACGGGCTGCACGGGCGAAAGGTCCTTGAATCCGTACCCGCGCACACTGCGATCGCCACCCGCGAAGAAGCGCTGCGACGGCGCGAGATCGCTCGATTGCGAAACCGCCGTCGCGCCCAGCTCGGCGCGCAGCAATACGTGCCATTTCGGCGCGATGTCGAAGACCCGCTCGCCCTGCAGCCGCACCTGCAGGAAGTCGGAATCCGATCCCAGGTTCTGCGTCGAGCCGCGCAACTCGCCGTACAGCGCGCGGCTCAGCAGCGCCTCGCCCAGGTAGCCGCGTGGCACGAGCGAGAAGCTGATGCCGGGAATCAGCAGCGTCTGGTGATCGCGCTCGCCCGAGGCGATGAACTCGGAGCGCGTGTCGAGTAGTTCGACGTACGTGACGCGTTGCCAGTAGTTCCCGAACCACGGTCCGCGCACGTGCGTGAAGCTCGGCGTGAAGTTGATCGTCTGGTCGTCGATGTCTCCGAGGCGCTCGTGCTCGCCGCTCAGCTGCAGCGTGAACTTCTCTATGGCGGGGTCGCCGACGGGAACGATGTAGCGCGCGTCGATCGACTGCGAAATCGAGGCCGCACGGACTTCCGTGCGGAAGCGGTGACCGCGGCGATTCACGCGCCGGTCTTCCCAGGCCGCCGTGCCGCGTACCTGCGTGTCGGTTCCATAACCCACGCCGAACTGGTATCGGCGGCGGCGATTGGGCTCGGCGTTGATGCTCACGGGCACGCGCAGGTCGTCGCGGTCGCGATCGCCCGGCAATACCTCGACGGTGGAGAAATACTGGCTGTCGTCGAGCGCGAACTGGGTGCGCAGCAGTTCCGAGGCGTTGAACGGATCGCCTTCTCCATATCTCAGGTAGCGGCGCACCAGCGCATCGTCGATCGCGTCCTGCGTGATCGTCGTTTCGCCGAACCGGTATCGCTGGCCGGTTTCCATCGCGATCTCGATCTCGGCGGAGTAGGTAGACGGATCGACGCGCATTTCGTTGCGCGACATGCGCGCATCGAGGAATCCGTAGTTGGTCGCGGCGCGCAGCAGGGAGCCCTTGAGCGAATCGTACTTCGCATGGTCCAGCCGGTCGCCGACGCGGATCGGCAGCTGGCCGGTGATGTCGGTGAAGATCGGATCCTCCGCGCCCGGGCCGGTCACGCGCACGTCGACCTTGCCCACTTCCACCGGCTTGCCGGGAACGATCGTGATGTCGACGTGGTAGTTCTGTTCGTCGCCCCTGCTCTCGTTCTTGACGACCGACGTGACCACGGGCTCGTAGAAGCCGAAGGGGCGCATGGCGTTGCGCACTTCGCGCTCGACCCGTTCCTGGAGGCGTTCGACGAATTCGGGCGACAGGTCGTCGGAATCCTTGTGCCGCTCGAGCGACAGGTGCGCAAGCACGTTCAGGCGCACTTCTTCCGTGACGCCATGCACCTCGACCGCGATCTCCGCGAATGCGGGCGAGGCGAGGTGCGCGACGCACAGTGCGAAGAGCGTGAGCGCCGGAAGGCGCCTCCATGGTTTGGTCTGCAACGTCGGCATGACACCGCTTTGGGCGGGAATGGCGGGAATTCTAATGAGAGTCGACGGTGCGCGCGCGGGTTCCGGCCGGAATATCGCGCGCTTTTTCAATCACGCCGGGCGGCGGTGTTCAGCGAGTGTTCAGTTATTCCGGACTGCTGACCATCGGAATCGAAGCGACGCTCGGCGAGCGTGACCGCGCCGTCGTTGCCGATGGTGAGAACGGTAGAGCAGCGCGTACCGTAAGCGGGATCCAGCACGAATGGCGCGGAGAGTTTGCGGGCCCATTCGGGCGAAAGCTCCGATTCGGGAAGTGTCGCGGGATCGGCCGGCTCGCGATCCGCGAGTACGGCGAACAAGGCCTCGAACAGGACCTGCAATTGCGACGGCGCCCGCAGCAACTCCGCGATGCGCGCCTTGACCCGCAGCAGTTTGGGCCACGGCGTGTCGAGGAATTCGTTGGAGAGTCCGTAGATGCCCGGAGACAGGGGCCGCGCGAACTGGTCGGCGCGGTTCGACGCGTACCAGAGCGAGTCTTCATCGGCGAGCAGCAGGTTGAAGCCGGCATATCCGGGAGCGTCGGTCTCGAGTCCCTGCAGATACTCCCGTGCGGTTCCCGGTTGACCGAGATAGGCCGGGACGAGGCCGCCGCGCGAGGGCGCGCTGCGCTTGCGCCGTCCGAATTCGCGGAAATTAGTGACGCTGCCGAAGCGGGCGCGCCCATCGATCGCGAGCCAGGTTCCATTCGCCTGCAGGTCGCGCCCCGCGACGATGCCGGCCGTGTCGCTCCACGGCGCCAGCGGCGCGGTCGGTCTGGCATGGTATTCGTCGCGGTTCGCGGCGACCACGAGACGGTGATCCGGGTGGCAGCGCCACGCCACGACTAACAAACACATGGCGGGTCAGTCTCCCGGAGTCCGGGCGGGCGAGTGATACCAGCGATCGATCAGGCGCGACGAGATCGCGCCCGCCGGTGGCAATCCGGGCGTGCCGGAAGCGAGGTCCGCGCGCGTGAACCAGCGGGCATCCTCGAGCTCGCCATCGCGCAGTGTTATGCCATGCGTGCGGGCCACCGCACGAAATCCCAGCATGAGCGAGGAGGGAAAGGGCCACGGTTGGGATGCTTCGTATTCCACGTCTCCCACGAGGACGCCGGTTTCCTCCGCGACCTCGCGTATGACGGCATCTTCCAGGCTTTCGCCGGGCTCGACGAAGCCCGCGATGGTCGAATAACGCCCCGCGGGCCAGGATGCCTGCCGTCCGAGCAGCGCCCGCTCGCCAGTCGCGTCGGTCACCAGCACGATGATGGCCGGATCGAGCCGCGGAAAGGATTCGTTGCCGCATTCCGCGCGACTGCAGCGCAGAACATGGCCCGCCCGTGACGGCAGGTTGGGCGCTCCGCACACACCGCAATACCGATGCCGCGATTTCCACAGGCTCAGCGCGCGCGCGTAGGCGAGCAGCGCCGCGGAATCCGGTTCGAGCATCGGCGCCAGCGGCCGCAGCTCTCGCATCTGCGTGCCGCCGGGCAGCGCTTGCGTCACGGTCTCGTCGCGCACGTCGATCAGCACGCAACGCGTGCCGCGGAACCAGCCTAACAACGTGAGCTGATCGTCGCTCGCCGAGGCGACGAGCGTGTGATCGCCACTGAGGAATGCGATCTCCGTCGTTTCGCCACTCGTGACGAGTTGCGCGGCGCCGAATTCCAGCACGTAACGCGTGGAAGGATCGGCGCGCGCGGCGGCGATCCAGTCCGGGTCGTTGCGCAATTCGGCGCGACGTTCGAGGAAGGAGCCACCGAAAAAGGTGGGGCGAATGCTCACGCGCTCGAATTTACCGCACCCGGCGGCGCGCGTCCCCCCGCGCGCGGGCGTCAGCGGGCGCCGTCCAGCGTGGCGCACTCGTGGCACACGGGCGTGCGCAGCGCGATCCGGTCGGTCACGAGCAGGCCACTGCAGTCACGGCAGTGGGCGACCCGCAACTCCTCGCCGGAGAGCAGGGCGCCCAGCAGGAACACGGCGTGCTCGAAGGATATCTGCGGCTCCCCCACCAGCGCGCGATACGTCTCGAACGCCTCGCACAACAACGCTCCCCGGGCGACGTTCGGCGCCGCATGCGCGCATTTGTCCGGGTGGTTTTCCAGGCGGATGGTCTGTGGCGTGATCAGCCCGAAGAGGCCACTCACGCTCGCGAAAACAGCCGCCTCGCGTCGCATCCGCAGGGAACGCGTGAAGTACGCGGCCTGGCGCGGCGACTTGCCGCGGTGGCGCGCGACACCCCTGCCATCGCTCTCGTGAAGATAGGTGCGGTAGAGCTTGCGGATGCGGTCGTCGGTGAGCCCCGTCCACGCACGAATCGTGTGCGTGCGCGCCTCGAGGTGGATGAAGCGCAGCGCGAGATCGAGCCTGAGCCGGTCGCGGCTGTAGCGGTCGTCGGAAATTCGCATGTTTCGTACCTGCACGAGGGTGGATGTTGGTCTAACTCAATTTGGGAAAAATGTCCCAAATTTGCGTATGACTTTCAAGCGCCGCGGGCGCAAGATAACGCGCGCAAACAGGGAGGAATGCGATGCAAAACTGGTTAGGGCAGAAGGCGCGCGAAGATGCGCGGCACTGGCTGCCTTCTCAGGGAGTGGATCCCGCGCCGCTCGCCGAATTGAACGCGGAATGTCTCGGCCTGCTGGCGGCGCGCGCCGCCGATACCGGGTGCGATGCGTCGTCACCACCGCTCCTGTCGGTGTTGCGACGGCCATGGGAGTCGTTGACCGCCCAGGCCGTGCGCCGGCTCGCCGCGGCGCCTTTCTGCCTGTTCGATCCCGGGATCGCGTCCGCGTCGCGCTGGCTCGAGCTGCGCGGCCGCGCCGTCCACGACATGGCGCAGTGCGTCGAGTTGCCGTATTTCGAGCCCGTCGCCGCGCGTTCGATCACGCGTCGAGCTTTGGTCTACGGCTGGCATCTCTCGCGCAGCCGGCCGCGCGCCGCGTGCCTCGTGTTCGGTTGCACCAATGCGGCCGTCGAAGCGCTCGCCGCGTGTTCATTGTCCGTTCTCGACACGGCGGCCGACCGCAACGCTTCGCAGCTTCGCCCGCGCTGGCCTAACCAGACGACGTTCTGGCGAGAACTGCTGGCGGCGGCGAGCGCCGGTGACGATCAACGCCTGCACGAGCTGCTGCTCGGCGGAATCCAGCGCCTGGCGGCGGATTCCTTCGCCGCGCACATGCCATAGCGGGCAGGCCGGACGATCAGGCGGCGGACGCCCCCACCTGGAGCCCGACTCCACGTAAGCGCTTCATTGCAACGAGGTTTTACGACCTCCTCCGACGGCGGCGGGTCCGTGCGCGCGCAACATCGGGGGCGACAGCGGGACGCATCCGGCCGATAATGACGGCCGGTTCGATCACGGCAGCGGTTCGGGTACGCGGATGTCCCGACGCGCCCGCGGACGGCTGCCGCAGCCTAACTAGCCGCCCGGCAAGCGTCTGCCCACGCGTCGCGTCGTGAGGTATCCGGGTTTCCCCCAGAACGCAGGAGTCGGTTCACACATGCATGCATCTGCCCGCGCAGTGCCTTTCCTGATCCTTTCGGCCATTCCCGCCACTTGTCTTGCCCAGGCGGGTCCCAGCGATCCGCAGGTCATCGCGGGCGCGTCCACCGCCAAGATCAGCGTCGGGTCCAGAAAACTCGCGGGACACGTCGTCGCCACGGTGCGTGTCGGCGTCGACGGTCGTGTGAAGGAAGTGCTCGTCACGGAGAACACCGCGGAGCCGGCATTCGAGCCGCAGATCGTCAAGGTGCTGGAGAGCGCCCGGTTCCGGCCCGCCATCGATGCCTCCGGCAAGCTGGTTGAGGGAAATGCCGAATTGAAAGTGGAGCTGCGTCAGTCCACGGGCTCGGAGCCGAAGCCGGTCGCCACCAAGCTGGGCCCCGAGGCCACCGAGCCGGAAAAGGAACGTATCATGCGGATGCGTTGCGTCGACTTCGTCTGGGAGTGGGACCTCATCCGCGAGGAATCCAGTTCGGTCGCCACCGAATTCATGCCGCGCATCGCGACCACGACGTACGTGAACCTGCGCCAGGAGGAGGGCGTGTACGTGGATTCCAAGGCATGGAAAGCATCGGCGAAGGCGCTGCGCGAAAGCGCGGATCGTTGCCGCGACAATCCCCAGGCACTGTTCTTCCAGGGCACTTTCAAACCCATCATGGATGAAGCCGTCGCCGACTAGGCGGCGGCACGCCGCCCGGGCGGCGGTTTCCCGACTTCAACTTCTTATGTACGCACTGTCGATCCGCGGACTCACCAAGACCTACAAGAACGGGGTTCAGGCGCTCAAGGGTGTCGACCTCGACGTCGAACGCGGTGATTTTTTCGCGTTGCTGGGACCCAATGGCGCGGGCAAGACCACGCTTATCGGAATACTCACCTCGCTCGTGAACAAGACGGCCGGAACGGTAAGTGTTTTCGGCCACGATCTCGATCGTGAGCTCGAGGCCGCCAAGGCCTGCATCGGCATCGTTCCGCAGGAAATCAACTTCAACCAGTTCGAGACGCCGCAGACCATCCTCGTGAACCAGGCGGGTTTCTACGGCATCGAGCGCGGTCTCGCGCGCGAGCGGGCGGACAAGTACCTCGAACTGCTGCAGCTCGCCGACAAGCGAAACAAGATGGCGCGCGGACTTTCGGGCGGCATGAAGCGCCGGCTCATGATCGCGCGCGCGCTGATCCACGAGCCGCGCTTGCTGATCCTCGACGAGCCGACCGCGGGCGTCGACATCGAGATCCGCCGCTCGATGTGGGATTTCCTGCGCGAGATCAACGAACGCGGCACGACGATCATCCTGACGACTCACTACCTCGAGGAAGCCGAGGCGCTTTGCCGCAACATCGCGATCATCAACGGCGGCCTGATCGCCGAGCGGGATCGAATGTCGAGCCTGCTGCGCAAACTACAGGCGGAAACCTTCGTGCTGAACCTGCGCGAAGCGGTGTCGGGCGTGCCGCGGGTTCCCGGCTACGAATTCGACCTCGTCGACGATCACACGCTCGAGGTCGAGGTGTCGAAAGAGCAGAGCCTCAATGAAGTGTTCGCGCAACTGACCGCCCAGGGTATCGGCGTGTTATCGATGCGCAACAAGGTGAATCGGCTCGAGGAGCTGTTCATGAAGCTCGTCGAGGCGAAGCCGGAGCAGAAAGTCGCGCAGCGCAAGGTGGAAGGAGCGCGCGCCCCATGAACGACGCGTCCGAAGTCGCCGCCCGCGCGCCGGATTCGCGCAAGGCGCTCAACCAGGCGCGCCTGACGGGCCTCAAGACCATCGTCATCCGCGAGTACAGCCGCATCATCCGGATATGGGCGCAGACGATCGTGCCATCGGCCGTCACGTCGGCGCTGTACTTCGTCATCTTCGGTAGTTTGATCGGCAAGCGCGTCGGGCTCATGGAAGGCGTGCCCTACATGCAGTTCATCGCTCCCGGGCTCATCATGATGGCGGTCATCACCAACTCGTACGGCAACGTGGTGTCGTCGTTCTTCGGCGCCAAATTCGGCAAACACGTCGAGGAGATGCTGGTCGCGCCGCTGCCCAACTGGATCATCGTTCTGGGTTACGTCGGCGGCGGCCTCGTGCGCGGCCTGCTGGTCGGCGCCGCGGTCACGATCGTGTCGCTGATCTTCACGCGCCTCGCCGTGCACCATGCATTCGCGATCTTCGCGGCCGTGGTGCTGACGTCGATGATCTTCTCGCTCGGCGGATTCATCAACGCGTTGTTCGCGAAGAACTTCGACCAGGTCAACTGGATCCCGACTTTCATTCTCACGCCGCTCACCTATTTCGGCGGCGTGTTCTATTCGATCACGCTGCTGCCGGAATGGGCGCAGAAGATCTCGCACGCGAATCCGATCCTGCACATGGTGAACGCGTTCCGTTACGGATTTCTCGGCACGAGCGACGTCAACGTCGTGGTCGCGTTCGCGATCATGCTTCTGTCCGCGGTGGTGTTGTTCGCCGTTGCGGTCGTGTTCATGAACCGCGGCACCGGGATGCGCGAATAGAAGAATGGGGGCTGCCCCATTCTTACTGACTGGCCGCTTCCGCGGCGTCGATCGCTTCCTTGCTCGCGGCCTGCGCCGCGGCGATATCCGCTTCGAGTTTCGCCTGGACTTCCTTCGCCTGCTTGGCTTGCTCGGCCGCGGACGCCGCCTGCGCTCCAGCGGACGCTCCGGTTTCGGCGAGACCGCATCCCGCGATCAGAACGACCGCCGCAGCGACGCCAGCACGGCTAACAAGTCTGGGAGTCTTCATTCGATACCTCCGTTTGCGGCTTCATACATACGCCGCTGGCGCGCAAAAAACCGAGCACTACTTCCCACTGCCGCGGGCAATCGTTGTGGCCGCAGGCATCCAGATGCAGCGTAGCGCGGCGCGCCGCCGACTTGAGCGCTTCGGCGTTGGCGCTCGGGAAAACCTGGTCCTGCGTGCCATGCAGCAGCAGCACGGGTCCCGGGTATTCGCGCAGCACCGTGCGAGTGTCGAAATGATTCAGCAACAGGAAGCGCGGGACGCCGTATCCCATCACGAAGTCCTCGAAATTCTCGAACGTGCTTTCGAGCACCAGCGCCGCGAGCGGACGGCGCGCCGCGAGCTGCGCGATGGCGCCGCCGCCGAGCGAGCGTCCGTGACCGTAGATCCGGCTCGGGTCGACCCGCGCGTCCGCGGCGGCCCAGTCGTACGCCGCCAGCAGCGCGGCGGTCAGGCTCTCTTCCGAAGGTGAGCCGGCCGAACGTCCGTAGCCGGGATATTCGACCTGGATCACCGCGACGCCCGCATCGCGCAACGGACCGAAATCTCCCGCGCGCATGTCGATGAGCTCGCCGTTGCCGTGCGCGTAGATGGCGAGCGCCGACGGGGTCGGCCCGCGGCCCGGCAGGAACCACGCCTCGACACGTTCCCCCTGCACGTCGAGCCAGACTTCCTCGCCGCCGGCGGCAGTGAGCGCGGACGGGTCCCACGCCGTTTCCGGCGGCCGGGGGAACGTCACATAACGCTGTATCGCCCAGGTGGCGACGAAGGCGCCCGCGATGAGCAGCGAGCAGACGAAGAACGCGATGCGGCGCGCGCGGCCGCGCAAAAAAGCAGGGCCCGATCCGCGCGGCGGAACGGGCCCTGGCTCGCTCATCTAACTAGGTTACTTCTGTTTCCAGTTGCCGCCGGCGTCCTGGTGGTACCAGCCCGGCTTGGCTCCGGTCTCGACCCAGCGGCGCGCGAAGCTCTTGCGGATGTCGGCCTCCCACTCGGGCTTGTTGTTGGCCTTGGCGATCTCCGCATAGAGCTGGGCGCGGTCGGCGTTGTCCTCGGCCACCAGGCGCTTCACCGTCGCGCGATCCGGCAACGCCACGGCATTGATGTCGCGCACCGCGATGTCGCCCGTGTTCGTGAGGCCGATGGCGCCGCTCGCGAAGAACTTCTCCATCTCGCCGAAGCGCTGCTTCATCGAGGCGGTGATGCGAGAGATCGCCGGCGAGCTCACGTCGAGCGCCTCAGCGCCCTGCGCGTGCGCGGCGGGAACCAGCGCTTCGAGCACGTGGCCGAACGCGACGAGCAGCGCGTCGTGTTCGCGCGCCGGCGCGAAGTACGACTGCGGAGGCGCGCTGCCGCCCTTGCCGGCGCCGGTGATCTCGTTGATCACCTGGTCGGCGGCCCGATCCGCGGCGGCCGCCGGGAAATACACGTTGATCGTGACGCACGCGGCGATCAGCAGACTCGCCAGTGCAATCTTGAGCGTCAGTACGCGTCGCATTGAAAGACTCCTTGTTCCAGGCGCAAGCCTGACGTTGCCATGATCGGGGCGAACCGATGAATGCCCCCTGAACACGCCATACGTCAAATATGCGCGCGATTATTGGCCCGAACGCTCATGGAGTCCATCGCGTCATTGCACGGTTGCCTCTTCCATGTTGGCCGTCTGGATCGACATCAGCAGCTGGCTCCAGCGAACGCGCCCGGCATTGCCGATGATGTCGATGCGCGGAATGCCCGAACCCTTCACGATGAAATAGCCGCCGTTCGGCGCAGGCTCGACGCCGGACATCTCGCACACGTCGCCGCGCAGCCGGCAGGTGATCCCTAGCTTCTCGTAGTTGTACTCGTCGAAGAAACGCAGCACGCCCGACTGCAGCGCCTGCATCACGCCGCCACCGCCGCCGCCCACGTTGGAAAG
Organism: Pseudomonadota bacterium; assembly: GCA_023433465.1. Taxonomy (GTDB): domain Bacteria; phylum Pseudomonadota; class Gammaproteobacteria; order Steroidobacterales; family Steroidobacteraceae; genus CADEED01. Next base: position 5,949 of record JAEZCR010000091.1, on the reverse strand, counting down.
ACTGCTCACGGCCTTCGCGCTGATGCGCCGCCGCGAGCGGTCGCCCTCGGGCGTCGCGAGACGCGCATCGAATCGCGTCGGCGACCAGCCGAACAGCTCGAGCCCCAGCACGTCGACCTCGAGCTTCCCAGTGATGCTGCCCACCTCGAAGGTGCGCGTGACGAGGTCGAGATCGAGATCGCGGCCGCGCATGTCCGCGAAGAATTCGGGGTAATTGCCGAGCGGATTCTTGATGCTGATGTTGCTGCCGACGAGCGTGCCGCCGAAGATCTTCGATTCCAGGTTGCCGTCGAAGGTCAGCAGGTCGTCCTTGAGGCGCACGCCCGGAATGCTCGCGGCCACGGTGCCGGAGAACTCCGGCCAGCCGAACGCCTTCGCGAGCAGCGGCATGCTGATCGGCTCGATCGCACCCGAGAACGACACCTCGAGATGGTCGCCGCCGAGATTCGCCATCGCGAAATTATCGATCGCGAGCCCGCCGTCGAAGATGGGCAGTCGGGTTGGCCGCGCGACCGCGAAGTTCTGTCCATACGCGACGAACTCCACGTCCGCCGCGCCGCCGGAGAGGCCGTACGCGCCACCGGACTTCCACGCGAGGCGCGACAGCTGCGCCGCGCCGACACCCGCGGGCGACCAGTGCACCTCGCCCTCGACTTTCTCCATCTGCAGCCGACCGCGCTTGTCGCGCAGGTCGAGTCCGTGAGGGTTCAGCTGCAGCCGCGTGATGCCGTTGTCGACCACCGCGAGACTGCCGCTCACCGTGCCGCCCATGGTCATGTCGCCGAGCAGGCTCGCCGCGAGCAAGATCTGCATGTAACTCGTATAGGCCGCTGGGAATTCGAGTTTCGCGAGCTGGAATTCGCCCGTCAGCGACGGCGTTTCGGGGGCGAGATTCACCGAGCCCGCGCCCGTCACGTCGATCAGCGATTTCTGCCGGAGCCTGAGCCCATCGATCGAAAGCGTCTGCGCGCGCAATGCGCCGCGCGTTTCGAGATCGAGCGGATTCGCGCCGAGGTCGAGCAATACCGGCCCGACCAGCGCCTGCCCCTGCGCACCGGCGATCGCGAGGTCGAGCCCGGTGGAATCGGCGCCCAGACTCGCGCGCAACCGCGCAGTCGCGGCCAGGTTCTCCGCCACGAGCGTGCTTGCCTCGTTCGTGAAGTTCACTTCGTCGAGCTTCACCGAGACTTCCGCCTCCGTGCCCGCGCCGCGATCGGACGCCGACGCATTCAATGTCGCGTTGCCCTCGATCGTGAAATCCGCCGGCAGCGCGAACCAGGGCTCGGCGAATTTGCGCAGCGCGGCGATCGGCGCGACGCCGGTGCGCGCGTCGAGCCGCCAGCCTTTCTCGTCGAGGCGCGCGTCGAAGCTCGCGACGGTTCCCGCGATCCTGACGTCACTGCCTGTTGCCGTCGTGATGCCCGTGTCGGTGTTCAACTCGGCAGAGAGGTTCATGTCGACGCGGCCCGTCGGCCCGCCCCGCGCGCTGAACCGCCCGCGCTCGCAGCCGAAGCGCGGTTCCGCGACTACGGGTTCGTCGCAGGAGTACTCCAGGTCCGTGAATTTTCCCGCCGGCTCCGGGAGCCGCGCCGCGCCCGCGCGCACGATCAGGCGGGTTTTCTTATCGGACAGGACGTCGAGGCGCGCGCTGACGTCGTTCGCCGGAATTCCCGCGATGGTGAGCTCGCGCACTTCGAGCACGATGGCGTCGACCGCGCGCGCTGTGGGGGACATGGCGGCAAGGGAGGCAACCAGCAGTAGGGCTCCACGAAGGTGTGGAGTCCGGTGGTTAGGGTGCCGCATGAGATTCCGCAACATCGAACGACATTCTAGCCCCGGACGTCGGCTCGCAGTCGTCCTGTTGTTCATCGTGGTGGCGGCCCTCGCGGGCTGCGGCGCGCAGTTCGCTTACGACCGCCTCGACTGGTTCATGCACCGCTACGTCTCGAGCCAGGTATCGCTCGATGCGGCACAGTCACGGGAATTGCGTGCGTACCTCGGCGAATTCTTCGAATGGCATCGCCGTCACGAGCTGCCTCGTTATGCGGCCTTCCTGGAGCGTGTCGCGGATGCGACCGAGCGGCCCCTGAGCCGCGATCAGCTCGAAATCGGGCGGCGCGAAGTCGAGGCATTCATGCACACGTCCGTCAGCCAGGGCGCACCTGATGCCGCCCGCTGGCTGCGCTCGCTGCGCCCGGAACAGATCGAGGAGATGTTCGCGAACTTCGCCGAGAAAGGTCGCAAGTCGCGCACCGAGTCCTGCGAGCGCGATCCGGATGAGCGGCGCGCGGACATTGCGCGACGTTTCGTCGACAACGTCGAGCGCTGGACCGGCCGCCTGAGTGGCTCGCAGCGCGGAATGATCGCGTCGCGGCTCGCGCAGATGCCACTCGAGGATTGCGGCGATCCGCAGTTCGCGGCCGCCGGGCGGCACACTTTCCGCGATATCGTGGACGAATACCGCGCGCGCCCCGACTTCGCCCAGCGCATCACGGTGTTCGTGATGAGGCCCGAGAGACGCGGCGACGCCGAATACCGCCGCAACTTCGAAGCCAACCGCGAGCTCATCCTGTCGTTGCTCGTCGACGTGAATCACTCATTGAGCCCGGAGCAACGCGACCGGTCGGTGAAACGTCTGCGCGCCTTGGCCGCGGACCTGCGCGAGATCGCGGCCGATCGGACATAGTGAGCATCAGCGGGGTCGAAGGGCCGAGTACGGGACCCCGCCTGAAGATTTCAGCCGGCCGGCAACAAGTTCGTAACATCAACGTCATCTCGCTGCCTTGTGGGTTCCGTAACTTGCGCGCCCATGGGAAGCCAGAGTTCTCTGCTCGATAGATTCGATGCCGCCGAGTACCGGCTGTGTCGCCGACTGAATCGCAGCGTTGATCACACGGGCGTACGCGTGTTCTTCGGAGTCGCGAGCCGTCTTGGCGACGGAGTCATCTGGTACGCGCTCGTGCTCGCGCTGCCATTTCTGTATGGCTCGGAGGGATTGAGGGTCGCCGCGATCATGCTGTCGAGCGGGGCCGTCGGGCTCGCTCTGTACAAGCTTCTCAAACACACCTTCGTCAGGGAGCGGCCTTTCATCAGGTACGCCGGGATTTCCCTGGCGGGAGCGCCGCTCGACCGCTACAGCTTTCCATCGGGACACACGTTGCACGCCGTGGCGTTCACCTGGCAGGGATGCGCCGCGTTCCCCGAGCTGGGCATTCTGCTCGTGCCCCTCGCGTGCGCGATCGCGGCCTCGCGAGTCGTACTCGGCCTGCACTATCCGACCGACGTGCTGGCAGGCGCGTTGATCGGGGCAGCCTCGGGCGCCATCGGCGCGTCCTTCGTCTGAAGGAGCCTGATGCGGGTCCTGTTCGTTTCCGACGTCTACTTTCCGCGCGTCAATGGAGTGTCCACGTCGATCCGCACGTTTCGCGACGACCTCGCGCGGCTCGGTGTCGATTCCATCCTCGTCGCGCCTGAATATGCCGGAGCTCCCGCGGATCCCGAGTCCGCCGGCATCATCCGCGTCCGATCGGGCGTCGTGCCGGGCGATCCTGAGGATCGACGTTTCCTTTCGGGACCGCTGCAATCCGTGCTGAATGAGGGACTCGCCGCCAAGGTCGACCTGGTCCACATCCACACGCCATTCATCGCGCACTACGCAGGCGTTCGATTCGCGCGTGCGCACGGCCTGCCCGTGGTCGCGACCTATCACACCTTCTTCGAGGACTACCTGCATCACTACGTGCCCCTGCTACCGCGCGCCGTGGGCCACTGGATCGCACGGCGATTCACGCTGTCGCAATGCGACGATGTTTCGGCGCTCCTGTCTCCGAGCGCACCCATGCGCGACGCGCTCGTCGCCTATGGAGTCCGGACTCCGATCGACGTCCTGCCGACCGGGTTGCCGGCGTCGAGTTTTGTACCCGGCGATGGCGCGCGGTTTCGCCGGCAATTCGACCTGCCTCCCGATCGACCGCTGCTGCTGTACGTTGGCCGCGTCGCGCACGAAAAGAACATCGATTTCCTCATGCGGATGTTTCAACGACTGAGCGCGCGCCGACCCGACGTGTTGTTCGTGATCGCGGGCGAGGGACCCGCGCGCGAGCACCTCGCGAAACTCGCGCGGTCATTGCGCATCGGACAGGATGTGCGCTTCATCGGCTATCTCGATCGCGATCGCGAGCTGCCCGACTGTTACGCGGCAGGAGATGTTTTCGTGTTTGCCTCGCGCACCGAAACCCAGGGCCTCGTACTGCTCGAGGCCATGGCGCAGGGAACGCCGGTGGTCTCGACCGCCGAGCTCGGCACACGCTCGATCCTTGCGGGCGGTTGCGGCGCGTTCGTCGTCCCCGAGGACGAAGATGTTTTCGCGACCGCCTGCGAGAATGCCCTCGCACTACCTCCCGACGACCCGCGACGCGCGCGATTGCGCGCACACGCCGAATCATGGGCGTCCCTCGAAATGGCGCGCCGACTCGTTGGTTATTACGAGAATGTGCGTACTGCCGGCCGGCAGCCAGGATCACTCGTGACGGGGTCCGGCGGGACCCCGTCACGAGTGGAGCGCAGCTCCTGAGAACTCTCGCTCCTGACGACCGGAGATCCTCGCCGCGTCGTCGTGGGGTGGTTCGCACCAAGGCCCCGTTGCCTGCCCGACGCACTTACCAACGTCATTCATCGCAGGCCGCTCCACGATTCGAGTGTGCGACCGCGCGTTTGAATATGGTGCACGCCCTCGCGGCAACTTGTTTCATTCGTGCGCTGGATCACACGCTGTTTGTTGGACGGGATTCGTCGTGACGACCCGATGCGCACGCACAATTTCAGTGCCGGAAAACTTTACGCTATTCGTGCGATGCAACGGGGACTGCACAACGCGCCGGTGATGACGCTAGACTCGCGCCCATCCTGATGACGTCGGATGTGGGGAGAGCAGATGTCTTCCAAGCGGGCCCTTGTCGTTGACGATTCGAAATCAGCGCGCGCGTTCCTCTCGCGTATTCTCGAGCGTCACGAAATCACGGTCGACGCCGCGGAATCCGCCGAGGCCGCGATCGAATACCTGACTCGCAACCGGCCCGACGTGATCTTCATGGATCACATGATGCCGGGCATGGACGGCTTCCAGGCCGTGCAGTCCATCAAGAACAATCCGCGCACGTCGACGATTCCGATCCTCATGTACACCTCGCAGGAAGGCGACCTGTACGCGGGCCAGGCGCGCGCGCTCGGCGCGGAAGGCGTGTTGCCCAAGCAGATCAAGCAGTCCGACGTCACCAAGCTGCTGTTCCAGCTGCGCCTCGTTTCGGACCGCCGCAATACCGTCGAGCAGACGACGTTCACGCGCATGGCGTCCGCGCCGGAGCTCGCGCCCGCGAACGAGTCCGCGATCGTGATGCCGATTCCCTCGGCGGGCGAACACGCGCCGGCCGCCGATGCCGCGGCGCAGGCGCCCGTCACGGATCTGCTGCCCAAGCTGTCGCTCGAGATCCGCGCCGCGCTCGACCAGACGCTGCAAAAAGCCCTGCAGGAAGAAGTCACGGCGCTGCGCAATTTCATCGGCACGACGCTCGACTCGCATGCCGAGCGCCTGCAGACGGACATCGCGGCCCTCGCGCCCAAACCGGTCGCACCAAACCTCGACCTGCCGACGCTGATTCCGGAAAAGCGCTCCTGGTCGAAGATCCTTGGCTGGACCTTCGCGTTCCTGGCGGCGTGCGGCGCCGCGGCCATGTCGTGGTTGTGGTGGAACCAGGGCGCCGAAATCGTGGCGCTGCGCACGGATCTCGCCGCGGCGTACGCCGAAGTCGAAACGCTGCGCGCGCGGCCGGCGGTAGTTAGCGCGCCCGCCGCCGTGCCGGAAGAGGCCGCGCTCGTGGACGCGGACGCGACGGCCGAATCCGCGGCTGCTCCCGAGGTCAGCGAAAGCGCGACCGCGCCGGGCGTCACCGC
>JAEZCR010000139.1 GCA_023433465.1 Pseudomonadota bacterium | reverse complement strand
GGACCACTCGACCTCAGGGCAATGCGCCGCAAGTCAGCCGCCGAAGCTGAGCGGGCCGCTCGGAAGTTTGCCGCCGAGTGCCTGCGTCAACGCGGTGTAGTGCATCGTTTCATCCGCCGCCAGCCGGCCGGCGATCTTCGCCAGCTCGCGATCGCGGAAGGCGGGGATCACGCCAAGGTAGGCATTGGCCGCGCCGAGCTCGAGGCGCTGCGCGAGCGCGAGCACATCGCCCTGAGACGTGATCGCGGCGACGTTCAGCTTCGAGCTCTTCAGATACGCATCCATCGACTGCTCCATGGCCGGAGTGCCGCCCAGCTTGCGGACCGTGGCGGCGAGTGCATCGCGGTGAGCCTTGTGATGACCCTGGAACGACACGGCGACGGGCAGAACTTCTTTCGCGAGCAGGCCGCTCGCCGCGCCGATCTGGTACGCGGCGATCGCTTCGTGCTCGAGGGCGAGTGCGATGTTGAGGATGTCGGTGTCTTTGGATGCCTTGGCGCCCATCTCGTTGGCGAGCGCGTCGTTGCCAGCGAGCAGGGCGACGGCACCTGCCGACAGCGACAGCTTGCCCGCGTCGGCGAGCAACGCACGCCGGGAAAAGGATTTCGATCTGAACATGTAAATGACTCCTTGTTGATGGTCGTTCAGCCCGCTTTACGCTCAGGCAAGCGGATCGGATGCAATTGCATTTGTGCGATGCGCGCTGCATCCGACCGCAGTCAACGTGCGTAGGACGCCACAGACGACTTATTCGAGTCGCCGGTCTCTACACACCTGGAGCTGTACAAATGAAGATTCGAACGACCGCCCTCGTGAGCGCGCTGTGCGCCACGACCCTGCCGCTGCTCGTCCCGCTCGTGGCGAATGGCTCGAGCCACCGCGAGGCGCCGAACATCACGCGCTTTCCGACGGAGGATTCCACCGATTTCTACATGTTCAATTCGTACGAGGCGAACCGCGCCGGCTACGTCACGCTGATCGCGAACTACGTGCCGCTGCAGAATCCGTACGGCGGCCCGAACTACTTCGCGCTCGATCCGGCTGCCGTGTACGAGATCCACATCGACAACGACGGCGACGCGCAGGAAGACCTGACGTTCCAGTTCCGTTTCAGGAACCGCCTCGCCGAGAACAATACCGGCAAGAAGCTGCTGATCGGGACGGAAACCGTCGCCGTGCCACTGAAGAATATCGGCCCGATCAGTGCACAGGACGTCTCCAATCTCAACTTCAACGAGAGCTACACGCTGACGCTCGTGCGCGGCAATCGCCGCGGCGGCCAGTCGATGCCGGTGACGCGTTCGAGCGACGGGGCGACCGAGCTCGGCAAGCCGTACGATTTCGTCGGCACCAAGACCTTCGGCAGCGTTGCGGGCTACGAGCAGTACGCGGAGAGCTTCATTCACGAAGTTTCCGTGCCGGGCTGTGCGCAGACCGGCCGCGTGTTCGTTGGCCAGCGCGACGAGAGCTTCGTCGTAAACCTCGGAAAAGTGTTCGACCTCGTGAACTTCGTGCCGGTCGACGCCGATGTGCCCCCCGACCAGGGCGGACTGCCGGGCGGCATCGGCATCAGGCAGGATCCCAGGAACGACATCATCTCGGACGCCAACATCACGACACTCGCGCTCGAGCTGCCGGCGGCCTGTCTCACGGGCGACGGCAACGGCGTGATCGGCGGCTGGACCACGGCGAGCCTGCGCCAGGCGCGCGTGCTCAACCCGGTCTCGACGTTCAACAGGCCGGACTTCAATGGTGGCGCCCTCACGCAGATCTCGCGGTTGTCGCAGCCGCTGGTCAACGAGCTCGTGATCGGTCTGCCGGACAAGGATCTTTTCAGCTCCAGCGAGCCGAAGAACGACGGCCAGTTCGCGAAGTACGTGACGAACCCGACGTTGCCCGCACTGCTGGATGCGTTGTTCAACGCGGACGTGAACAGGATCCTCGGTGCGAATCCGCCGATCGCCAACCTGGCGCCGACGAATCTGCCGCGCATGGATCTGGTCACGGCGTTCCTCACCGGCTTCCCGGGCGTGAACCAGCTCGAGACGGTCACTCCATCGGAGATGCTGCGTCTGAACACCGGAATTCCGGCGAAGCCGGCGGCTCAGCAGAGCACCTTTGGTGTCGCCGGCGACGATCTTGCCGGCTTTCCGAACGGCCGCCGTCCGGGCGACGACGTCGTCGACATCGCACTGCGCGTCGTGATGGGCCGTCTGTGCCATCCGGTTCCCGTCAACGGCATGCCGACCGCACTCGGGTTGTGCACGCCCGAACAGGCACCGCTCGGCAAAGTGGCGTTCACGGACGGCGCGCCGATCAGCGCGGCGGACTTCGACGAGGAGTTCCCGTACCTGCGCACGCCGATCCCCGGCGCGACCAATTGAGCCTGAAGGAGCTACCGCAATGAGAATCAACAGAAAGCTTGGCCAGGCAGCCTTAGCCGGTCTGATTGCAGGATTGCTGGCGGCGTGCAGCGGCGGCGGCGGCGGCGGTTACTCGCCGCCGCCTGCGCCGCCGGCGCCGCAGGCACCTCAGATCGCTGGCTTGACGGATCAGTCTCTGCCGCAGGATACGTCGACGCCGGTCTTGTCGTTCGATGTGAGCGACAACGACTCGGGTCCCGTCAATGTGACGGTCACGGCAGAGTCGTCGGATACGAACCTGATTCCGGCGACAGGCATCGTGCTGGGCGGCAACGGCGCCACTCGCACGCTGCAGATCACGCCGGCGGCAGAGGCGTTCGGAATGGGCACGATCACGATTCGGGCCGTGGATCCCGGCGGACTATCTGCGCAGCAGGTGATTCGCGTCTCCGTGAACCCCGTGTATGTCTCGTTTCGTGACACAGTGATCGATGTGTTCGGCCGTGGCGAGAACGGCGAGCAACGATCGCTGCGCGGCTTCACGTTCACGGGGGACGCAGACGACGATCCCGCTGCTTTCGACCAGCTGTTGCAATGAGTCTGATGCGACGCCTTTTCCCGGTGGCGTTGCTGGCGGCCGCAGCCTTAGGCACTGATGCCGGGGCTGCGGTCCGCGTTTATCGGCCGACAGACCCGTCGCAGGTGGTGCTGAAGCTCGGCAGCGCGTCGGCTGAGTCGCGGCTCGCGCAATTGCGCGCCGCCAGTGCGGCGGCGCCGGACGATGGCGATGTCCTCATTCGATACGTCGACGCACTCGTCGAAGCCGGAGCACGCAGCGGCAACGAGCGCTACTACGGTTACGCTGAGCAGATGCTGAACGGTTGGCGAGGCGTCGACGATCCTGCCCTGTCTTTGAGGCGTGCGCGGCTACTACAGCACAAGCACGAATTCGCCGCGGCCGAGCGCGTGCTCGGCGAAATCCTCCAGGTCAACGGCCGCGACCGAGATGCTCGCCTGATGCGCGCCCAGGTCCGGCTGCATATGCGCCAGCCGCAGGAGGCGCTTGCGGATTGCGTCGCGCTGATTCCGTCCGTCGATCTACTCACTTCGACGACGTGTATCGCGCAGGCCCGCGCGTCACTGGGCGACTTGCAGCGTCCCCGAACGTTGCTGCTGCGGGCGCTGGAGCACCAGCGACGCGACAATGCGACGCGCAGCTGGAGCGCGGGCATCGTCGCGGAACTCTCCGCCCGGCTTGGCGACGAAGCAGCGGCGGGCCGCTGGTATCGCGAGGCGTTCGAGCTCGATCCCGAAAGTCACTACGCCCGCATCACTTACGCGGATTGGTTGCTGTCCGCGGGACGCTTCGACGAAGCGCTGCAGGTTTCGCTTCGCGGCTCCTCGCTTGCGGATCGCGCTCGCAGCGTGCGCGCGGCGCGCGACCCGCACAGCATCGAGGCGCAGCGTTTGCAGCTCGCGTGGCAGGAAGCCGACGCACGGGCAGAGCGCGGTCACCTGCGCGACCGCGCGTGGTTCGAGCTGACGCTCCTGCACGATCCGGCCAAGGCGATCGCAAGCGCCCGAGCCAGCCTTGCGGAACGGAACGAAGCAGACGATGCGTTGATTCTAGCTACCGCCGCCGCCGCCGCGCGCGACAAGGAATCGCTGCGCGTCGTGTACGAATGGCAGCAACGACATGGATACGAAGACGTACGTCTCGACGCCCTGCTCGGAGCCGTGCGATGAGAAGAGCACTCGCCGCCATCGCTCTGCTGTTTGCGTTCAGCAGCGCGTTCGCACACACATCCGGGACCAGTTTCCTGACACTGCGCGCGGAAAATGCTTCGACGGTGCATGCGGAGTGGGATTTCGACCTTCGCGACCTGCACCAGTTGCTGCAACTCGATCGCGACGGCGATGGCGCAGTGGTCTGGGCGGAGATCGTCGCCGCGCGGCCGGCGATCGAGTCTCTCGTGCTTGCGCGCACGCGGCTCAGTTCGGAGGGAGGTGCTTGCACGCTCGTGTCTACTGAAGTGCCCGCAATTGCCGAGCACGGCGACGGGGCATATCTGCGATTCATCGCCACGTTCGTGTGCGCGGCCGGTCCGCTGGCGCTCGACCACACCGGTTGGCTCGAATTCGACGCGGGGCATCGTGCGCTGCTCGAGTATGAGGCGCCCGACGGCACGCGCAGTCAGGCCATCCTGAGCAGCGGTACCGCGCGCTGGCAGTCATCTGAATCGCGCGCGGCGCATCTCACGCGCTTTCTGCTCGAGGGGATGCGGCATCTCGTCATGGGCTACGATCATGTCGCGTTCCTCGGTGTGCTCCTCCTGGCGCTGGCACGGCGCCGGCGAACGGACGAGTCGACCTCGCTGCCGCACATGCTGAGGCGCGCGTTCGTCGTGATCACCGCGTTCACGCTGGCGCATTCGTTGACGCTGGCGCTATCGGCAACGGACCACTTACGTCTCCCGTCGCAACCCGTAGAGGTGGCGATCGCAGCTTCCGTGATGATCGCCGCATTGCTGAATATTTCCCGGGGCGCCGCGCAACACGGCTGGAAGCTGGCGTTCGCGTTCGGCCTGGTGCACGGGCTCGGTTTCGCCAGTGCGCTCGCCGAACTGGCGAGCGAACGCATCGATCTTCTTGCGCTCGCGGCCTTCAATGTCGGCATCGAAGTCGCACAGATTGCGATAGCGGCCGCCGCCGTGCCGCTGATCTGGTGGATATTTCGCGATCTCCGCAGCGAAAGGCTTGGCGTGCTGCTTGCGTCGTTGTCTGTCGCCTGCGTCGCCGCGGTGTGGGTCGCTACTCGCCTGGGGGTCTGAGAAATGTCCTTTCGCGAGAAACATCCGGTGTGAGTGCATCCGCGGTCTCGCACGCTCCGTAATCGAAAGACTGATGCGGGCTTCACGATCGTCGCCCGAGATTTGCACGTCGCGCTTCGTGCGCCGCATCCAATCTTCGCATCACTTCGTATCTGGCACTCATGTCCACAACGTTCCGTGTCCTGATCGTCGAAGATCATCCGCTGGTCGCTTCTGCCACGGCCGATCTATTGCGAAAGCACTACCCGATCGTGAGCCCCACCGTGGTCGACTCAGCGACCGCGGCAGTCGAGCAGGCCGCCTCCCATGACTGGTTTCGCATCTTCGTGGACCTGGGCGTGTCCGGGGCTCGCGGACTTTCCTTGCTTCGCACGCTCGGGGAATTGGGTGTCATAAGACGCTGCTGCGTGATAACCGCGGCCAGGGACGATGCATTCGTCGTCGAGGCCAGGCGTCTCGGGGTGCTCGGCTACATCGAAAAAAGCTGGAGCGTGGAGCAATTCTGCCGTTCCCTGCACGACGTCATGCAGAGTCTGCCGGTCTTTCCGGCGATTTCCGATCACCTGGAGTCGAGAGCGCCACAGCTCACGTCACGCCAGCTCGCCGTATTGCGATTGCTGCATCAGGGCCTTTCCTCGAAGCAGGTTGCCCATGAGTTGCAGATCGCGGAAGGCACCGTCAAGAATCACTCGCTCGCCGTGCTGCGCGCCCTCGGCGCCACCAATCGAGCGCACGCCGTCGCACGTGGGCTGGAGTTGGGACTGCTCCAACCGTCCCTTGTCCAAGGGTGAAGCCAGAGTGACGACGCGAAGAACGTATCACTCGCAGGCAGACTATGCCGCCTCACGTTCGAAGATAAGTCGCGCGTCGGCAACGCGTTGCTTCGAGCCCTTTCTCAAGTCGACATCGATAGATGCGCCGTGCGGTGCGCACGCGAGCGCTTCTTCAGCTTTTGACCAACCTTGGCGATCGCGTCGATCGCAGGCAGCAGTTGTACGCCGAGATTTGACAGTGCGTACTCGGCCGACGGTGGCGAGCTCGCGATCAAGCGACGCTCTATCACACCTTTCTCTTCCAGCTCGCGCAACCGCGCACTCAGCACCTTGGCCGAGATGCGTGGGATATCGGTGCGCAGCTCGCCGAAGCGGCGTGGACCGCCGCTCAGATACCAGATCACGTTCGGGGTCCAGGCACCGCCGAGCAGCGCCATGCACTCCGTCAGCGGGCACTCCGCGGGCGCTGGCGGGGCGCGATTCATTCGTACCTTCAAGCCCATCGATGCGTTCTCCGGTTACCGAATGGTAATCGGATTCTATCGTTTCTGGCGGTAACAAGGTATCCGTTGGTAACTCAAAGACACTAAGCTTTACAGACGACGGAGGAGTCGACATGCCATATGCGAGCAGCAGCGCCGCCCGACGGCTCGGCCTGAAATACCCGATCATCCAGGGTCCGTTCGGCGGCGGACTCTCGACGGTACGAATGACCGCGAGCGTTGCAGAGCTCGGCGGGCTCGGCTCTTTCGGCGCACATCACCTGCCGCCGGAGTCGATCGGCACGATCGTGCGCGAGATCAAGATGAGCACGAGCCGTCCGTTTGCGATGAATCTGTGGGTGTCGAATCGCGATGCGGGCGGGGGTCCGCTCACGCCCGAGCAGTTCGACGCGGCCTTCGAGTTCTACGAGCCGTTCTATCACGAGCTCGGGCTGCCGAAGCCGGCGCGTCCGCTCGCGTTCGACGAGTCCTTCGAGGATCAGGCTTGGGCCTTGATCGAGAGCGAGCCGCCGGCCTTCAGCTTCGTATTTGGCGTGCCACCCGCCGAAATTCTGGAGGGCTGCAGAAGGCGGGACATTGTCACTATTGGAGCCGCGACCTCCATTGCGGAGGCGCGTCTGCTCGATCAGGCGGGCGTCGACCTGATCGTTGCCAGCGGCTTCGAAGCCGGCGGCCACCGACCTTCGTTTCTTCGGCGTGCGGAAGACTCGCTGATGGGGACGTTCGCACTCACGCAGCTGATCGCAGATCGTGTCCGCGCGCCCGTGATCGCTGCCGGGGGCATCGTCGACGGACGCGGCGCCCGCGCGGCGCTTACGCTCGGTGCGCAGGCCGTGCAACTCGGCACCGCCTTTCTGGCGTGCGAAGAATCGGGCGCGACCGCGCAGCACCGTGAAATTCTATTCAGCTCGCGCGCCGAGGACACCACACTCACCCGCGCATACACCGGCCGCCTGGCGCGAGGTATACCGAATCGAGTCGTCGAGGTCATGGCGCGCCGGGCCAACGATCTGCTGCCATTTCCCATCCAGAGCTGGTTCGTTTCCAAGCTCAGGGCGGCGGATGCGGCGGCCAGCCGCAGCAACTTCCTGTCGCTGTACTCAAGCCAGAGCGCGCCGAACCTGCAGCATCGCAGTGTCGCGGAACTGATGCACTCTCTGGTCGAAGAGCTCGATACATCGCGGACGACCGTCAGAACCGTTTTCATCCCACAGCAATTGGAGTAATCGATGAAGCTGTACTATTCCCCCGGCACGTGTTCCCTGTCGCCGCACATCGTGGCGCGCGAAGCCGGATTCAATCCGCAACTCATCAAGGTGGATCTCGCGACTCACAAGACCGAGCACGGCGATGACTATCACGCCGTCAATCCGCGCGGTCAGGTTCCGCTGCTCGAGCTGGCGGACGGCACACGCTTGCGTGAAGGTCCGGTTATCGTGCAGTACCTCGCAGATCAGGTGCCCGACCGGAATCTGGCGCCGGCGGGCGGCATGGCGCGCCTGCGGCTGCAGGAGTGGCTGGCCTATATCAGCACGGAACTGCACAAGCAGTTCTACTGGTTGTTTCATCCCGCTCCCGCCGAGACTCAACAGGCGCAGCGGCACAAGATCGGGAAAAGCCTGGCGCAGTTCGAGCAACACCTTGCCTCGTCGACCTACCTGCTTGGCGCGCAATTCACGGTCGCCGACGCCTATGCGTTCACCGTGATCGGCTGGTGCAAGCACGTGGGCATCGATCTGCAGCCGTATCCCAAGCTTTGCGCCTATCTCACGCGCGTGGCCGACCGCCCTAAGGTCCAGGAAGCGCTGCGCGCCGAGGGTTTGCTCAAGGACTGAGTCCGACCGACTGTCCGCTACCGGGCGAACCTGCTGCGGGCATACACTCGTCGAGGCGGTGCGAGGAGGGTGTCGCGGGTGTCCTACACGAAAAATATTGCGTGTGGGTGCATCCGCGACCTCGCGTGCTCCGTATCTTGACGACTGACTGGAGCTTCACAGAGCTGTTCAAGGGGCGGTTGTGCCGGCATTGATGTCGATCGCTGTGGCAATGGTAGCCGCTCGCGGCTCCAGGTCGCCGCGGCCGTGAAAGCAGCAGCACGCGAACTTTTTCGATCAGAGGCGGCGGGCGTGCGTGACCTGGACGCGTTGGTCGAGAGCATGCGCGGCGGACAGGAGAGTGCGCTCGAAGAGTTGTACGACGCCACCGTCGGCAAACTCTACGCGCTCGCGTCGGCGATCCTGCGCAGCGCCGAAGATGCCGAGGAAATCGTCTGCGAGACCTATGCGTATGCGTGGGCAAACGCCGCGCACTTCGATGCGAGCCGGGCCAGCGCGCTCGGTTGGCTGCTGATGCTCTGCCGCAGCCGTGCGCTCGATCGACTGCGGCAGCGCCGGACGACTGCGGCCTCGCTCGACGTGGATGCGCTGGCTGAGTCTGGATACGTCAGTGCGGACGAGCCGTTCGATATTCTTTCCCTGATGCAGCAACGCAGCAGTGTATATGCCGCCCTGTCGCAGCTCACGCCCGAGCGGCGCCACCTGGTGTCGCTCGCGTTCCTGCAGGGTCTGTCGCACCAGGAAATCGCGGACGCAACCCGGCTGCCGCTGGGCACCGTCAAGAGTCATCTGCGTCGTTCACTCGCTCAGCTGCGCGAAGCGCTGGAGGCAATGTGAGTCGCCCGCCCCTAATCGAAGATGTCGGCATTGCCGACGACCGCGATGTTCCGCAGAGTTTTCTCGAAGGTCTGGCAGTCAGCGTGCAGCCCACGGAGCTTGGTAGCGTGCAACGCGAACGTATGCGCCGCCGCGTTCAGCAGCAGGCTCGCGAGCAGCCGCCCGAAGGCACTCGCACGTTGCGCGCCAGCGAAGGAGCATGGATCGAGCTCAGCCCATTCGTGGAGGTCCGCGAGCTGCACCGTGACGACGGCGCCGGAACGCACACGAGCCTCATCCGCATGCGTCCGGGCGGCGTGATTCCAGCGCATCGCCACCGGCTCGAAGAAGAGTGCATCGTGCTGGAAGGCGAGTGCCATATCGGCACGCACAGACTCGTCGCCGGGGACTCGCACGTCGCGGCAGCCGGTTCGTGGCACGGGGCCGTCACGACGTGCACCGGAGCACTCGTCCTATTGCGCGGGGAGTATCCGCATCCCTCTCCGCCAGTGTGATTCCATCGAGCGCGCGAATGAAGAGCGCGATCATCTGCGCGCATCGGTCGCGCGCTGGCCATGCGGGCAGCCGCCAACCTGTGCACGAGTGAATCAGCCTCGGTTTTGACTGCTCCGATTGCCCGTATCGGCAGATTCGGTGCGGCCCCCAGGCAAGCAACCACACATATATATATGTGCTTGTGCTGGTGCCGCTTGTCGCGGTCGGCGTCGTGTTGGGTCTCGTGTTCAAACCCGCGGCGCCTTCCGTGGAGACGATCGTCTTTCAGGCATTGATGCCTGGCACGGCCGAGGAGCTCGCCTATCGCGGTATCGAGTGGGTGTTCGTCTTTGCGACCAAACGAGAATCTCCATCAGCGCGGATCGCGTGAAATGACCGCCGCCTTGCGGCCCATGATCGCTGTCAACTCGCGGTTGCGATTCCGGCCGCCCAATGCAGCGTCAAGCGTACTGCTCGTGACGAAATGCACATTGTCGCTCACCGCTGCGGTTACCTAGGATCGCAGGCCACGTGTGCGCCGATGGGTCTTCGGAGGAGAAGAAATGAGGAAGGCCGTCTTGTTAGTGATCCTGGCGTTGATGTCCCCCCTGTCACATGCGGGGAGCCAGGTCGGTACGGTCGTGTTCGTCAATGTGCGGGCGAGTGACGGACTGGTGCACTTTGTGCTCAGCGGTCCGAAAAATTTCTCACCGGCCTGCGCGACACGCGGCTATTGGATGATCCGAGACGAGAACTCGAACGCCGGGAAACAGCAGTACGCGCTGTTGCTGGCTGCGAAGTTGAGCGGGAAAACCGTCGTCATCAGGGGCAGCAACACCTGCCTGCGTTGGGGAGACGGCGAGGACATCGACGAAGTCGAGATCCACGACTGAATGTCGCAAACAACGCGTTCCAGGGCGCGTGCACGCAAGTGCGCCTTGGACGGACGCAACGACTTCTCCCGCTCCATCCTGTAACGCATGACTTCGCGTGGTCTTGCGTCACATTCCGCGCCTTAACATTGGAACACGTCAAGTCGATGAGCCGTAACAAAGACTTCCTGAATCACAGCGGTGCCAAGCGAACGAACCTGACGAAAGCGGCGGCGGCATGGAGCGCGCTGGCGCTCTTGTCGCTGCTGCATCCGGCAATCGCCGCGCCCTTTAGCAACGAAACGCACGCTGTCTACTCCTGTGATTGCAACGGCGACGGCAGGGACGATCTGCTGGTCATTGCAAAAGATGCGGCGGGACTGAGCGGCATCTATGCCACGAACGCATCCGGTCAGCCGGGCACTCTGCTGCAAAGCTGGAGCTCCAGTTTTCTCGGAATCAGCTGGCAGGACAGCCGCTATACCGCGGTAATCGGCAACTTCGACGGTGTGAACGGCGATGACGTGCTGCTCCAGCGCAATGGCACGGGGACCTCGTTCCTGTTGCCGACCAACGCGCTAGGCGAGCTGTCCGGTATCAGCCAGTCGATCGAAGGCTGGGGCACCGACAGCTATCGCATCGTTGCGGGGAAGTTCAACGCGGACGCGCGTGCCGACGTATTCCTGCAATCGCGCTCGTCCGGTGACCACAGCTCGGTAATCCTGTCGGATGCGAGCGGTCATCTCACGATCAGCCAGCAGAGCTGGGCCAACGATCACCTCGGCTTCAAATGGTCGGCGGCGAACGCGATCGTGCATGCCGGGGATTTCAACGGCGACGGTCGTGACGATCTGTTCGTGCAGTCGCTCGGCGAGAGCACGCTGATCGACTACGACATCGCGATCCCGGTGCGGGTGCACAAGCCGAACAGTTTCGGGATCACGCTTGCGAACGAGGCGGGACAGTTTACTTCGATCCACGATCTGTTCAGCCGCAAAGACCTCGGCGTGAATTTCGCGCCGAGCGAAGCCGAAGCCATCGTCGGGGATTTCAATGGCGACGGTCGCGCCGACATCGCGTTGCTCGCGCGCCAGAGTGGGCAGTCAAGCCACCTGCTGCTCACCGATGGCAATGGTCAGCTGGAGCAGGCGAGCGTGGTGAACCTGGGCGCCGGAACGCTGGGCGCAGAGTTGCGCACGGTGCGCGCCGATTTCAATGGTGATGGTCGATCGGAGCTGTACCGCGTCGCACGCGACGGCAGCGGCGAAAACAGCATCGTCTCGTTCTCCGGATCCGGCGGGATCGCCGCCACCGTCACGCACACCCTCACCGCCCCTGTCAGCGCCACAGGGGTCGTGGGTCGCATCGAAGGCTCAGGAAGCGTGAGCGCGTCGGGCGCAGCGTCGTATCAGATTCCGCTTCAGTTGCCATCGGGGCCGGCCGGCGTCGAGCCTTCGTTGTCGCTCGCTTATAACAGCCAGAGCGGCGACGGCATTCTCGGTCCGGGTTGGTCGTTGGCGGGCCTGCCGTCCATCACCCGTTGCAACAAGACCTTCGCAGAGGACGGTGCGCCTGCGGGCATCTCATTCGGATTTCAGGATGCGCTGTGCCTGGACGGGGAGCGCTTGCGCATCACCAACGGCACGCCGGCCGACTACGGTAAACCGGGGACGACCTACGACACGGAGCTGGCGCAGTTCTCGCAGATCACCGCGCACGGCACGACGGGGCTGGGACCGGCGTACTTCACCGCGAAGACCCGTGACGGGCTGATCATCGAGTTCGGCAACACCGTCGACTCGCGCATCGACCCGGCCTTCCTCACCACCATACCCGGCGTGCCGTTCGCGGCGTACGGGTGGCTGGCGAACAAGGTCAGCAATCGCTCCGGCATCAGCTACACGATCACCTATGGCACGGGCTCGGTGGGCTCCTCGGGCCTGCGGGTGCCGACGTCGATCGCGTACGCACCGGCGAGCGTGGGCGGGGCGTACACGCACAGCATCACCTTCAAGTACGGTCCGAAAGCCGCGGTGGCGCCGAACACGATGGACCCGGCGCTCGCCGGCTTCATCGGCGGCATGCAGGTCGTCAACACGAACCTGCTGCTGGGCATCGAAGCGCGCGTCTCCGGCACGCTGACGCGCAAGTACGAGCTGAAGTACGAGGCAGCGCCGACGACCAACCGCGCGCGCCTCGCGAGCATCCGCGAGTGCGCGGGCAGCGCCGGGACGCAATGCCTGCCGCCAACGACGGTGGCGTATCAGAACGGCGCCGCGGGAGTCACCACGACGGGCGCCACGGCGGTCAGCGACGCGACTGCGCCGACGAGCAGCCGGTTCAAGCCGGTCATTGGCACAGCCGACTTCAACGGCGACGGTCGCGATGACATTTTGTATCGGTCCGGTAACACGCTGCGGGTGGCTTTCGCCAACGGCAGCGGCTCGGTGGCCGTGACTTCGAACTCGTTACTCCCGATCAACATCGGCCACTCGATCGTCGGCACGGGGCAGGCGGGTATCCAAGTCGAGGAGGGGAGCGACTATGTGATCTATCGCTGGAACGGCTCGGGCTTCCAGCGCTACGCGCTCGGGATCTCCCTGCCCAGCCCCGGCGCTCCCGATTACCGGCCGACAACGCCGCTGTTGCTCGATGTCAACGGCGACGGCCGCGATGACTTGATCACGGTGACCGAGCAGTTCACCGGCGCAGCCTACGTGCTGCGCCCGACCGTGCGGCTCAACACCAGCACCGCCGGCACGCCGTCTTTCGCGGCGCCGGTCGTGGGCTATGCGACGGCGGCGCCGTGCTTCAACCCCGCATCGTGCGGGGTGTACCTGGGCGTCGCGAGCAGCCTGCGCACCGACCTGCGGGCGTTCGAGTTCGATGGCGATGGCCGTGCGGACCTCGTGCTGAGGACGCATAGCACCACCGAGGATGGATTCATCGAGAACACCCTCAACTTCGTCAGCTTCGATCTCAGCGCCGGCGGCGGCTTGAACATCCTCGGCACCGTCAGCGACGCCATCAATGAGGTGGGCAACTTCGACGATCAGGTGTTCGGTCACTGGAACGACGATGACTGTGCCGACCTGATCGCGGCCGAGAGCGTCGTGCTGTCGCCCTGCAAGGCAGGAACGCTGTCCGCCGTGCCGTTCCCGAACCTCAAGCCGGTGGCGGCGCTGGACTGGAACGGCGATGGCCGCAGCGACGCCGTGGTGAAGAATGGCGCGACACTCGGCGTGGTGCTCTCGAGCGCGCTGGACTCCTCCAGCGTGCGTTCCACCTCTATTCCGGTGTCGGTCGCCTTCACACTGGATCAGGATGGCGATGGTCTGGCGGATCTGGGCACGCTTGACGGCAACGGCACGATCAAGGTCCATCCGCACAACGCGGCCGGCACACCGCCCGACCTGGCGATCTCGATCACCGACGGGTTCGGCGTGCAGTTCAGTCCGCGCTACGTCTCGATCGCCCGCGGGAACTACACGAGGGGCACGGACGCGGTCTATCCGCAGCACGACTTCATCGGTCCGCACTACGTCGTCGCGACACTGACGTCCACGAGCGCAGCCTCGACGCCCGGCGCGCTGTCGACTTTCACACAGTCGTTCCAGTACTACCGCGCCACGCTCAACCTGCAGGGCCGCGGCTTCGAGGGCTTCGCGCAGCGGCGCACCCATGACGGTCGCAACGGGACGTACGTGTACGAGACATTCGAGCGCGCCTTCCCGTTCAGTGGTGAGGTGAAGAAGCTAGAGGCGTATCAGCCGGACAACGCCACGCTGATCGCGAAGACTGAGAACACCTGGGCCGTGCATAGCTACGGCAGCGGCACTGAGACACGCGTGCTGCCGTACGTCAGTCGTAGCGTTGCCGATCGCTACGAGGTCGGGGGCGCACACAACGGCGCGTGGCTCACGAGCACCGAGACCCTCAACACGGTGGACTACGCCACGGGGTCGCTGATCGACACCAGGACGACGATCATCGAGAAGCCGAGCGCGAACGGTGCGGCTCCGGGGCGCAGCTACACCGCGCGGACCTTGGTGCCGACGCTGTTCAATGATTTTGCGAACTGGTGCTTCGGCCGCCCGGCGCGCGTCGAGCAGACCAACAGCCACACCGGCCCGGGCGGTGAGCCGCTGACACGCACCGCATCCGCCGAGTGGGATGGGGCACAGTGCCGGCCGACTCGAACCGTCATCGAGCCGGGCAATGCGCAGTGGCAGCTGGCCACGGACTTGAGCTACGACGCTTTCGGTAATGCCGAGTCCGCGACCGTGACGCCGGCTGCGAACCAGGGCCAGAAGGAACGCACCCAGCGCGTGAGTTGGGGCGCGAACGGCCGCTTCCCGCGCACGCTGACCAACGCCAAGGGGCACGTGACTCGAGTTGAGTGGAACGAAGTGCTCGGTGTCCCCAGCAGCATCACCGATCCGAACGGGCTCGTTGCCACCTTCCAATACGATGCCTTCGGTCGCGTGACGCGCCAGCAGTCGCCCGATGGAGTCGCTGCCGAGATCGTGCGCTCGGCCTGCAGCGACAGCTGTGGCGCAGGGCTGCGCTCGTTCATCGAAGTCATCGCGCGCGATGCGAACAACGCCATCGTGCGCATCGACTCGCGGTATCTCGATGCGCTGGAGCGCGTGCGCTTCAGCAACGTAACGCTGCTCGACGGCGCGAAGAGCACGAGCGAGGTGCGCTACGACATCCTCGGCCGGGCTGCGCAACAGAGCACGCCGCATCGGGCAGGCGAGCCGGTGTGGTTCAGCACGGTCAGCTACGACCTGCTCGGTCGGCCCACGCAGGTAGTTCGACCGACCAGCGAGACCGACAGCGCCGCACACCTGACGAAGTTCAGCTATCTCGGCCTGACCGAAAGTGCGACTGACGCGCTCGGGCGCACGACCACGACCCGGATCGACGCAGTCGGCCAGGTTCTGCAGAGCATCGATGCGCTCGGCAACGCTGTCGAGTATGAGTACGACGCGTTCGGTCAGCCGCTCAAGGTCCGCGACGCGGCGAACAACGAGACCGTGCTCAGCTACAACGTGCGCGGCTTCAAGACCCGCTCCAGCGACCCCGATCTGGGCGCCTGGACGTACAGCTACTTCCCGCTCGGTGAGCTGAAGAGCCAGACGAGCGCGAGGAACCAGACGACGCAGTTCACCTATGACGAGTTGTCGCGGCCGTTGACTCGCGTGGAGCCGGAGGGCACGACGAGCTTCGTCTATGACACGGCCGCGCACGGCATCGGCGCACTCGCATCGGTCAGCGCGCCGGGCGGCTACGCCGAGCGCTACCAGTTCGACAGCCTGAGCCGCCCCAAGCAGCAGATCATCACGATCGATGGGACGGACCACACGTTCGATCAGACCTACAACGCGCTCGGCCTGCTCGACACGCTGACCTATCCGACCAGCACCGAGGGGGTGCGCTTCAAGGTCCGCTATGGATACGCGAACGGCGTGCGGCAGAACGTGCGCGACTACACCGGCGATGCCTTCGGCGTCACGTTCTGGCAGGCCAACGACGTCAATGCCGCCGGTCAGCTGATCGATGAGCAGTTCGGCAACGGCGTGCGCACCGTGTCCGACTACGACCGGATCACCGGTGAGCTGCGCACCCGCAAGGGGGGGGTGGGCGGTGGTGCGGATTTGCAGGACCTTGCTTATACATACGACAAGGCCGGCAACCTCACGCAACGCAAAGACGTGCGCCAGGCGTTGACCGAGGCCTTCGAGTACGACGCGCTGTATCGACTCAAGCGCTCCACGCTCAATGACGTGAAGAATCTGAGCCTCGACTACGACGCGATCGGCAACATCACGGGCAAGTCCGATGTCGGCGCCTACGCCTATCACCCGACCAAGAAGCACGCGGTGACGAGTGCCGGCGCCAACACCTACACCTACGACGCCAATGGCAACGCCATCACGCGCAATGGCTCGGGGATCACCTGGACCAGCTACAACCTGCCAAGCCTGATCAATGGGCCGAACAACAACATCAGCGCCTTCTTCTACGGGCCGAATCGGGAGCGCTACAAGCAGGAGGCGAGCTACGGCGGTACGCCGGAGACCACGCTCTACATCGGCGGGCTGCTGGAAAAGGTGACGCTCGGTGAAGTGACCTCCTGGCGCCATCACGTGGTCGGCAACGCCGAGAGCGCGATCTACACGAGAAAGAGCCACGGCAGCAGCGAGACGCTCTACCTGAGCAAGGACCATCTGGGCAGCACCGATGCCATCACCAATGCCACCGGTGCGGTGGAGGCGCGCCTCTCGTTCAGCGCCTTCGGCCAACGCCGCAACGCGCAGGGTTGGAGCGGTAATCCCACCGCCGCGGTCTGGGCGGCGATCACCGATGACACGCGCCACGGCTACACCGGCCACGAGATGCTGGACAACCTGAATCTCACGCACATGAACGGCCGCGTCTACGACCAGGTCATCGGCCGCTTCCTGTCCGCCGATCCCCTCGTGCAGGCGCCGTTCAACCTGCAGAGCCTGAATCGCTACAGCTATGTGTTCAACAATCCGCTGAGCTTCACCGATCCCAGCGGCTTCGCCGGCCAGGGTCCCGACGAGGGAGGGGTTCCGCCTGCGGCGATCGACAGGTCCGCCGCTCTGATTGCGTCCGGTCTGCGGGAGGCGAAGATCGCCGCGCTCCAGAGGGCGGGCGTCGGCAGACAAGGCCCCAATTCATTCTTCTCACTCTCGAGGCTGGAACGCTCAACTGTCGAAGCAACACCGGTCGACGGCGGTGACATCTTCGAACGCTGCATTCCGGTCGACGCCGGGGTGCGCAAGTTTACTCCCAACAGCGAGTTGGGAATCCTGGGCTTCGTCGCCAGCACAGTCGGTGGGAGTGATTTCAAGGATTTTGCACTAGGGTTTGCTAGTGGCTTGGATTTCGACTTTCCAACAAGTGACGGGGATGCGTCTACTGCTGGCTTTTATGCCGGACTGATTGCGTATTCGCTTACTGTAAATATCCAGGACCTAAAGAATGGAAGAGCGGGTCTGGGCTCAGGGCGTGGAGGTGGCTCAAGGCGTGCAGCTGCGTCGGGCGTAAATTTGAGCAAGTCCGGACCCACCGCGACATCTATCGGTGGGCCACCCGGCGGCAGCCCGAATGGAGGCGGCAGAAGGCAAGGTCCCGATATTGTCTACCGTGTCATACGTCCGGATGAAAACCCTGCGATCGGTTTATTTCCAAAGGATCCCGCCGCTACCTATACGGTAGAGGGTTTTGTACTAAACGGAAGCCGGCCCGGATTCGCTTCGCAGTTCATTGCAGCCACGAGGAGCCTGGCGGTGGCTGAGAGCTATGCGGTGACAACGGGGAACAGAATCGTTGCGATCAACCTTTCTAAAGTAACCGCCAACATAATCGATCTTTCAACGGCCGTGGGACGTGACGCTTTCTTACGTGGAAGAACATCCAAGAACTTTGCCGCTGCGTCAGCTGAGGTGCTTATTGAGGGTGCTATTCCTGCGAATGCAATCGTTCCCTTACGCTGAGGAGATATGAATGGATGACGTTGAACACGAGTTACAAGAGGCGGCAGGTGAAGTGCTTACCACAGTGAGGCTTGGGAAGCAGCTGAGTTCTGCAATGGAGACCCGACTGAAGCTCTCACTGCATCAGTGCGCACGGCATTGGGCGGGGTCTGAGGTAGTGCCTAAATCCGCGGCGAACCTATTCATTGATCTTGCTAATGGGATTGATGCCTGCAGCTATGCATACAAAGGAGAGGATGCCAAGCGGATTAAATTTTTTGCTGACGAAATCGCGGATCTGGTGCGAGCCTGCGTTGAATAGTGAGCTGCGCTGGAGTATCCGGAATGTCTCGCGCCGCAAGGCGCGGATGTTGAATGATCGAAGGAGCCATGCCGCGCGAGAAGATCACCAGCCCCTCGAGGGGCTCGCCGGGGTCTGTCAGAAATCTTGTGTGAGAGCCGGTTGCATTGATCAATCGTTCATTGCGAAGCGCGCACCGAATTGGATGGCGAGCTGCGCCTTGGCAGCTTGCCATGTGATCGGGGGTCGCTTCCAGTTGGCGGTGATGTTGCGCAGGGCGAGCCAGATGAGCTTGGTGGCAGCCTGATCGGAGGGGAAATGCCCCTTGTTGCGCACGGCCTTCCGCACGGATGCGTTCAAGCTCTCGATGGCGTTGGTGGTGTAGATGATCTTGCGCACTTCGACCGGAAAGACGAAGAACGGGATTACCGCCTCCCAGTTGCGGCGCCAACTCTGGCCGATGGCCGGATACTTCTGTCCCCAAGGCCCTTCGTCGAAGGCCTGCAGCTCCAGTGCGGCAGCTTCGGCATCGCGAGCTTGGTAGATAGGCTTCAGAGCGGCGGCGATGATCTTGCGCTCCTTCCAGGAGGCGAACTGCATCGAGTAGTGAATCAGGTGCACGATGCAGGTCTGCACGACGGTGTCGGGGAAGACGGCGGCAATGGCCTCCGGGAAGCCTTTGAGCCCATCGACCACTGCGATCAGGATGTCGTTGGTGCCGCGGCTTTTGAGCTCGTTCATCACCCGCAGCCAGAACTTCGCTCCCTCGCTTTGCTCGATCCAAAGTCCGAGCACGTGCTTGAACCCGGCCGCATCCATGCCGATCGCCAGGTACACGGCCTTGTTCTTGACCAGCCCCTCGTCGCGGATCTTCACTCTCAGGGCGTCGAAGAACACGATGGCGTAGGAGGCTTCCAGCGGCCGTGCCTGCCAGGCCGTCACCTCGTCGATCACTTGGTCGGTGACGGCGGAGTCGAGGTCGGGTGAGACCTCGATGCCGTAAAGCTCGCGCACATGCGCCTGGATATCGCGCGTGCTCATGCCGCGGGCGTAAAGCGCGATGATCTTGTCGTCGAATCCGGGAAAGCGTCGTCGGTACTTGGCGATGAGCGTCGGATCGAAGCGTCCGTGCCGATCGCGCGGAATCGACAGCGTGAGCTCGCCATCGGGTGTCAGGACGGTCTTCGAGCTCGTGCCGTTGCGGTGGTTGCCGGCTTCGGCTTCGCCGGGTTGCTCGAGATGCACGTCCATCTCGGCGTTCAACATCCGCTCTGCCAGCGCCTTTTTGAATTCGCCGATCAGGCCACCGGAGTCCAGGACCGTCTTGGGGTCGCGACCCGCCAGTAGTTGGTCGAGCAGCTCAGCGGAAAATGCCTTTGTGTCGTTCTTGGCCATACCTCATCCTCGCCCTTGTGGGCAGTGTATGGCTCTTCACACAAAAATCCTTACAGGCCCATCGACGCAGACTGGAAGCACCTTTGCCAGATTCTTCCGGCCGAAGACACGAACCGCACTGACCTTTCCCAGAGATCCAGGGAACGAACCCGCGCTTCTCCGTGCTGACCAACTTCCACTTGTGACCGACGGCTTCCTGAACGTCGTGGCTCACGAAGATACGTCGATCTTGGACCTCGCCAACTTCATTGCCGGCTCACCAGAGTTTGCTGAACGTGGCATACGGGGCGTACGACTCATTTCTTGCGAAGGCTGCTCCAGCGGATTGGCCCAAGAGATTGCGAATAGGTTGCGTGTGACTGTTTTGTCGCCAACCACCCTCGTCGCCATCGACCGGGGACAGGTCGTCCGCGCAGTGGAACTGCCGAACGGAGAGTTCCGTTCAGCCGGACCGGCAAAATTCATTTCGGTGTACCCGGAGCTACGCCCAGGTGACATGTTCGGCTTTCCACGTCTCTGACACGTCGAGCATGCGTGCATGCAAGTCGATCGTAGTGCATTTCGTCGCGACGTTATGAATGACAGTTCTTGATTCGGGACATGCGCGGATGAGGTCGCGACCCATGACGAAGTGCACATTGCCTGCTGCAATCAGGCTCTCACATGATCCACGCACGTTCTGGCGAAGGCGGCGTCTATTAGCTCACAAGCGCGAGAGACCATGAAAGCGAAGTTCACTATTGTCACCGGTATTGCATTGCTCGTCGCGAGTTCGTCTGTGCTTGCGGCATATACGCGCACGACCAGTCCTCCGGTGTACATCCGGAGTATTTACGCCAACGAAGCGGGAAGCCCTTTTGTTATCTTCGCGACGACCGTGAGTCCTGCTTGTGGTGGGATGTATCTCTACAGCCTGGAGTCGGGCAACTCGGTGCTTGGCGAGCAGGTTCGCGCGGAGCTCAGGAAGAATAAAATGGCAATTCTTCTTGCAGCAAAACTGGCGGAGAAAAGAGTCGTGTTGGACTACTTCGTTGATCCAAGTATCTCTGGCTGGGCAGCTTGCTACATACATGGCCTCGAGATCGTCGATTGACTGAAGAACTGACATTCGAACCTGATCGAGTTCGAACACCTTGCTCACGGTTTCAAGCAGCGTGATGGCGTGCACGTTGGGTTGGTCAGTAACGATACCTGGAAAGAAGAATGGGAAAGCTAGTAGTGTGTGTTGTGGCAATGCTCACCTCCTTCGCCGCACACGCGGATTTCGAGGGTGCTGATGTACCGATCGCCGTCAAGTATCTGCCTTGCGACAGCGCGCCGCGTATTCTTGTTCAGTTCGCCGACGGCTCTAAGAACATCTGGTATCCCGCAAATGGCGGGGACAACAGCAAAGCGTTCCTTGCCGTCGCTCTCGCCGCGAAGGCGTCAGGCTCCCCGATGTATTACTACGGACATGGAAGCGGAACAGCTGTGACGACCTATTGTATCGCCGTATCAGCGCGTGCGGTTACGATGTTCGGGGCGAGCTAGGCGCCGATGCGAAGGCGGGCATTCACAAATTCTGGAACGCGCGCCGCCTGTGTCATTCGCCACAAACGCCGATAAGCGGGCTAACCCGCATGCGCTGCAATGTCAGAGAACAGTGGGTGCATCCGCAGCTTCACGCGCTCCGTATTCGAAGGACTGGACGAGGGCTTCACGCTCGTCGCCCGAGACTTGCCCAAGGACATAGACAGCGTGGCGAATTTACGGCCGCGGCACTCGCATGCGGACGACGCCGCCGCATTTTCGAAAACGAACCGCGCATCGGCATGGCGTTACTTCGTTCCCACCTCGGCGAGCGAGCGATCGTATACCAGACGCCAAGTCTGGCATGCGCAACTGGCGTACCTGGTCGGCATCCACCTGATTCTGCTCTCGGAGGTGCTCGATCCATCGATCGACGTTCGCTTGCTGCACGCGTGGTACGCTGAGGGTATCGGCAATGTCCTGCTGCGCGCGGCGCTGTTCGCGTTCTACTTCACCCGTTCTCCCCACGTCGCCAAACTACGCGCGGTGCAGCTCATTCCGATGATCAGCGTCTTGATCGTCGGCGCGCACTGGGCCTGGACGGCGCTGCTCTTCGTGGATCCGGCCTGGGACTTCGCCAACTTCATGACGCTCACGGTCTTTCTGCTCATGAGCCTCGCGACGATGGCCTTCGTCCCCGCTTCGCCCGCGCCGATGGTGACTTATTGGGTCCTGATGTGGGGGCCCGCTGCGATTGCGGCGTGGCCTGTGACGACGCAGGGGCCGGCCGCCGGGCAATTCGCGCTCATCCTGATAGCCATCGTGGCGCTGGGAGCCTGGGCATTCAGGTCGCAGAGTCAGGTGCGCCGTTACGTGCAGAGCGCCGACGGCACCGCGGCACTGATTGCGCAGCTACGCGAGAAGAACGAAGAGTTGTGCAGGCTGCGCCGCGAGGCGAGCCAACAGTTGCAGGAGCGCTCGGATTTCTTTTCCAGTGCGAGCCATGACTTTGGACAACGCCTGCACGCGATCAAGCTGCTCACGCACAACGCGATGTCGATTCAAACGCAGACGCAGCACCGTTGTCTCGAGGCGCTGTCGCGCGCTGTCGAGGATCTGCAGTTGTACGTTCGCGACGTGCTCGAGTTCGCGCGCATCGAGAGCCGCGTCGTCACGCCAAACTACACGGTGTTTCACCTCCAGGATCTGTTTCAGCGGCTGGCGCTGCAGTTCGAGTCGGTCGCAGACCATCGGAAGGTCACGCTGCGATTGCGGACGACGACCGCGAAAGTGGAAACGGACGAGGGCGTCCTGTTGCGCGTGCTGGAGAACCTCATCGGCAATGCGATCAAGCACTCGCGAGGCGGAGTGCTCGTCGCGGCGCGCCGTCGCGCGGGCCGTTGGTGCATGGAAGTGTGGGACCAGGGCCCTGGTATCCCGCCTGGATCGCTGAACCAGATCTTTGCATCGTTCTACCAGGAACGTGTCGACGCCGATCCGCGGCAGGTCGGCTTCGGACTGGGACTGGCGATCGTCAAGCGATTCGCGGACGGTCTCAAGTACACGCTGGAGGTCCAGTCGCGCGTCGGCCGCGGCAGCGTATTCAAGGTGTTGCTGCCGCCGGGCTCCGCACTCTGACGATTTCCGCGAGCGCTTTCGCTGGTTTGTCAGGGCAGCGCTTTGGCGCTGCCACCGACGAGTATCTGTTGATAAAACGCGAGCATGCGGCCGAAGTTCTCGATCGAGATCCGCTCATCTGTGCCGTGCACGGTCGCCGTGTCCGCAGGGCCGAGCAATACCGGTGTGTATCGATAGATGTCGTTCGACAGAACGGCCATGTGACGGCTGTCCGTGATGCCGATCGCAAGCAGTGGTGCAACGGGCGCGTCGAACGTCGCGGCGGCGAGCCCCGCCACGAGGCGATAGCCATGCGATCGCGTGCTGGCGATGGGCGAGGGCTCCGCGCTCGGACCGACGCGCGTCACGGACACCGACAGGTCGCCGACCGCCTCGCGCACGTGTGCGATGGCACTCTCGACACTCTCTCCCGGGAGGATGCGCAGGTTGATCGTTGCTGTCGCGATCGACGGCAGCACGTTCTGTTTGTTGGAGCCCTGCAGCATCGTCGGCGCGATCGTCGTCTGCAGCGTCGCCGCGCCCTGAGGGTTCGCGACGAGCTGTCTGACCAGCACCGGTTCGAACAGCCAGGTATTCGCGATCGCCATGCGCGTCGCGAAGGGTGCGTGCGGCGCAAGTGCTTCGAGCATCGCCCGGGTCACACCCGCGTAGCCCGCGGGGAAGGGGTTGTTCCTGATCGCGACGATCGCTTGCGCGAGCGTGTCGACGGCGGTGCGCGCGCCGGGCGCGTTCGAATGACCGCCGGCGGCATGGACCTCGAGCTGCAAGGTCACGTAGCCCTTTTCGGCGACACCGATCAGCGTCGCGGGGCCGCGGGTCACAGGATTGTCGGTGAGAGAAAGGCCGCCTTCATCCAGCACGAAAGCCGCTCTGATCGAGCGGCTCGCGAGCCATTCCGCCGCTGCGCGCGCACCGGCACCGCCCGATTCTTCATCGTGCCCGAACACGAAGATCACGCCGCGCTCCGGCCTGTGGTCCGCTGCGACCAGCGACTCGGCCGCCTCCAGGATGGCAATCAGGGAAGTCTTGTCGTCGAGCGCGCCGCGTCCCCAGATGAATCCGTCGGCCATTGCTCCGAAGAACGGCGGATGCCTCCAGCGCTCGGGTTCCAGCACCGGCACGACGTCCTGGTGTGCCATGAGGACGATGGGTTGTAGCGAGGCATCGGCGCCCGACCACTCATAGACGAGCGTGCCGTTGCCGACGACCGTGCGCCGCGCGATCGCGTGAAAGCGTGGGTAGGCTGCCATCAGCCACGCGCGAAAGCGCTCGAGGGCCGGGGTGTCGGAGGCATCCTCGGGGCTGATCGTCGCGAACTGCAGCGCGGCGCTCGCGTGGATCGCAGCCGCAGAAACGTCGATTGCCGGTACGCGATACGTCAGCGGCGTCGTGCGTTCGGCCTTGCCCGCGGCGACGGTGCGGGCAAGGACGATGCCTGTCAGCAATACGAGCGTCGTCATCAACACAGCGATCGTACGTGCGACGCGGGAACGTGGAACAAAGCTCGGCATGGACACGGATACGAGATTGCACGTTGCCCGGATGCGCTGCATCCGCCGCCGGGTCGTGCTCGTAGTGGTGGTTCTGGACAGATTGTCCTCGACGCATTCACCGCCACTGGAGCCAACGCACGATGCCTCTCCGCGACTGTTTGAACTCACGCTCGTCGATTGCGGCCACCTTGCTGGTGACGATCTCAGGAACATCAGCAGCAGACATATCGACCGATGTGGAGCCGATCGAGCAAATCGTCGTAACCGGCTCGTACATCGAAGGTGCTGTCGAAGATGCCGCGCTGCCCGTGACGGTGATCGATCGCAGCGAACTGGAGCTGCAAGGATCGCCTTCGACGCTCGACGTCATTCGCTCGCTGTCTGCCTCGCAAGGAACCGTGGGCGAGGCGAACGCCGGCGCCGTGTTGCTGGGAACCGGCGCGGTCAGCGTCAATCTGCGCGGTCTGGACGGTGGAAGGACGCTCGTGCTGTTCAACGGCCGACGCTTGCCGGTGTCGCCTGTCGCTCTGCTCGGCGTTGATGCGAACCTGCTGCCGCTCGCGGCGGTGGACAGAATCGAAGTCCTGAAGGACGGCGCAGCCGCGACCTACGGCTCTGACGCGATTGCAGGTGTGGTCAACTTCATTTCCAGACGCGGCTTCGATGGCCTGGCGATCGATGGCTCCTATACATCGATCGACGATAGCGACGGCGACTACTCGATGGATCTGCGCTGGGGCCACCGCGGCGACATTTACGATGTGCTATTCGCGGCGGGCTACCGGCACCGCTCCGAGCTGCGGGTCGCCGACCGCGATTTCGCCATGCCGCCGTTCGATCGCAACATCCCTGCGCAGGGCGGTTTCTCCGCGAGCGGCAGTCCGGGTGCATTCGTCATCCCGCCGCTCACGGCGATTCCGAACATCTTCATCGATCCAGGCTGTGAGAGCCTGGGCGGCGGCATTCGCGCCGGCGGCGGCCTGCCGCAGTGTCAGTTCCGCTTCGCGCAGTACCAGAACCTGGTCGAGCGGCAAGAGGACTACAGCCTGTACGGCGAGTTCAATGTGGAGCTCGGCGATTTCGCCAAGCTGCATGTGGACGCCTATTACGCAGCCCACGATGTACCGGAAGAGAACACGGCGCCCAGCTTTCCGGCAACGCAGGGCCCCGGTGCAAGCACACAGATGCGGCTCGGCCTGCCCGTGGATCCGACCAACGCGCCAAATTTCATCATCCCTTTGAACAATCCCGGATTGGCGGCGCTGTTGCCGTCGCTGACGCCGGCACAGGCGAGCGCCATCACGACGGCGCGCGTCGTGGCTGCGAACGGTTTGCTGTTCCGCCCACTCGGTCCGAGCGGAAATCCGCTGTTCGAGGACGAAGGCGCGCAACGGGAGCTCTTCTCGGACGCGCATCGCTTCTCCGTTTCGCTCGAAGGCAACGCCGCGAACGTCGGTTGGAACGTGGCGCTCACGTACGCCGAGAACTATCGCCGCCTTCGGGTACCGGACATTCTCACGGCCAATCTGCAACTCGCGCTTGCAGGCTTCGGCGGTGAGAACTGCATGGGCAACATTCCCGGCGCCGCCGCGAACGGATGTTTCTTCTTCAATCCGTTCTCCACGGGCGTCGCGATGAATGTGGTGACCGGCCAGCGCAACCTGCCGCGCGGCATGGGTGGCACGTTCGATCCCGCCACCATGAACACTCGCGAGGTGGTCGACTTCATTTTCGGCGTGCAAGGCTCGGACGACACGAGCAGCGTGCTGGTTGCAGACCTCGTGCTGAACGGCGATACGCCGCTCCAGTTGCCCGGCGGCACGGTGAGCTGGGCGCTCGGCGCGCAATATCGGGAAGACGAGCTCGAGCGCCAGTTGCTCGATCCGGCGAGCGACGTCGCCCGCACGCCGTGTGCGGACTCGATACTCAATCCGGCGGCGACGTGCGTGCTGCCGAACGGTGCTTTCGCATTCCTCGGCCCGCAGCGCGAGTTCGACAGCGATAGCGACGTCTACGGTGTGTTCGGCGAGCTCGTACTGCCCATCACGAATTCCCTGCAGGCACAGCTGGCATTTCGCTACGAGGATTACGGCGGCAGCACGGGTTCGACGTCGAATCCCAAGCTGGCGCTTCGCTGGCAAGCGACCGACTGGTTCGCGCTGCGCGGCTCCGCGAGCAGCACGTTCCGCGGCCCGGCGCTGCTTCAGTCGCAGCCGAACGCGCTGACGTCGCTGCAGTTCGTGCCGCAGTTCAGCACCGTGCGGCCCGTCGACAATTTCGGCAATCCGAACCTGAAGCCCGAGGAAGCCGAGAACCTGAGTCTCGGCATGATGTTCTCGACACCGTCCTTCTCGGCAACGATCGACTACTTCGACATTCACCTGGAGGACAAGGTGATCCCGGAGAACGGGTCGGACGTGCTCGCGGCGTTCATCGGCACCGGAACGACGGCGATCAACAACTGCGGACGACCGGGCTACGAAGCCCTGCAGGCGCGCTTCACGTTCCAGAACGGCGTTTGTTCTCCGGCGAACATCCTGCGAACACGCGCGATGGCGGTCAACTCGCCGGATGAAGATGTGCGTGGTATCGACTTCAGTGCTTCATACCTGGCGCCAAACGTCTTGCGCGGCAATCTTGCGTTGGGGCTCGATGCGACTTACTACCTTGAATATCAGCGCGATCCGTTCTTCATCGAAGGCATTCTGATCCCGAACGCCGGTGGACGCGACTTCATCGGCACGCGCGCCGGCTTCCAGACCTTGCCCGAGCTGCGCGGCTCGTTGTTCGCGCAGTACGCGACGGGAAGGCACACCGTTCGCGTGACGGGTCGTTACGTCGACGGCGTGACCGACCTGCGGGACGCGGCACGCAACAGCGATGGTTCGCTGAGCGAGATCGCGTCCTACTTCACGACCGATCTCGTGTATCGACTCAGCCTGCCTGAAGATTTCTCGATCACGGCCGCGGTGTTCAATGTTGCCGATCGCGATCCGCCCGCGGTTCGGCTGACTGACTACAACTACGATCCGTATTTCGGCAATCCGGTGGGGCGCGCGTTCAAGCTCGATCTCACGAAGCAATTCCGCTAGGAGACGGCGCATGATCCTGAGGCCATTGCGCGCAGTCGCCCCCGTGCTGGTAGCGAGTTGCCTGGCGAGCTGCGCGAGCAGTCCCGCTCGTTCTGCCTCCACGAAGATCGATCATGTCATCTTCGGAGTAGCGGACCTCGAGCAGGGCATCGAGCAGTTCGGCGCCTTGTGCGGTGTGACGCCGGTCCCTGGCGGCAAGCACGAGCACACCGGAACACACAATGCACTGCTGTCGACAGGTTCACACGCATACCTCGAGGTGCTCGCCCCGCAAGAAGGAGTCGAGCTACCGCGCGAGCTGGAACCGCTACGCGCATTGGCCAATCTCACCCCGGTCGGCTGGGCCGTGGCAGTCGAGGACGCAGAGCTCTCGAT
Organism: Pseudomonadota bacterium; assembly: GCA_023433465.1. Classification (GTDB taxonomy): domain Bacteria; phylum Pseudomonadota; class Gammaproteobacteria; order Steroidobacterales; family Steroidobacteraceae; genus CADEED01. Next base: position 18,841 of record JAEZCR010000139.1, on the reverse strand, counting down.
GCAGCGGCTTCGCGAGGCGGGTTATAACGTCAGCGAGCCGCAGGAGGGATCTCGGCGCACGCCTGAAGGGAGCCTCATTCGCTGGCGGACCTTTCAGCTGATCGCGCCGGGCCACGATATCGCACCCTTCTTCATCGAGTGGGATCCGGCTTCTTCACACCCTTCCGAAACTGCACCGGAGGGATGCTCACTGGTGTCTCTCGAGTTGCGTACGCCAGATGATGAAGCGTTACGCCGTTTGTTGAGTTTGCTGAAGCTGGATAGCCGGGTCATTCGGGCCGACGTTGCCCAGCTGGTCGTGACCTTGAAAGGGCCGCGTGGGCTCACCGAGCTGGGTGTTCGTGTCAGATAGGTGGCCGTGCTCGCAAACGCACGTGGTGCATCCGGGACAGCACCGCAAACGTAGTGTCTTGGCTTGGTTGGGTGTGACTCGCTGCTTGCCAGCGATCTCACGCTGACTCCAGGAAATGATCGCAAACATTCCACGTGTCTTCCCTGCGCGAGTGTGAATCGCATGAATCTGTTCATTACAAAATCCATTTCGCCCAGCGCTGATGTCGCTGCCGTCAAACCCGCTGGAGGAACGCTCGAAAGCGCGGCCAGGCTCAAGCGCGTTCTGACCGCGCGTCAGCTCGTGTTGCTCGGTATTGGCGGTGTCATCGGCGCGGGCATCTTCGTGCTCACAGGACAGGCCGCTGCGAATCATGCCGGACCCGCAATCACGTTGAGCTTCGTGCTCGCAGGCGTCGCCTGCGCTCTCGCGGGACTTTGTTATGCGGAGTTCGCGGCGATGTTGCCGGTCTCTGGAAGTGCGTACTCCTATACATATGCGACGCTCGGCGAGCTCGTCGCGTGGTTCGTCGGCTGGAATCTCGTGCTCGAGTACCTGTTCGCCGCCGCGACTGTCGCAGTCGGCTGGTCCGCGTACTTCAACAGCCTGCTGCATTCGATTGGTGACATCGTCGGGGTCGAGCTCGCATTGCCCGCGGCGCTCACCTCCGCGCCGCTCGACGTCGTGAACGGACGGATCGTCGCGACCGGAGCGCTGATCAATCTACCCGCTGTCGCGATCGTCTTGGCGGTCGCCGCATTGTGTTACCGCGGCATCTCACAGTCTGTATTCATCAACTCGATCATCGTCGCGGTCAAGGTGGGCGTGATCCTGCTGTTCGTCGTCTTCAGCGTGCAGTATGTCGATCCGGGCAACTGGCAGCCCTACGTTCCTCCCACGGAAGGACCGGGCCGCTTCGGCTGGGACGGCGTCGTACGCGGCGCTTCGATCGTATTCTTCGCATACCTCGGCTTCGACGCGGTGTCGACTGCGGCGCAGGAAACGAAGAACCCGCAGCGCGACGTCCCGATCGGCATCCTCGGCTCGCTCGCGATCTGCACGCTGCTGTACATCGTCGTTGCCGCTGTCGTGACCGGGATGCTTCCATATCTGCAGTTGAACACGCCCAGGCCGGTGGCGACGGCGCTCGAGGCGTACCCGAGTCTCTTGTGGCTCAAGACGGTCGTCGAAATTGGCGCCGTTGCGGGATTGAGCTCCGTCATGATCGTGTTGCTCATCGCCCAGCCGCGCATCTTCTTTTCGATGTCGCAGGACGGTCTGATCGGTCCGATGTTCGGTCGCGTGCACCCGCGACTGCACACACCGCATGTTGCCACCTTGTTCGTCGGCGCGGTCGCGTGCGCGCTCGCGGGACTCCTTCCGATCGGAGTCCTTGGTGATCTCGTCGCGATGGGCACGCTGCTCGCGTTCACGACCGTGTGCGTCGGCGTGCTCGTCCTGCGCCGAACCCGGCCAGACCTGCCGCGCGCCTTTCGCGTGCCGATGGCGCCTGTCGTCTGCATCGCGGGTGCCGCTGTCTGCTTCTGGTTGTTCATGCGCGTCTTCGAGGACAACTGGCGCTGGATGACTGTCTGGGTCATCGGGGGTTTTTTCATTTACTTCGGCTATGGCTATCGCAACAGCGCGTTGCGCAAGAGCACAGCTGAATCTCGGCGCCCTCGGGCAATGGCGCCTCCAGAAAAATTGTAGAGGAATCGTGATGACGAAACGAATAGGACTGTTGCTTGGCACGCTCGCGCCTTTGGTGTCGCTCGCCGCGAGCGAGAATGTGGAGGAACTGGCGATCGACGAAGTCGTGGTGACTGCTCAGAAGCGCGCCTCGGCACTGCAGGATGTGCCATTTTCGGTGGCAGCGGCGACCGAGCGGCAAATCCGCGACTCGGGCTCGACCAACATCGTGGATTTGTCCCGCAACTTCGCAGGTCTCACGATCACCGATCTCGGCCCCGGGCAGAGCCAGGTCGCCATCCGTGGCATCAGTGCGGGCCAGGTCGTGCGCGACCTGGTCGGCGGCGTAAAGGAATCGGTCGGCGTATACCTCGATGAATCGACGGTCTCGCAGTCACTGTTCACGCCCGATCTCGAGCTTATCGATCTCGAGCGCTTCGAAGTACTGCGTGGTCCGCAGGGCACGCTGTTTGGCGCCGGATCGTCCTCGGGCACCGTGCGCTACATCACCAGGCAGCCGGTGCTCGGCAAGTTCGAAGCTTCGGCGGAAGCCACCGGCTACGACGGCACGGACAGCGAACTCGGCGGTGGCGTGAAGGGTGTCTTCAATCTGGCGATGGGCGAGAAGGTGGCGCTCCGACTGGTCGGCTATCACGAGGAGATGGCCGGCTTCATCGATTCGGTGTATCCGGGCCGCCAGGTCCGCGAAGACGTGAACGGTGGCGAGAAGTACGGTGGACGCGCCACGCTGCTGTACCAGCCGACCGAGAACCTCTCGATCACCCCGCGCGTCGTCTATCAGCGGCTCGAGACCGACGGCTATCCGCGCGTCGACGTCTACAACATCCTGGGCAATCCCTTCACCACAACCGAACCGGCCGTGACCCCCGGCGAGCGCGGTCAGGTGACGCAGCTCAGGGAAGGCATCGACGATGACTTCATGCTCGCTGACCTGAAGATCGAATGGGGCCTGAACGGCACGACGCTCACATCGGTCACCTCCTGGCTGGATCGCGACGTGGTCGTGCTGCGCGACAGCAGCCAGCTCACCGGCAGCGTCACGTTCGGCAGCTTCGGCGGCAACTCGGCCGAGACACGTCTGAACTCGCCGCTGATCGACACGACGAACCTGAAGGAATTCAGCCAGGAGCTGCGACTGGCCTCCGAAGGCGGCGGAGCATTCGAGTGGCTGCTGGGCGCCTTCTACCAGGACATCGATCGTGACTACGGTCAGAACCTCCCGACTCCGGGGTACGATGCGCTGCTCATCAGCCGGGGCATTCCGCCGAGTTCCTTCTTCAATGCGCCGCCCGATACGCCTTACTACTCGATGGTGCCATCCCGGTTGAAGCAGTTCGCGGCATTCGGCGAAGCGACCTGGCGGTTCACCGGGCAGTGGAGTCTGACGGGCGGGCTGCGGTATTACGACTTCGAGGAAGATCGCTTCCTGACGTTCGCCGGCGCGTTCGCCGACGTGGGCTACACGCGGCAACCCGGCTCCACGAGCTCGGACGGTTTCTCGCCACGCGTGATCGTTGCTTACGAGCCGAACGACGATGTGCTGCTGACGGCGCAAGTCGCGCGCGGGTTTCGTCTCGGCGGCATCAACGATCCGCTGAACGTGTCAGTGTGCACGGCGGACGACCGCGCAACCTACAGCGGACTGCCGAACTTCGACGACGAAACAGTGCTGAACTACGAGCTCGGGGCGAAGACGTCGCTGGCCGATGGCCGCGTGACGATCAACGCCGCGGTGTTCTATGCGGATATCGACGATCTGCAGGTCATCGCGGACGCCGGCTCATGCTCCTCGCGCATCGTCCTGAACGCCCAGGCCGAGTCACTCGGCGCGGAGCTCGAGCTGTTCGCGCGCCCGTCGGCCAGCTGGGATCTCGCATTGTCAGCGAGCTGGGTGCGGGCCGAGATCACGCAGACCCGCCTCGCGCAGACCAGCCTCACCACGGGCGGCCAGCCGATCGCCGGCATTCGCGAAGGCAACCGTCTGCCGACTTCCCCCGAGTTCCAGGCCGCGGCGAGCGCGACCTATACGTGGCCGTTCGCGGCGACGCTGAAAGGGTTCGCGAACTTCACGGTCCAGCATGTTGGCTCGTCGTATACCCAGCTTGCGGATCAGGAGCCGGGAGTCGGGTGCGTCGGCTGCCCGGGGGCACCGGGATTGTTCACGTTCGGCGATCCGACGATCAGCAGCTTCACGTTCGATCCGGAGCTGCCTTCGTACGAGATCGGCAATTTGCGCCTCGGCGTCAGGAGCGACGCGTGGGAAGCGGCGCTGTTCGTCAACAACGTGTGGGATGAGCAGGCTCTGCTGTCGCTCGACCGCGAGCGCGGCTTTCGCGCCCGCGTTGGCTACCTGACGAACAGGCCGCGCACGTACGGCGTCTCAGTGCGCTTGAACTTCTGACCATCGCGGCAAGTATGAACGCCAGTGCAGTTGTCTACACCGACCCAAGGCTCCAGGAAATGATGCGACTCCTTGTTGCCTGCCTCGGTGCGGCAGCTGCACTGGTTGTTCCCGTGAGCACTTGGGCAGGCGGTGTTCCAACGACCGTGCTCGAAGAAGAAGTGACGGTGACGGGTCACCTGGATCGTCTTCGAGGAACGCCAGTATCCGCCAGCCAGGGAATCGTGACAGACGAGCAACTCGACCTGCGCCCGGTATTGCGCACCGGCGAACTCATGGAAGTGGTGCCCGGGCTGATCGTGACGCAGCACAGCGGCGATGGGAAAGCGAACCAGTATTTCCTGCGCGGGTTCAACCTCGATCACGGCACGGACCTGGCGACGAGCGTCGAGGGCATACCGGTCAACATGCCGACTCACGGGCATGGTCAAGGTTACACCGATATCAACTTCGTCATTCCGGAGCTGGTGGAATCGATCGAGTATCGGAAGGGCACCTACTACGCGGAGACTGGAAATTTTTCCGCAGCCGGCGCGGTGAACATGCGCTACCGACGCAAGCTCGATGCTCCTCTGGTCGTGATCGAGGGCGGTCAGGACGGCTACATGCGAGGTCTGCTCGCAGGCTCGCCGGAGATTGCCGGTGGCACACTGTTGCTCGGCATCGACTATGCGCACATCGATGGTCCCTGGGACCTCGATGAGCACTACAACAAGCGCAACGGTCTGCTTCGGTACAGCCGTGCGAACGATTCGGGAAGACAGTTCAGTATCACTGCCCAGGCGTACAAAGGTGATTGGCGATCGACGGATCAGATTCCCCTGCGAGCAGTCGAGTCTGGCCAAGTTGGTCGCTTCGGCACCATCGATCCCTCGGATGGCGGTTCCTCGCATCGTTACAGCCTTTCGGCCGACTGGGGCAGCGCGTTCAGCGCAGGCGAACAGCGAGGCCTGCTCTACGCCGTCGACTACAAGCTGGACCTGATCTCCAACTTCTCGTATTTCACCGATCCGGACAACGGCGACCAGTTCGAGCAATTCGACGATCGACGCATCTACGGCGGCGACTGGTCGTGGCGTCGCTCATTCGATTGGGCCGGGCGCTCGCAGGATTTCACGACCGGCGTGCAGGTGCGCCACGACGACATCGGCAAAGTGGGCCTGTATCGTACGATGCGTCGCGAGCGCTTCGAGACCGTGCGCGAGGACTCGGTCGAGCAGACGAGTTATTCCGTCCATGCGAGCATCGATTCGCAGTGGACCGACAGTCTCCGCACGACGATCGGTCTAAGAGGGGATCACTTCGATTTCGATGTCGACGCCAACTTGGCGGTCAATTCGGGCAGCACCAGCGACTCGCTGGTGAGTCCCAAGTTCGCCGTGGTCCTCGGGCCGTGGAACAAGACGGAGTTCTTCTTCGACATCGGCCGCGGCTTCCACAGCAACGACGCACGCGGCGCGACGATTCGCGTGGATCCTGCGGATGGCGTCACTCCCGCGGAGCGCGTGGCTCCGTTGGTCAAGGCCCTGGGAACAGATGTCGGCTTGCGCACCGCGATCGTTCCGAATGTTCAGTTGAGCGCATCGTTCTGGCAGCTCGATCTCGATTCGGAGCTGGTGTTCGTCGGCGACGCCGGCACGACCGAAGCCAGTCGCGAAAGCAGGCGGCGCGGTGTTGAGCTGAGCGCGATCTGGAATCCCCTGAGCTGGCTCATCGTCGATGCCGATCTCGCATGGGCCCGCGCTAGCTTCTCCGACACAGATCCCGCAGGTGACCGCATCCCGGGCGCTGTCGAAAGCGTGGCCTCGCTCGGAGTCGCCGTCGAGCATCCGAGCGGATGGTTCGGCGGCGCGCGCTTCCGGCACTTCGGCGAAGCGCCACTGATCGAAGACAATAGCGTTCGCTCCGATCCGACGACGCTCGTCAACCTCGAGGCAGGATATCGATTCGCAAACAAGTATCGGTTGAGTGTCGCCGTATACAACCTGTTCGACAGCAAGGACAGCGACATCACCTATTTCTACGAGTCGCAGCTCGCGAACGAAACGACCCCGGTCGGGGATATTCACTTCCACCCGGTGGAGCCTCGCACGGTACGCGCGACGCTCAGCGCGAGTTTCTAGTTGCGGGTTGCTAGCCTTAAGCGGCAACTACCTGAAACGTATCACGAATGGTTGCCGGTACGCAGGTTCGCGAACCCGGACTTCCGCCAGATCGGCGCGGTGGTCTCGCTGGCGTTTCCTTTGTGCTAGACAGTACGTCGTGAACACCCAAAGCGCTGCGTTCTCGCGAGGTATTTCTTGAGGTATGGATATTCGGGAATATTCGAAAATCGCTGTAAATCATGCACTTCTGGAAGCGGTATGAATCCCTCTCTCCCGCCAATTCATGCCTCGTCGTTGGGGCGATGCTCGCACTATCGCGCGAATACCGCACGAGGGGGTTTCGCGCAAAATTCGGCCAATACTCCAGCGAGCTCCATGGTCGAAGATCGAGCCGGGCTCACTTTGTGTCGCCTGAAGGTCCGATCGCTGCGCCTCCGCGATTTCCACAAAGCGAATCGAGAGCGTCGATTTCTCGCTGTATCCGACGTGCGCTGTGCGCAGTCATCGCAATCGCTATCCAGGTTCCGAACACGATCAGGACTGCGTTGAAGGCGATGTACTTCCACGGGATCGGCGTCACCTCGAGGAAGAAGCTCATGAACAGCATCACGTGTCCGGGGACAAACAACAGAGGCAACCAGCGCCATACGCCGCAACGGGCATCGCGCTGCCGCTCGAGCTGCTGGCGATCAAACTTGATCGTCTCGAGCACACCAAACTCGGCGGGCCGCTCCTGCGATGCAATTCGCTTTCGCATGAGGAGAGCGGCAAACAACCCGGCCGCGAGCCACAACGCTGTCGCTGAAGCAAGCAGCGGTGCGGTGCTGAAAAACTCTGCACTCTTCCAGGCGAAATACGCCAAGCCAGCGCCGCCCAGGATGTAGTTGCCCGCGTTGAAGAACCGCGTTCGGCGCAATAAGGCGTCCGACTGGTGACGAACGAAAGCGAGAGAAATGCGCGGCGCGTCGAGTGCCTGCGCCTGCCAGAGCTGCTGCGTATTCATGCTTTGTCTCCTGCGCCGACCTGCGCGGCCAGCAACTGCCGAATGCGTGTCAATTTGGTATGCGTATTTGCGGCCGAGATGCCAACGATGTTCGCGATCTCATCGGCGGCGAGCCCTTCGAGATGTAAGATGATCACCTGCCGGCCAACTGGTTTGAGCGCCTGGATTAGCGCATAAACTCTCTGGATTGCCCTCGTCTCATCGAGTTCGGCGTCCACGTTGGGTGTGTCGCCTGTGAATTCGATATCGTCGAGCGTCGTCAGTCGATGTGACTGCCGACGGCGACTGCGCCTTATGTGTGCGGCCGTCACGTTGTGTGCCACGCGATACACCCAAGTACGCAAGGAGCAGCGCCCGTCAAAAGCGGCCAAGCTACGCCACAGCGCGATGTGAATCTCCTGCAGCAGGTCCTGTTGCAGGTGGGGATCAACCTCGTAGGCGCGTGCAAGGCGCGTGAGTGGCGCCGCGAATTCCGCTGCGACTTTCTCGAATAGAGCCTCGAGATCCGCAGCATCCGGGTTGGCGGCAGGGGCAAGGGGCGCGGCGCTCGTGCGTGGCGGCATATACGGGTAGTTGCCGGCTCGGCGCTTTCCTTACAGCCGCATTGAAGGATTGCTCCGCTAGGTGGTCACAGTCAGCTTCACACCGAGCGAATCCACCAGCTTTCGAACCGTTTCGTAGCGTACCTTCGCGCCAGGGGCGAGCGCCTTGTACAGACTCTCACGTCCCAGCCCCGATGCCTCGGCCACAGAAGCCATGCCACGTGCTTTGGCGACGTTCGCGACCGCGCGCAAAAACATGTCGGGGTTCGGATCTTCCAGAGCTGCCGCCAGGTATTCGGCGATCACCGCCTCACTGTCGAGATGACGTGATGCGTCGAACGGTGCGAGTTTTGCCGCCGCCGCTGATTTCGACTTTGATTTCTTCGCAGTCACTTCTCCAGCCCTCGCGCCATCTTGAGCGCGCGTTTGATGTCTTGCTTCTGAGTCGACTTGTCACCACCGATCAGAAGTACGTAAACGAACCTGCCACGACGCGTGTAATACACGCGATAACCCGGGCCGAAGTGAATCCTCATCTCGCTCACGCCTTCGCCGACAGGCTGGCAATCACCGAAATTGCCAAGCGCCGCGGAATCCAATCGCGAAAGGATCCGCGCCTTGCCCTTCTCGTCCCGCAGTCTTCCGAGCCACTGCTCGAATTCTAGAGTCGCGACAAGGCTGTTCACTGGGACGCAGTGTATCCGTATAGATACAGCTTTGCGAGATGCTCTGGTGGCAAATCTGGTGGCAAATATGGGGGTTTAGGGGGGTCAAAGGGGACGCGAGCGACTATTCACATCAGCAACTTGCTGATTTGCTTCAGCCCTCGCCCGAGTTCGAATCCCTCTCTCTCCGCCAATTACTTGCCCAGCGTTGACGATGGTCGCAACCTGTCGCGTCAAGGTCAGCGGCGAGCATTCCCCTGACAAGCGTTCCAGTCACGTCGCGCCTGCTCACGTTCGCGCGCATCCGTGATCGCCCCTCACTTGCCTGCATCGTTTCCTGCGCGACTGTTTCAGCGTTTCGAGGTGGAACCGCCATTGGCCGTTGTGCGCCTGATCACGCACGTGAAGAAGGAATCGATTGCCCGCATGCGATCCACGTTGGGTAGACGGCGAGCACTCGAGTTCCGATCGAAAATCATCGCCTCGGAAGCGTCATCGAAGAAAGCCGGCCAGACAGGCAGGCCTGGCCCATTGGGGTCGGCACTCCTGGCGAAATTGATCCAGTAGCGGCGCATGAGCTGAGAGACCTGCGCGTCTTCAATGCGAGCGGCCGCACTGGGCCGACCGAAGACATACTGCGTCTCCGCACCGTGATACGCGCCCACCGTGGAATCCGGTGGACTCACATCGAAGTAATACAGAAAGACTTTGCTGTGGCCGTGGAGCGTATGCAGCCGCGCCCAGGTCCAGCTATTCCAGCCAGTGCCCGAATCGCGCGACAGATCCTCGTACGACCTCGCTGCGACCGCGTCCGTTTCGTGCGGGTAGAGCGCCAGTACTGCCGCGATCTGTGGCGCACACTCCGCGGGCGCGTCCTTGCCGATCTGCGAAAACGATTTGGCGGTCGTATCGGGCGGAGCTTCGCCTGCGCCCTCGCCGGAGTTGAAGCCTAACAAGATGGGAACGTCGTTGAATCGACCGGCGCGGTACGCTTCCGCATTCGGCGCGCGCAATAATTCTCCGTCCAGTACCGGCCAGAATTTGAGCCCGTTTCCTTCTGAGGCCGCTTTGAGGACCTTCTCGGTCGGGGTACTCCGCGCAGCCTGGATGTCCTGGGCACCCAGTCTCTCGAAAAGGTCCTTGCCAACATTCTCCGCGAACTCGAGGGACAGCAATGGGTCCTTCGTGGGCGGACCGAAAGCCCCGCCGCTTTCGGAAATCGCCCGCTGAAAGAGTCCGCGTGCGGCGGGCGCGCCGGCAAGCAGGCTTATTGCGATACCACCCGCAGATACGCCAAAGACCGTGACGCGCTCTGGATCGCCGCCGAAGCGATGAATATTGCGATTGACCCATTGAAGCGCCGCGATCTGATCCTCGAGGCCATATGTGCCGGAACTCTTGCCACTTTCCTGGCGCAATTCTGGATGCGCGAGGAACCCGAAGGCGCCAAGTCGATAGGCAATGCTGACCAGCACGACGCCATCCTGAGCGAAGCGCGTGCCATCGAAGACCTCTGAGGAGGTGGCGCCGCGGTCGAAGCCACCGCCATGAATCCACACCATCACCGGTCGCTTCTCGCCTTCAGAAGTGGCGGAGGTCCAGATGTTGAGATACAGGCAGTCCTCGCTCGAATCCGCGGCCGCGCCAGAGCCCTGGGCGCAGGGAAGTGCGAAAGCGGTAGTTTGTTTGACGCCGCTCCACGGAATGACGGGTCGTGGTGCTTGCCAGCGCAGATCGCCAACGGGCGGCGCGGCGAACGGGATACCCTTGTAGGCAGCGACGCCGTTATCGACTGTGCCCCGCACCGTGCCGCCCGTGACATCCGCCTGCTCGATTGCCGCCGTGGCGGGCCCGACGAGGCAGACGCACAAAGTTGCAAGCCAGTTTTTTTTCATCGGCGATCAATAGCCCAGGGGTGATGCGCGGCAAGTGGTTGGTTTGTGAAACTTGCACCATTCGCTCCACGTCGCAACCACCGATTCATGGGAACCGTATTGGCTTCGCGGCGTCCTTGTCATGGAGACGGGGGGTAGTCGCGTCGACAAGGAGTAAACGCCATGGGTACTTTGAACCGCCGAAGCCTGCTACTCGGATGTGGCGCGACGCTCCTATGCGGCGGCGAGGCATTCACCTCGAGTGTGATCGATGAACAAGGCTATGCCCTCATCGGCGGAATCGATCAATGGATCGCCATTCAAGGCACGGACAGCACCAAGCCCGCGATTCTGTATCTGCATGGGGGACCCGGAGAGGCGCAGTCTCCTTTTCTGAACACATTCGCACCCTGGAGGCACGACTTCACGGTGGTCAACTGGGATCAGCGGGGTACCGGGAAAACCTTCGAAAAGCTTGGCGAAGCGACGCCAGACCTCACGCTCCATCGATTGACCGAGGACGCCGTGGAAGTGACTCGGCACGCTTTGCAACGGCTCGGCAAGCGCAAGCTGATCCTGGTCGGACAATCATTCGGTGCGATGCTGGGCTTGATGGTCGTGAGGCGTGCGCCCGAGCTTTACTACGCGTTCGTGGGTACCGGGCAGTTCGTCAACAACGAATTGACGATGAAGTACCGCGAGCGATGGGCGCGCGCGCAAGCGGTCGCCACGCACGATGCAGAGGGTCTGAAGGCGCTGGATGACGTCCAGGCATTGCCTGTCAACGATTGGAAGCGCATCGGTGCTTCACGCAAGTGGATGATGTCGCCTCCAGATCTGGAGTATCTGGAGCTGCAACGAAACTTCATGGGGTCACCCGAACATCCCAAGCCAGAGGCGGAAGCCTGGGTGAAGGGCTACGGGTTCCAGGCCAACAAGGTCGGGAATGAGTCGCTCGCCTTTGACGCGATGAAAGACGTTCCGTCGATACCGGTACCGTACATTCTGATTCAGGGCCGCGAGGATCACGTCACCCCTCTTGAACCGGCGCGAGCTTATTGGGAAGGAGTCAGGTCTCCTGGCAAAGCATTCGTGGCGATCGACGGCGGCCACTACGCCTGTTTCACGGAGAGCGAACAGTTTTTGAAGGCGATGCGCCGCCACGTGTTGACGTTGGTAAGGTGACGCCAGACCGATCCACGGCTCGGAAGCTCATCGCACGTCTCGCTCGATACGCTGCTGCATCTCGGGCGTTACTTGCACCGTTCTCGCCGGCAGGACTGACTGGCCCCGATCGCCGTTCCTTGAAATGTCTTTGATCTCATGACCGCTACTCGCGCAATGAAAATATTCTTTCAACCGTGACGCCCAGGGCGCGGGCAAGTTTGAGCGCAAGCGTGGTGGACGGCGTGAACACGCCGTTTTCCACAGTGTTGATCGTCTTGCGTGACACGCCCACCTGCTCGGCCAGCTCGGCCTGTGTGAGGTTCCGTTTCGCGCGCAGGTCCCTGAGTCGATTCTCGAGCTCAATCCCGGACATCGCCATCCTTCAGTTCGAGTCTCGCAAAAGCCACGGCTTGCACTCCGAATGCGGTGGCCAGCAAGGCATTGATCACCCACGGCGCCGACAGTGTCGTGAACATCGAGAAGATTGCGAGCACGATGAGCACGAGCAGCATCGCCGCGCTCCATGTAACCTATAGGTGATAGTAGGCGAGGAGCGGGAGTAACGTCAAGGTGACACGGGCCCTCGCGCGCATTGGCCGGCGCCCGCGATCAGAACTCGACGGTTGCTCATTCAGTCCCGCGACGATTGAACACCGCGGCGATCGCGCTGCTCCCGCGACCCAGGGGATCGCGCCTGATCAGCTTTTCTTCTTCGCCGATTTGCGTGAACAAGCCATTGAGGCTTTGCGTCAGCGCATGCTGCTCGAGATCGAGGTTCGGCTTGTTCTGGATCGGCAGCGCGTCGTAGGCGCTCAGCATCTGCTTGTACTGGCGGTAAAAGCCGAGCTGCTCGAGATTGCGCTGGAGAATGGGCAAGTACCGCTGCCGCAGTGACGCCTCGGTCTGCCGCCGGAAGTAATCGGTCGCCGCCGTCTCGGGACCGCGCACGATCCCGAGCGCATCCGTGATGGTCATCGCGCGAACGGCATCGATGAAGACGGCTTTCGCCTCTGCCGCCGCTTGCTCCGCGCCTTGGTTCATGAGGACTTCCACGCGATCCAGCTGACCGCCGAGACCGAACTGTCGCAGGCGACTTGCGATCGGCTGCACTTGCTGCGGCAGCGTGATTCGATACACGGGGTGATTGCTGTATCCACCTTTTCTGGAAAGCAGGTCGGAAGCTCGAACACTTCCGAGCTCGAGTGACTCTTTCACTGCACGCGCGAAAGCGGGCTGAGTGGGCGAGGCGGAAGACGTGCCGCCGCTTTCCAGCACTCGCGACATCTCGGCGCAGCTGCCGAGCAGGAAGGCTGCGAGGCCGAGCGCCAACGTGTGAAGCAATCGCGCATTGCCGCCGAGTCGTCTCATTCGGAACTCCTGATTGAACTTTCCGTAGCAGAACAGAGCGGACGCTGTATACGCAAGGCGTGATCCAACGATGCTGATCCTCTGCGCGGGCGCGTGGCAGTATCCTGTGCGACCCACGACGAACAATGACTTCCGAGAGGAAAACATGAAGCTGGAATCCATCGCCCTGCATCACGGTTACGAACCCGAAGGCACGACCAAGGCCGCGGCCGTTCCGATTTATCAGACCACGTCCTATACGTTCGACAACACGCAGCACGGCGCGGATCTATTCAACCTTGTCGTGCCGGGCAACATTTATTCCCGCATCATGAACCCGACCAACGCGGTGCTCGAAGCGCGCGTCGCGGAGATGGAAGGCGGCATCGCCGGTCTCGCGCTCGCGTCCGGCATGGCGGCCATCACGTATGCCATCCAGACGCTCGCCAGCGCGGGCGACAACATCGTCTCGGTCAGCCAGCTCTATGGCGGGACTTACAACCTGTTCGTCCACACCTTTCCGCGCCAGGGCATCGAGGTGCGGCTGGCCGACCAGGCCGACTTCGCCGGCCTCGAGAAGCTCATCGACAAGAAGACGAAAGCCGTGTTCTGCGAGTCGATCGGCAATCCGGCCGGCAACGTCGTGGACATCCAGCGCCTGGCGCAGATCGCCCACAGGCACGGCGTGCCGCTCATCGTCGACAACACGGTGGCGACTCCCTATCTATGCCGGCCCATCGACTTCGGCGCGGACATCGTCGTGCACGCGCTCACCAAGTACATCGGTGGCCATGGCAACTCGATCGGCGGCATGATCGTCGACTCGGGCAAGTTCGACTGGGTCGCCAACAAGGAGCGATTTCCGCTGCTGAACGAGCCCGATCCGTCGTACCACGGTGTGGTCTACACGCAGGCGCTCGGACCGGCGGCGTTCATCGGACGCGCGCGCGTCGTTCCGCTGCGCAACACCGGCGCGGCACTCTCGCCGCACAACGCGTTCCTGTTCCTCATGGGCCTCGAGACACTGGGGCTGCGCATGGAGCGGCACTGCTCGAATGCCGAGGCGCTCGCAGCGTGGCTCGAGAAGCATCCGAAGATCACCTGGGTGAACTACGCGACGCTGCCCGACAGCCCGTACAAGACGACCGCCGACAAGATCTGCAAGGGCAAGGCGTCCGGCATCATCAGCTTCGGCATCAAGGGTGGCGCCGAAGCGGGCGCGCGCTTCATCGACGCGCTGAAGATGATCTTCCGGCTGGTGAACATCGGCGATGCGAAGTCGCTGGCCTGCCATCCTGCCTCGACCACCCACCGCCAGCTCTCTCCGCAGGAGCTGAAGGCCGCCGGTGTCAGCGAAGACATGGTGCGCATCTCGGTGGGCATCGAGCACATCGACGACATCATCGCCGACGTCGAACAGGCGCTCGCGCAGGCGTAAGGGCGGCCGCGGCGCCTACTGATATACGCGCACGTAGTCGATCTCCATGCGCACGGGAAAAACCGTGTCGTCGATGCCCATCTGTCCGCCCCAGTCGCCGCCGACGGCGATGTTGAGGATCAGGTACTGGGGGCTGTCGAACGGCCACGTGCCGTTGCCGCTCCCGTCGTTCGAGTACTGGAAGTAGTTGCGATCGTCGACGCCGATGGTGATGCGTGAAGGAGTCCAGTTCATCTGGTAGCGGTGGAACTCGTTGCAGGCGTCGGCGACCGTCGTCGTCGCGCCGCGATGGTTGCCGAGGGTGTGGTTGTACGAGCCCGTGTGCACGGTGCCGTGCACGATGCCCGGATCGAATCCCACGTGCTCCATGATGTCGATCTCGCCGTCGTCGGGCCAGCGCGTCTGCGGCGGCGCCGACAACGTCCAGATGGCCGGCCACGTGCCACGCCCGCAGGGTAGTTTGGCGCGGATCTCGAAGAAGCCGCCGCTCCAGGCCGCCTTGCCGCGCGTGACGAGCCGCGCGGAGGAGTAACGCTGGCCGCTCCAGTCCGGCAATCCGAGGGTAGATAGATCCTCTCGGCGCGCCGTGATCACGAGGAAGCCGTTCTCGACCCGCGCATTTTCCGGTCGTTCGCTCGCGTAGTACTGCTGCTCGTTGTTGTACCAGCCCGCCGAGTTGCGCTCGGTGTCGTGGCTCCACTTCGTGGCATCCGGCAGTCCCGGCACGTCGAATTCGTCGGACCACACCATCCTGTAACCACTGGGAATGCCGCCAGTTTCGGAAATCGCCGGCGCCCCCGGGCCAGATGGGCCCGCGGGCTGCACAGGAGGCGCGGAGGGGGCCGCGGGGTTGTCGGACCCTTCGCCTCCGCAACCGAGCGAGAGAAAAATCAGGATCAGCATGGAAGGCGGTGCCATCGAAAACGACATGCGAGACATGTGATTGTCATCCCCCGTTTTGCCGGCCTGCGCGCGGCACGCTCGAATCTACCATCGCGTGCACGCAACCAGCCGTCTTTCGCATCAGGAGACAGGTGCGAGGATTTCGTAGCCACGCGCGCGCAGACTTTCGAGATAACCATTCTCCCCGAGCAGTGCGCTCATCGGCACGAATGCAAGCGTGCTCACGTTTTTCGTCACCGCGTTTCCTGCCGACGCGAACCACAACTCGTCCATCTGCGCGCGCAGATCGGTGGGCACCGGGGTGGTCATCGCCAGCGCATTCACGATGGCCTGGTCGCAGGACGGGTCGGGATTCGGCAGCGGCGGAAGTTCCTGCAGCGTGGCGAGGTCGCCCGTGGCCCACGCGCGGGCGCGGGCGTTTTCCACTTCCCTATTGGCGAGCGCCTCGGTGAGCTCGATGGTCCGCGCGAAACATTCTTCGTCGGCGAGCTTCTCGCGCGCAAACGACTTGATCTGCTGGCGAAGACCCTCGGTCTTGAACGTGAATTCGAGGTTGGGTCTCGTAACGGGAATCTTGTTCTCTTTGACTACCGCCCAGACGTCTGCCCAGGAGCCGACGTTGCCGAGCTGCAGTTCCTTGATCGCCGCATTGCGCAGCTTGTCGGCCACGAGGAAGGGGCGCATCTTCTCCACGCCGGAGTCGCGGCCGAGGTAGAGCTTCTTCTGCACCAGCCAACGCGCGTAAACGTCGGGTGGGATCAGTTCTTTCAGTGTGGCCTTGTCGGGATTCTTGCGCAGCTTCAATGCCGCGGGCACCAACGTGAGCATGCGCAACACGCCAATTTTCTCGTCGGGCTTCAGCGAGGACCCGGCCGGCATGAGGATTTCCTGCGATTGCGAGGCAACCTGCGCCACCTTTTGCGAACGAAAGCGAATTCCCTTTGGCAATAGCGGCGGTTCACCGAGGATCCAGAGCGTGTGACCAGGGTGGTCGGGGTGGGTGACCTGCCACATTCCAGGACCCGCGTATTCGCCCGTGACGACGACTTCCTCCATCGGCGCATCGGCAGCGATCGCGGTCACGGCAACGATCAACATCAGCGCGGTAGTCAGAGTCTTTCGCACCATGGCCCCTCCTGTGTCACAGCGATACTGTGACACATGGATGGGTTCCGCGTAAACCGGGAGCGCCGTTACCCCGATCTACCTGGAACGCAGGTCGACGAAGCCGAACTTCCGCCAGATCCGCGCGGCGCTCTCACTACCCAGGAATTCCAGAAAGCCGGCCGCGGCGGGCTGCGCATGGTTCATGGCGGCGGCGGGATAGGTGATTGGCTCGTGTGTATCGGCGGGAAACGTATCGACCACGCGCACCCTCGGCTCCACCGCCGCGTCGGTCGCGTAAACGATTCCAAGCGGCGCTTCGCCTCTCGAGACATACATGAGCGCCGTGCGCACATTCTCGGCGGGCGCGATCCTGCGCTCGAGGTCCTTCCACGCTCCGAGCTTCGTCAGTGCGGCGCGAGCATATCTGCCCACCGGTACGGTCTCGGGGTCGCCCGTCGCGAGCCGGCCAGTGCCCAATGCGCTGGCCAGATCAAAGCCGGGTTCGATCGAAAGCGCCACTTTGCTGTCGGACGGGGCGATGAGGACGAGGCGATTGCCCACCAGGTCGCGCCGCGTGCCGGCGGCGATCAAATTGCGCTCGTCCAGGTAGTTCATCCACTCCTGATCCGCGGATACGAACACATCGGCCCTCGTGCCGACCTCGATCTGGCGGGCGAGCACGGAGCTCGCCGCGAAGGATAGTTTGACCTTGATGCCCGACTGCTCTTCGTACGCTGTCGAAAGTCTGCCCAGAACGTCGGTCAGGGACGAAGCGGCGAATACGAGCAACTCGGGTCGCTCGAGTTCCTGGGCGTCGGAATGTGAAACGAAAATGGGGGCGAGGGCAGCCAACAGGACGATGCGTCGATTCAGGGCAGTCAGGCTCATGCGGGCTCGCCAGCGAAACTCTCCACCGTCACGTGTATATCACGCGGTGAGCCACTCGTTCATCGTCGACGAAACACCTCGCTCGCGAGGCATGAGCCGTTCGGGGGGGGGCTGCTTCAGTGCTTGTGTGTGCTCTCCGAGATCCCCGCAAGCGCATCACCCGCGCGCTGCTTCTCCGCCTTGCTGAGATCGCCGAGCGACACCACGCCCACGAGGCGCTTGTCGCGATTCACGACCGGCAGACGCCGGATCTGCTCCTCCCCCATGTTCTCGAGCACCTCGCTGATGGTCTCGTCCTCCATGCAATAGAGGATCTTCGGAGACATCACATCCTTGGCCTGAACCCGGCTCATGTCGGCCGACTGAGCGAGACCTCGGGTCACGATGTCCCGATCGGTCACCATGCCGATCAGTTTGTCGCCATCCGTGACCGGAACGGAGCCGATGTCTTCGTCGCGCATCCGCATGGCTATCTCGGAAACGGGCGTATCCGGTTTCACCACGCTCACATGTGAAGTCATCACGTCGCGGATTTGCATGTCTTCCTCCTCGGCATCGGGTTGAACCCTTGATGCTGCGCTCTTCCCGCGACGATGTGTTTCGCGTGCGGCGACGACTTGTGTAGGACTCGAAGCGTAATGGCGTCGAGATCAACTCAACAGCTTCGCGATCTCCGGAACGGGATTCGGCGTGAGGTTCTTCGGCACCTCCGCGACGATGCGATCGCTGACTTCGCTGTGCAGTGCGGCTCGCAGATCGCCGAGCAGTTTCGGTGGCGCGATCAACACCAGCTCTTCGAACCGGTGTGCGTGCGCCATTTGATAGAGCGTATCGGCGATCTCGCCGGCAAATCGTTGCTCCGCCTGCTGGTGCCAGTCGGTCTGCTCGAACGCGCTGCGTGATACGCCATCGGCACCCAGATATCGGCCGGGACGATCGGTGCCCTGCTCGCGATTCGGTGGATTGTCCTGTGACATTTCGCGCTCGGTGATCAATTCGATGTGGCGAGGTGTGCCGCGATTGCGCAGGAACAGCGCTCTTCTGCCGTCACCGACCAGCACGAGAGCGTTCGTTGGAACGTGTACGGATGCCATGGATGTCCTCCTTGCCCGGGTCCGTTCGTTATACCGCGCGATCGCGTGCCTCGACCGCAGGGAGGGCCGCATGGGGCGAATTCCCGCGTGACTATGGGCTGCGCTCCGACGATTGGAGGCAGATGATCCCGTCTATCTGGGGATGGCGTTGCCTGCGATCAGTTCCGAGCAGAATTCCCGCAGCTCGTCGCCGACCGATTCCGCATTCGTTCCCGTGCCGGCGAGGGGCCCCGGGCTACCGTCGCAACCCCCGCCCCCCCAAGGGG
>JAEZCR010000212.1 GCA_023433465.1 Pseudomonadota bacterium | reverse complement strand
AATCGAGCTCGGCGTCCACCGGGTAGCCCAGCATCTGTTTCCAGCGCGGCGAGAAGTGGACTTCGTTGCTCTCGATGTCGAAATCCCAGAGGCCGTCGTTCGCGGCGCCCTGGGCGAGCTCGAGACGCTCCTCGAGTTTGTTCAGGCGGTTCTCGATGCGCAGGCGCGTGAGGCCCGCGCCCAGCGAATTGCCCAGCAGTTTGAGCAACAGCTGCAGGTTCACGTCCCAGGCGCCGCGTGGCAGCGCGTTGGCGAGACCGAGGATGCCGGCCGGCTGGCCCTGCACGCGGATCGCGATCATGAGCACCGAGCCGATCGAGAGCTCCGCGAGCTTGCGGCTCTCCGCCGCCTGGTCGCGGCGCGGCGCGGCGCTGTCGCGGACCTCGGAGAGGCGCAGGTGTTCGAGACGGTTGCGCAGCCAGGGGTAATCGGCAAGTTGCGCGCCGCGCCAGACCTCGACGCGGCATTGGGCGAGCGCACCGTGGGCCGCGTGGACTTCCTCGATGGCGGAGCCGTCGGGGGAGAGAAGCCACACGAAGGCGGTATCGACGCCCGAGGAATCGCGCAGGGAGATCAGGCTCTCGCGGATGACTTCTTCGGTCGTTCCGCGGCGCATGTTCTGCAGGTCGACCGCGATCTTGGTGCAGGCGATGTCGACGCCCAACGTCGGCTTGCCGCCGCGCGCGGACCAGACGCCTGTCGAAAAGACGTCCGATGCGGTCAGCTCAGGATTATCCGGTGCTAGCGCCACTCTTCTCCCTGCCTTGGGGCGTGGACCAACACGCTACGCGAGAGAAACCGGTGCCACGGCGATGCGGCACACAGATTCCAGCGCCAGATCCCTCCCAAAGTTGCGGAGCATTCTGTCACAAGATTTGAGGAACACAAGCTAAGTGCAGGTTGCATCAGGAGAATGAGCGCACTCCATTGCGCGAGCCAGACATAATCTGGCGCGACACTATAACGGCTTTGCGGAATATTGAATCGCGCGCCCTGCATTTCCCTGCGACGCGCACTGCTCGCTCGCACGTCCGCGCACGAGGAACCACTCCGTGCGCGAACTCACGCCCACGCTCGTCGCGGAGCCCTGGAAACAAGGCTGGATCTGATCGCCCGGAATCAGCAGCACGCGATCGTTGCCGGCATTGAGCCATGCAGCCGCGTCGTAAGCCTCCTGCGGCCCTTCCCGCCAGCGCCGATGACCGAAGTTCACGGTCGGCCGATCGAGGTACAGCAGGAACTGTTCCTTATAGGCGACGAGCGCGAGTTCCTCCGACGGCTGCACCTGCGCGAGCGCATTTCGCACGAATGCGCTGCCCGAGCGCTCGGGATTCATCGCGGGCGCGAAGAAATACGAGAAGACGATGGTCAACGCGCCAAGCGCGACCGGCCACGCGGCGAGCGGCGCACGTCGCCACACGAACGCCAGTCCCGCGCCCGCGAGTGCGAGATACACGTAGAAGGCGGCGGGGCTCGTCAGATTGACCTCGGCCATCGCCTTCACGGCGAATCGTGCGTCGACGGCATGGCCGATCGCGAGCGCCGCGGCCGCGAACCAGAAGAATCCCGCCAGCACGAATCCCGCGCGGCGCACGCCCTTGCGCGCGAGTACGCCTTCGAGCACCGGCATGGCCGCGAACGCCAACGCGGGCAGCGCCGGCAGGATGTAGATGCCACGTTTGCCCGGGCTCGCCGAGAAGAACGCCACGACGAGGATGACCCAGCCGAGGGGCAACCAGACCTGCGCGGCTCGTGCGTGGAACGCAGACTTGAACCGCGGCACGAGCCAGAACAGCAGGATGCTCCACGGCAGCCACAACGGCGGGATGACTTCGACGAGGAAGTAGTACCAGGCCTTCACGTGATGCCACGCGCCCGCATAGCGATTCACCGTCTGCTCGAACAGGATCTCGTCGCGATACGCGGCGTACTCGGGCGCGCTGTTCGCGACCGCGATCAACATCGGCACGAACCACAGGCTCACGGCGAGCAGCATCGCGAGCGGCGCGAGCCACCAGCGCCAACCGCCCTTGCCTGCGTCGACGCGCGCGAGCCCCTGCCAGCCGAATCCGCGCAGCAGGAAATACGGAATCAGCAGAAGGATGGGCAGGAACCCCACGCCCTTCGTGAAGATGCCCAGACCCGCCGCGAAGCCGCCGAGGAAATACCAGCGCCAGCCGTGCCCGAGGAGCAGGTGTCGCAGCAGCGCATACAAGGACAGTGTGGTCAGGAAACACAGCGTCGCGTCGATCTGCGCGCCGCGGGTCGCGAGCACGAATTGCAGCGTGCACACGACGAGCACGCTCGCGGCGAGACCCGCCTCGCGGCTCACGGTGCGGCGACCGTAGTCGTAGACCAGGAACATCACGCCGCCCGCGGCGAGGAACGACGGGATCAGGAAGGACCAGCGCACCGATCCGGTGAGCGTGTAGAAGATCGCGAGCAGCCAGAAGAACAGCGGCGGCTTGTCCTGGTACAGATCGCCGCCGACACGCGGGAACATCCATTCACCCGACAACGCCATGTCGCGCGCGAGCGAGGCGAAGCGCGGTTCGTCAGCAGGCCAGGGATCGCGCACGCCGATTCCCGTACCGACGATCACGAGCAGCGCGAGCGCCAGCCAGAGCAGATCCGTCCAGCGGATCGGCGGCGTCGCGGCCACGGAGATGGGCATCGCTGGCGTGGTCGGCTCACGCGAGTTCGAATCATCCGCGAGCGGCGCCGACACCTGCGCGACGACGATGTCCGACTCCGCGACCTTCGACGCGAACGCACTCGACGCCGATTCCGGCGTGCCGACATCCCCGGCGCGCGCCTCGCTAACTACCTCGAGCGCGCTCGTAACGTCCGGAAGTTCGGGCGTCGCGACGGGCCTGCGCGGCCCGCCGCCCAGAAGTCCGATGTCAGGCATTGGAACCTGCGTTCGAGCCGCCGCGCTTCGACTTGATGTCCATGACGAGGTTGTAGAACGCGACGCTGGCCGGCAGCAGGTTCGTCAGGATGCCGACCGAATCGTTCTTGCCCCAGATGAAATACGACGTGACCATGCCGCTGCCGAGCAGGCTGATGATCCAGAAACTGCGCGGAATCGCCGGCCGTCCGGCGCGCTTCGTCGCCCAGGCCTGCACGACCCAGCGCCCCGCGAACATGAGCGCGCCGAGAAACCCCACGAGCTTCCAGGGCGTCACGACCACCCCGAAATACACCCCGATCACGCCGCTCATCATGGGACGCTCCTCACCTTGTCTTGTCAGTCTTCCCGCACGAGCAAGCCCGGCTTGTAGCGGCGCCTCAGCCACATGACGCCGGCGATGTCGACGATGCCCACCCACAGGCGATTGAGCATTCCGTACTTCGAAGTGCCGCGCGTGCGCGCGCGATGGCTCACGGGCACGGAGATCACCTTCGCGCCGTGACGCAGGAACAGCGCGGGCAGGAAACGGTGCATGTGATCGAAGCGCGGCAGGTCCATGAACACCTCGCGCGAAAAGAGCTTGATCCCGCAGCCCGTGTCCGGCGTGCCATCGCCGAGCAGTCCCGAGCGCACGCCATTGGCGATAGTCGACTGCAGCTTGCGGAACGCGGTGTCCTTGCGGCTCGCCTTGCGGTTGCCCATGAACAATTGCACGCCGCGATGGGCGGGGTCCTCGCGCGCGGCGAGAAGTTTGGGAATGTCGGCCGGGTCGTTCTGCCCGTCACCGTCGAGCGTCGCGATCCAGGGCGCGCGCGCGGCGCGAACGCCGCTCGCCACCGCCGCGCTCTGGCCGCTGCGAAACGAATGGCGCAGCACGCGCAGCATGGGGAACTCGCCCTTCAGCCGCGTGAGGATCGCGGCGGTCTCGTCGGTGCTCCCGTCATCGATGAAGATCATTTCGTAGTCCTGGCCGGCCAGCGCGGCCGCGATCTCGCGCACGAGCGGATCGACGTTTTCCGCCTCGTTGCACACGGGCACGACCACGGACAGCGCGACGCTCATGCCGCGGCCTTTTCGCGCAGGGCGTCGCGCGCGACGGCAAACAACTTCTTCATGTCCGCGGCCAGCTCGGCCTGCAGTGCGGTCAACGCCTCGGGCTTGACCGCGCGCGGTACCAGGCGCGGCTCGCCGATCGCGATGACGATGCGCGAGAACGGCCAGGGCAACACGAACTTGTCCCAGTGGAACAGCGTCGCGCGGCTGGCCGCGTACGCCATCGGCAGGATCGGCCGCTGCGCCATCTGCGAGAGCAGGATCGCGCCCGGCTTGAACACGAACCGGGGACCCCGCGGACCGTCCGGCGTGATCGCGGGCGAGATGCCGCCCTTGGTCAGCGCCTCGTAATAGTCACGCAGCGCCCGGGCGCCCGTGTGCGAGGAGGACCCGCGGATCACGTGACCCTTGAAGCGCGACACGATCATGACGCCGATCTCGCCGTCGATCGACGGGCTGATCAGCCACCCTAACTTCAGTCCGCGCGGCCGCTGGTCCAGCAGGTACTTCGCGCAGAAGAGCTGGTGCTGGTGCCAATAGACCGGAATCACGGACGGCCACTGCTTCAGGGCCCGCTCCACGTGTTCGTCACCGACGACACGCACCACGCGGCAGGTGCTCCAGAACAACCGGATGATCCCGACGCCGATGGCCGCGACGATCCGCCAGGCGAAACGGCGCAGGGGAGTCATCCGACGCTTCGATCGGGTCTCCTGCTTGTAGATGGTATTACGCAGGCCGCCTGCGTCCGGGGGATCTGTTGGCATCCAGCGCGCGCCGGCAAAAAGAGGCGCGAATTGTCGGTGAATCCTACCCCGCCTGCAACGCGTCTCCGGGCGTCAGCAGTCCACGCAAGGCATGTAGAATTCGCGAATGTCTGCGACCTCCCAGGATAAGGACCAGTCCGCTCCCCTGCCCCCGCTTTCGGACCTGAAGTTCGACATCGGCGGCGACGACGAAGCGATCCACCGGCTGACGGAGCTGTTCAAGCGCCACGGGGACATCTACCGCTTCTATTCACCGGCGCGCCGCGCGGAAATGTGGGTCATCAACCACCCGGACGACGTCAAGCGGGTGCTGGTTTCCAACCACCGCAACTACACCAAGGGTTCGGGCCTGGATCGCGTCAAGATCCTGCTCGGCAACGGCATCATGACGAGCGAGGGCGAACTGTGGAAACGGCAGCGCTACATGATGCAGCCGATGTTCCATCGCCGGATGATCACGCAGTTCTCGAAGCTCATCGATGCGTGCAACGAGCGCTTCATCACCAAGTGGGAAGCGCAGGCCGCGCGCGGCGAACTCGTGAACGTCACGGACGACATGAGCGAGCTCACGCTCGAGATCGTGCTGCTGTCGATCTTCGGCACGGACCTCGAGCGGCTGTCGCGCGAGATGGGCGGCAACCCCTTCGACATCGTCACGAAGGAGCCGGCGCGCGATCTGAAATTCGCGTACCGGTTCCGGCAGCTCTCCAAGCTCGTGGGCGCGCTCGCGAAACGGCGCGTCAAGGACAGGTCCGAGCACTTCGACTTCCTGCAGATGCTCATCGAGGCGCGTGACAAGGAAACGGGTTCGCCGATGTCCGAGCGGGATCTCATCGACGAAGTCATGACGCTCATCGTGGCCGGCCACGAGACGACCGCCAGCGGCCTCAACTGGACCTGGTACCTGCTCTCGCAGAATCCCGAGGCAGAGGCGAAATTGCACGCCGAGATCGACGCGGTGCCCGAGCAGGCCGCGCCCGGTCTTTCGGAAATGGAACGGCTGAGCTACACGAAGAACGTGGTGGACGAGGCCCTGCGCATGTATCCGCCCGGCTGGCTGCTGTCGCGCCGGACCATCGGGCAGGACATCCTCTCCGGCTACGAGGTTCCGCCCGGCACGGACGTCCTGCTCTGCCTCTATCTACTGCACCGCCACCCGCGTTACTGGAAGGAGCCGGAGACGTTCCGCCCGGAGCGCTTCGACTCCGAGCACGAAAGCGAGCGTCCGCGTTTCGCCTACATGCCGTTCGCCGCGGGACCCCGGCACTGCATCGGAGAAACCCTCGCCTTATATGAAATGTACATGCACTTATATAAGGTGGCCCGCCGGTACCGGTTGCGCTACGTGCCCGACCGCCCGCTCGAGCTCGAAGCGCAGATCAACCTGCGCACCAAACACCCGCTCATGATGAAACTGGAACGCCGCGCATGACGATGTCCAATGCCCAGACGCTCGCCGAGCTGATCACGATGAATCGCGCGGTGAAGCGCACCATCTC